>JBDKIN010000150.1:0-4231 GCA_039797095.1 Verrucomicrobiota bacterium
CGAAGTCTTCGACTTGCTCGTCGCCCTCGACGCCCCTGAGTCCGCCCTCGACTTCCCGATCGTCTACGCTTCCGGCCGCGAAGGCTGGGGCACCCTCGACCGCGCCAAGACCGTCGAAGGCAACCGTCCGAAGGACCTGATGGATCTCTTCTACACGATCGTCGACAAGATCCCTGAGCCCTACGCCGAAGGTTCCTCCCGTGGCGCCGCCGCCGGTTTCAAGTCCCGCGCCGAAGCCCTCGCCAACCCCCTCCAGATCATGGTGACCGCCATGCTTTACTCCGACTACGTCGGTCGTATCGCCGTCGGTCGCGTGACCGCCGGTAAGATCGCCCCGGGCATGCCTGTGATGATGGTCACCCGCGCAGGTGAGCAGCATAAGCAGCGCGTCCTCGAGATCGAAGTCTTCGAAGCCCTCGGCCGCGTCAAGGCCCAGGAAGTCTCCGCCGGCGACATCTGCGCCGTCATCGGCCTCGACCATGTCGAGATCGGCGCGACCATCACCGACATCGAAGACCCCCGCCCGATGCCGCCCGTCAGCGTCGACGAGCCCACCGTGACCATGGCCTTCCGCGTCAATGACTCGCCCTTCGCCGGTCGCGACGGCAAGTTCGTCACCGGCCGACAGGTCGGCGAGCGCCTCGTCAAGGAACTCGAGAAGAACGTCGCCCTCCGCGTCGACCGCGAAGCCGGGGCCGACGCCTGGAAGGTCTCGGGCCGCGGCCTGATGCACCTCGGCGTGCTCATCGAGACCATGCGTCGCGAAGGCTACGAACTCTCCGTCGGTAAGCCCGAAGTGATCATGAAGACCATCGACGGCGTCCAGTGCGAGCCCGTCGAGACCCTCGCGGTCGACTGCCCGGAAGCCTCCCAGAGCGACGTGATGTCCCTCGTCCTCGGCCGTCGCGGCGAGCTCCGCTCGATGGACGCCAAGGCCGGCACCAGCGGCTGGATCCACATGGAATTCAAGGTCCCGTCCCGCGCCCTCTTCGGTCTGCGCACCCTGATGCTCACCACCACCCGTGGCGAAGCCGTCATGTACCATAACCTCCTCGGTTACGAGCCCGTCAAGGGCGAGGCCCCGCGTCGCGCCGCCGGCGTGATGATCGGGGGCGAAGCCGGTGCCGTCACCGCCTACTCCCTCGACCGTCTGTACGACCGTGGCGACTTCTTCGTGAAGCCGGCCGACGAGATCTACATGGGGCAGATCGTGGGCGAGCATTGCAAGGACAACGACCTCGAGATCAACCTCGTCATCAACAAGAAGCTCTCCAACGTGCGCGCTTCCGGTTCCGACGACGCGGCCAAGATCAAGCCGATGCGCCAGATGTCCCTCGAGGCCTGCCTCGAATACATCGAGTCCGACGAGCTGGTCGAGATCACGCCGAACTTCATCCGCATGCGCAAGCGCTGGCTGACGGAGACCGAGCGCAAGCGTAACTCGTAAGCCCTCGGCTCAGCCCGCAAGGGTCAGCTGAAACCGATGACCGCCATCCGCCAGGATGGCGGTTTTCATTTGCCACCTCGCCGAGGGGAGGCGGGCCGCGACTTTCTCCGGCCATTCCACGATCACGTTCCAAGGCGACTTCGCCAGGTCCCAGATGAGCAGGTCGTCGAAGGCCTCCGGCCGCGTCAGCCGATAGGCGTCGACGTGGAAGACCTGCCGCTTGCCTTCGTAGACGTTCAGGAGGGCGAAGGACGGGCTGGTGATATCGCCCGTGACGCCCAGGCCGCGGACCAAGCCGCGCACGAAGGTCGTCTTACCCGCGCCGAGGTCGCCCTCGAGCGCCAGCACGGTGTCCGCGGGCAGCAGGGCCGCGAACGCCTCGGCGGCCCGCTCGGTCTCTTCGCCCGAACGGGTGACGAGTCCGGCGGTCCAGGTCGCGAGTGCGGCGGGAGATCCCATGGGCGCAGTCTTTCTGGGGGCGGGATGAGGGCAACCCCGAACGCCTCAGGCCGCGACCGGTCGGGAGCGTCCGAACTCGAGGGCCAAGCTTCCGGCGATGGCCTGACAGTATGCCTGGATGTCGCCGAGGGTGAGCTCGGCATCGGTACGATCTTCGAATTTCGAGACCCAGCTCTGCGTGCGGCCCATGCGCCGGGCGACGTCTTTCTGTGAAAGCTCGGCGCTCAGCCTTTGGCAGACGAGCTGCGTGATGACCACGGTCCGCTGGCCGGCGACGCGGACGCGTCGGGCGGTCTCGGCCGAAACGATGCCTGCCTGACGGAGCTCTTCGATGTTCCGGTAGCGGGCCGGGCGGATCGGTTTAAAGGATTTAGCCATGGGAAGGACCGAGGGGTAGGTTGCGGAGGATTTCGCGTAAGTTGCGCAGGTCGCGTCTTTGGGTGGCTTTGTCGCCGATCAGAAGAAGGTGCAGGGTGAAGGATTCGTCGTGCGGATAGGCGTAGAGCCTGGTCTCGCGAAGGTTCTGGCCTTGGCCGCTCTGGTCGATGGCGATGACGCCTTGTCCTTCGTGGTGAAGGCATCCGGTTTGGACGAGGCCATGGCGTCGGGCGTGGTTCAGTCGGGGGAGGTAGCGTTGGAAGAGGTTGGCAAGGGCTGCGGCGAGTTCGTCCGGGTGCTTCTTCTCGTAGGTCTGCGAGCTACGGATGAACTCAGGCGTCGGCGAGACGCGCCATTCAGGGGAGGTCATGATACATTCCAATTTGGAATATAGTCAAGCGTCGGCTCATGGAGCAATGGGCTCAACGCTGGGAATCTCCCAGGTGTTCCTGGGGGCTTGTCGCAAACAAAAGACCCGGCCGCACGGCCGGGTCTGAGGGGCGCCTGCCGCGTCGCTTACGAGACGATGCCGAGCGGCTTGATGGTCTTCCAGCCGCCGCGGGTGAAGTCGGGGCACTGGATCGGCATGCTGCCGTCCTTCACCGAGCGGGCGGAGAGCTCGAGGATCGAGGACCAGTCGGCGGCGTCGTAGACGGTCATGTCCGGGGTGATGCCCTGACGTAGGCAGTCGAGCATGCGGTAGTTCATCACGAAATCCATGCCGCCGTGGCCGCCGATCTTCTTGCCGAGTTCGCCGATCTTCCTGATGAGCGGGTGCTGGTTCTCCTTCATGAAGGCGCTCAGCTTCTCCTTCTCGTAGGTCCACTCGTGGCTGTTGACCTTGGCGCCCTTGAGGATCGGGTGCTGGTTGTCCGCGTCGACGGCCAGGCGGGCGGGGTAGCCGAAGAACGTGGCCTGGGTGCCGCAGAGGGCGTTGATGCGCGAGTAGGGGCGGGGGCTCACGACGTCGTGCTGGATCATGATGGTGCGGCCGAGCTGCGTCTTGATGATCGAGGTGTTCATGTCGCCGCAGACGAACTTCTCGTCCTTGTGCTTGCCCTTGTTCGGCTGGTGCTTGTCGCGGAACTGGGTGAGGTTGAACTCCGGCGAGGAGACGGAGACGACGAACTTGAACGCGTCACCGCGGCCGATGTTCAGGTACTGCGCCACCGGGCCGAGGCCGTGGGTGGGATACAGGTTGCCGTCCATGAAGCGATGGTAGTCGCGGCGCCAGTCGCCTTCGCTGCCGAGCGCCCAGAGGACGCCGCCGGCGAGGTTGTGGATGTAGGCGCACTCGGCGTGCTTGAGGTCGCCGAAGAAGCCCTGGCGGGCGAGGTTCAGGACGAAGAGCTCTTCTTCGCCGTAGCAGCAGTTCTCGATGATCGCGCAATGGCGCTGGGTCTTCTCCGACATGTCCACGAGCTGCCAGCATTCGTCGACGGTGACGGCGGCGGAGACTTCGATGAAGACATGCTTGCCGTGCTCCATGGCCTTGAGGGCCATCGGGACGTGCCATTCCCAGGGGGTGGAGACGTAGACGACGTCGATGTCGTCGCGGGCGATCAGCTTCTCCCATGCGTTCTCGTCACCGAAGTACGTCGCGGGTTCCTTGCCGGTCTTCTTCTTGACGTTCTCGGCGGCGCCCTTCGCGCGCTGTTCGACGATGTCGCAGACGGCGACGACCTCGGCGAACGGGATGTTCGCGGCGGAGTTCACATGACCGCGGCCGCGGTTGAGGCCGATGAAGCCGCAGCGGACCTTCTCGGTCGGCTTGGTGGTGAGGTCCCAGACGGGCTTGTTGCCGGCCGGGCGCGGACGCGTGACGGAGATGTCGGTCGCGCCGAGGAGCTTGAGGTCACGCGGGTCGGGCTTGGCTTCGGCGGACGGCACGGCGCTGAGGCCGAGGCCGAGGCCGGCGAGGGCGCCGAGTTTGAGGAAGTCGCGACG
>JBDKIN010000151.1:0-4809 GCA_039797095.1 Verrucomicrobiota bacterium
AACGTGCTCCTCGGGTCGTCGATCTGCTACGCCGTCATCGGCCTACTCGTCATGCTCACCGTCGGCAGCAAGGTGACAGGCGAGCGGGAAGCCTGAGGCGGCCCGATACAGCCAGGGCAGCACGATTCATCGTGCACCCTTCGTCAGGAGGGCGCGGCGTAGCCACGCCCCTACCTCATCTCCGGCGAGCTATGCTCGCCCAAAAGTGGTGCACCCGTTGGGATTCGAACCCAAATCGCCGGCTTCGGAGGCCAGAATTCTATCCATTGAAATACGGGTACCTGCCCCGAATGAAGCCGCGTGGGCCCACGGGAGTCAACCCTTCCCCGCCCCGCCTTACTTGGCGGGCATCACGCGATCGGCGAAATCCGCGTAGTTCTTCCAGTCCTCGAGCAGGATGTCGTGCTGACCCCGACGAAGATGATAGCCGATGGTCTGGCCGACGGACTTGCTGATGGGCGGCTGCTCTTTGACGCCGAGGCCAGGCTGACCCAGCACGCGATAGACGGGATCGGCATGCACGGCGCCGAGGAATTCGCCGAGCGGATCGGCCCAGCTGTCTTCCGAAGCACTGGCGACGTAGAGCGGTCGCGGGGCGGCGAGCGCGAGCAGGTAATGCGCGTCGAGCGGGAGCTGGTCTTCCTTCTCGGAGAAGGTCGCGAAGCGCGCGGTGAACCAATGCGGGAAACCGCGGCCTTGGTAATGTCCGCTGATCACGCCGACGGTTTCGCCGAAGAGTCGCTTGTTGAGCGCGGCGCCACCGCAGCCGGAATTGTTCGAGATCACGAAGGCGAAACGCTGGTCCTGCGCGCCGGCCCAGAGCGAGGCCTTGCCAAGGCGCGAATGGCCATGGACGGCGGCGCGCTGGGCGTCGACGGACGGCACCTTCTCGAGGACATCGAGCATGCGCGAGAGGCCCCAAGCCCAGCAACCGATGGCGGCCCATTCGCCGTCCTGCCACTTCGTGTTCACGCCGTCGGGCGATAGCGCCGCACGGAAACCATTCTTCCAGCCCTCGGGATGATCAGGCTCGAAATCACCATAATACGCCGTGGCCGAAGCGTAGCCGCGGTCGATCAAGGCCTCGAATTCCCAGCGACGCGCCTGTCCGCCGCGCAAAGCCGGGTCGGCCTGGGTCGTGCCCTTCAAGGCCCACTGCTTCGAGACCCAAGTCGAGGCGACGAAGACCGCCGGATCGGCGGTGGTGGTATGGTTGCTGCCGAAGTTAAGCCCGACGAAGACCGGAGCCGGACGCTTAGCCGCATTCGGCACGTAGAGCAGCATGTCGAAGGACGGGCCCTTCTTGCCGATCGGCCAGACCTTGAACTGCGTGCGCGTGGCCTTGCCGCCGAAGGCGTCCTTGGATTGCTCGCGGATCTCGACCACGGCGTCGGCCTGGAGCTTCGAGGTATCGGGCGTGCGGCCGAACATGTTCTCCTCGACGAGACGGAAGACCTCCGGACGACGGACCTCGTTCCAGGTCTTCGCGTCCGTCACCTTACGTCCGTCGGCGCACACGAGCGGATCGGGCAACGTATACGGCGGGACCTTCGCCTCGTCGGAAATCGTCGCCGGCATCGCGGCCAGCAGGAGCAGGGGGAGCAGCATGACGCGACTATGCGTGATTTGGCGGCCCGTGGGAGCCAAATCACGCATAGTCGCGCGGGGACACGGGTTTCGCTGGCACGGGGACAAGGTAGGGTCGGGACCGCGTCACGACATAGGGGCCTATTGTTCGCCGCAGGGCGAAATTGGTGGGGGCACGATTTATCGTGCACTCCCATGCGGAGGGCGCGGCGGAGCCACGCCCCTACCTTTGGCCGCCCTGCGGCGGCCATTCGTTTCAGCGCTCCCAAACTTCAAACCGATAGCCCAGTCCCTCATACTCTCCGGCCTTCGACGACACGAGTCGGGTGAAGATCTTCTGCCAATCGGCGGGAAAGAAACGGTCGCCTTCGAAATCGCGGTCGATGCGGGTGATGAGCAGGCGTTCGCAGAGGGGCGTCCCCTCGGCATAGATCCGCTCGCCGCCGGTGATCCAGACCGGACCGGGCCACTGGTCCATGCGGTCGGCGATGACGATGGCCTCGGCCAGGGAAGCGGCGCGCTCGGCCCCGGGGAACGACTTGGCGGGGTCGCGGGAGACCACCACCGTACCCCTTCCCGGCAGGGCCTTGCCCAGCTCGGCGTAACAGGCCGGACCCTCGATCATGACGCCGCCGGCCGTCTGGTCCATGAACCAGGCCAAGTCTTCGGGGATATGCCAAGGAAGCTTCCCGTCGCGCCCGATGACCCCGTTCCGGGCTACGGCGACGATGCACTGGAGGGGTTTGGGCACGGCTCAAGGGATGTGAACAACCCCCGCGAAGGCAAGCACCAGGCGGACTTGGACGGGTTGACACCCGCCGAAAGCCTCGGGTAAGTTGCCCGAATGATTACCTGGCTCCAGAACGCCACCGGCAAGCACCACCGTCTGATCTTCGGCTTCCTGCTGGTGGTCATCGTGGTCTCCTTCGTCTTCTACGGGTTCGCCGGACGCGGCGCCCTGACCGGCGGCCCCGCCTACATGTACCAAGGCGTGAACCTCAACGACCCCGCCGTCCGCAAGCGCCACAACGACGCCCTCTTCTTCGGCCAGATGACCGGCCAGCGCATGGACCCTAACGGACTCGTCCAGCGCGTCGCCGAACTCGCCCTCGCCGACGGCCTTGCCATCCCCGCCCCTTCCGCCGTGGAGATCCGCCGCATCGCCCGCGAGATGACCGCCGCCGCCGACAGCAAGAGCAACGACGGCCTCAACAAGTTCCTCGAGTTCGCCGCCAAGCAGCTCGACGCCTCCGACCTCGACGTCCGCGCACGCTTCGAAACTTACATCAAGGACACCTGGCGCATCCAGAAGGCCCTCGGCGCCCTCGCCGGCTCCGGCCACGCGACCGCCAGCCAGATCAAGCGCATCCTCGACCGTGAACGCACCAAGTGGACCGTCGACGTCGCCACCTTCTCCGCCGCCGGCTTCAAGCCCGACGTCAAGGTCGACGAAGCCAAGGTGAAGGAAGCCTTCAACACCAACATCGAGGACTACCGCCTGCCCGCCCGCGTGGCCGTGACCGCGGTGACCATCGCTTCGACCGTCGCCGACACCGCGCCGGTGAGCGACGACGAGATCATCAACATGGGCTACAACCAGGCCGAGAAGTTCAAGTTCGAGACCGGCAAGGTCAAGGAGCAGGCCCTCGCCAAGCGTGCCGAGCTGGAGAAGCTCGTCCGCGCCGAACGCGCCATCACCAACCTCGCCGGCCAGATCTCCGACGAACTCGCCGAGAAGTTCCCGACCGATGCGACCAAGGCCGACAGCAAGGAGTTCGCCGCGTGGATCAAGGCCAAGGACGCCAAGATCACGACCATCGCCGCCTTCGACGTCACCACCGCTCCGACCGTCGCCGGAGTCCCCGCCGAAGCCCTCCGCGTCGCCGGCGAACTCACCGAAAAGGAGTGGCGCACCGAAGTCTACCGCTCCGAAGCCGGCGCGACCTTCATCCTGCTCAACCAGCGCACGCCCGACCGCCTGCCGACCTTCGACGAAGCCAAGACCAAGGCCGTCGAGGCCTGGAAGAAGTCCCAGTTCAACCGCCTGCTCGCCGAAGAGGCCAACAAGCTCGCCAAGGGCATCAAGGACGACATCGCCGCCGGCAAGAGCTTCACCGACAGCGCCAAGGCCCGTAAGCTCGCCCTTGCCTCCCCTGAGGCCTTCTCCGTCTACGCCGTGCCGGAAACCCTCAACGGCGCCAACGAGAACACCGGCCTCCTGATCGAAGCCGCCGGCGTCGGCAAGGTGACCTCTCCGATCCGCACCGCCAACGGCGACTACGTCTTCATCCGCCCGGCCAAGGCCGACCTCCCCAAGGACGGCGCGACCGCCGAAGAGAGCCGCCTGTTCGCCCAACGCATCGCGCAGCGTAACGCCTACTTCACCGGCATCGGCCTCGTCCAGGACATCGTCCCCCCGCCCGTCGAGGCCAAGTAAAGGAGTCTAAAGGCCCACGAGAACCCCTCAGGAGGCCGCCTCCTGAGGGGTTCTTTATTTGGCCCCATTCCCGGCTTTACCACCCCTGACCCCACCCCTACCCCTTTCCCTATCCAAATGTCCCAGGTCCGCGTCCGCTTCGCTCCCAGCCCCACCGGCTTCTTCCACATCGGAAGCGCCCGCACGGCCCTGTTCAACTGGCTCTACGCCCGTCACACGGGCGGCAAGTTCATCCTCCGCATCGAGGACACCGACAAGGAGCGCAACTCCGACGCCTTCCTGAAGGTGATCTTCGACTCGATGCGCTGGCTCGGCATGGATTGGGACGAAGGCCCCGAGGCCGGTGGCGACTACGGTCCCTACTTCCAGTCGCAGCGCACCGAACTCTATAAGGCCAAGCTCCAGGAGCTCGCCGCCAAGGGCCGCGCCTACGAAAAGGACGGCGCCTGGTGGCTCCGCCTCGAAGGCGCCCGCACCGCCGCCTACGACGACCACCTGAAGAAGGATTACGAGAAGGTCGACGCCGCCCCGATGGTGCTGCACGACATGGTCCGCGGCCAGGTCGCCCGCGTCGAAGACCGCGACTTCGTGATCTTCCGCTCCAACGGCGAACCGGTCTTCCACTTCGTCAACGTCGTCGACGACATCGAGATGAAGATCACGCACGTGATCCGCGGCGAGGACCACCTCTCCAACACCTCCAAGCACCTCGAGCTCTTCAAGGCCTTCGGCGTCGAACCGCCGAAATACGCCCACATCCCGCTCATCCTCAAGACCGACGGACC
>JBDKIN010000152.1:0-2975 GCA_039797095.1 Verrucomicrobiota bacterium
GCCGTCACGACGGAGCAACGGACCCAGATCGGCGGCCGACCACGCGAAGCCCGCGTTGGCCGGATTGGAATCGGAGAGGTCGAGCACCGGCTGCCCGGCCGAGAGCCGCTTCGCTTTGGCCTTACTCAAGGCGTTGGTCGTGTCGGCGAAAGAGAGTCTCGAACTAAACATAAGGAAGGTGGAAGCGGTTGGCGGTTAGCGGTTGGCGGTTAGACCGCAAGGCACGCAACAATCCGTAACCACCCCTCACAAGCAAGGGTTATGAGCCCAGAAGGGACTTATGTTCTATGGCGCGCATCAGGAGGACGAAATGCCGGCGCCGAAGGCTTAGCGACGGACGGAGCCTCCGTGTCGCCGTCGCGACGTGAGGCCCGGAAACGAATAAGGCCCCCCAGGAGACGACCCGCTTCTTCGGCACGGCCCAGAAGCGACTCGCAGATTCGGCTATCCAGAAGGCCGACCTCCTGCATCACCTCCACCTGGGTACGAAGCTCACACAAAGAGCCCCTGGCGATGTAAAGGAACCTCACGGCGTCCTGATTCGTCCCGCGGCCGGCGCCTTCGGCGATGTTCGATGGAATGGAGATAGCCGCCCGACGAAGCTGATCGACGAGCGCGAAATCATTCCGGACCGCCGCGACATTCACGACTCGATAGACTTCGACCGCGAGGGCCTTGGCAGCCTTCCATGCCGAAAGATCACGATAACTGACCACCTTGGGATTCTCTTGGGGATGCATAGGCTCCCGATTATCGAGAAACGCTCTCCCTCCGCACGTCCCGCCATCACCCATGACACGACTGATAGAGGCACCCCACACCCAGACCCCGTAACCTCCCCGCACTTCCGCCTATTGCATCTTCCCAACCGCCAACCGCTAACACCCCCTTTGCCACCTAATTCCAGATTGAACTCATCCCCTCCCCCTCCAAAGGTGTCCTTATGTCCCAGCAAGTCCTGAAGCCTCGCGTCCGCGGGTTCATCTGCATCACCTCCCATCCCGACGGCTGCGCCGCGGCGGTCCGCGAGCAGATCGCCTACGTGAAGTCCCGTAAGCCCATCCAGGGCGGCCCCAAGTCGGTCCTCGTGATCGGCGCCTCCACGGGCTACGGCCTCTCCTCCCGCATCTCCGCCGCCTTCGGTTCCGGCGCCGCGACGCTCGGCGTGTTCTTCGAACGCAACGGCGAAGGCGACAAGCCCGGCTCGCCTGGCTGGTACAACACCGCCGGCTTCCACGCCGAAGCGAAGAAGGCCGGCCTCAAGGCCGTCTCGATCAACGGCGACGCCTTCTCGGCCGAGCTCAAGGCCCAGGTCATCGAAGCGATCAAGTCCAAGATGCCCGGCGGCAAGGTCGACCTCGTCGTCTACTCCCTCGCCTCCCCCCGCCGCACCGCCCCCGATGGCGTGACCTACAAGTCCGTCCTCAAGCCGACCGGTGCGCCCTTCCACGCCAAGAACCTGGATACCGACAAGAAGGTCGTGAACGAGGTCACCCTCGAGACCGCGTCCGCCGATGACATCGCGCAGACGGTCAAGGTCATGGGCGGCGAAGACTGGGAACTCTGGATGAACGCCCTCGACGGCGCCGGCGTCCTCAAGGAAGGATGCCAGACCGTCGCCTATTCCTACATCGGACCGCAGGTGACCTGGCCGATCTACAAGGACGGCACCATCGGCAAGGCCAAGGAAGACCTCGAGCGCGCCGGCCGCAAGATCGACGACCTGATGAAGCTCCACCGCGGCCGCGCCTTCGTGTCCGTGAACAAGGCCGTCGTCACGCAGGCCAGCTCGGCCATCCCGGTCGTCCCCCTCTACGTCTCCCTGCTCTTCAAGATCATGAAGGCCAAGGGCACGCACGAAGGCTGCATCGAGCAGATCCAGCGCCTCTTCGAGAAGCAGATGTACAACGGCAACGCCCTCGACTTCGACGAGAACGGCCGCGTCCGCATCGATGACTGGGAGATGGCGCCCGACGTCCAGAAGGCCGTCTTCGACGCCTGGCCGCAGGTCACGACGGAGACCTTCGACGCGCATGCCGACTTCGCCGGCTACCAGTCCGACTTCATGAAGAACTTCGGCTTCGGCCTTGCCGGCATCGATTACGAAGCCCCGACCGAAGTCGAACGCCCCATCGAGGACGCCTAAGTGGCCAAGGTCTTCTCCATCGCGAACCAGAAGGGCGGCGTCGGCAAGACGACCACCACGGTGAACCTCGGCGCCGGCCTCGCGCGCCTCGGCATCCCGACCCTCCTCATCGACCTCGACGCCCAGGCCAACGCGACCAGCGCGCTCGGCATCGAGAAGACCGAAGGCAAATCCCTCTACAAGGTCCTGCATGGCGAGGCCAAGGCCGCCGACATGATCATCGCGACCTCCACCGAGAAGCTCGACCTGATCCCGTCGGAGGTCGACCTCGCCGCCGTCGAATCCGAACTCGCCCAGGCGGAGAACTACCTCGGCCGTCTGCGCGAAGCCCTCGCGCCCGTCATCGCGACCGGCAAGTACAAGGCCATCCTCATCGATTGCCCTCCGGCGCTCGGCATGCTCTCGATGAACGCGCTCGGCGCGTCCGACCACCTGATCGTCACCCTGCAGACCGAATACCTCGCGATGGAAGGCCTCGGCCAGATCCTCGGCGTGGTCGACCAGCTCAAGGCCGCCGGCGCGAGCGACAAGCTCACCGTCGGCGCGATCGTGATGACGATGTATGACGTGCGCACGAAGCTCTCGCGCCAGGTCGTCGAGGAGGTTAAGACCCACTTCCCCGCCCTCGTCATGGATTCGATGATCCCGCGCACGATCCGCCTGTCGGAGTGCCCGAGCCACGGCCAGACGATCTTCCAATACGACGTGCATTCCCCGGGCGCCGTCGCCTACGACGCGCTCGCCAAGGAATTCGCCAAGCGCTTCGCGCTGAAGTGAGCGGCGCCGGCCAGCCGCGCGTCCGCCTCGTGCGGAGTTTCGAGGAACTGCG
>JBDKIN010000153.1:0-2500 GCA_039797095.1 Verrucomicrobiota bacterium
GGCCTCGAAGCGGTGCTGCGGCCAGAGTTGGCGGATCCAGATGACGAGCAGGATCAGGTAGCCGAGGATGTCGATGAGCGCGAGGTCCGGACGATGCAGTCCGAAGAAGAGCAGCGACCAGAGCGAGTTCACGAGCAGGATGATGAAGAACGTGCGTCGGGCCGGGCGGTCGGCCCAGGCTTCCGAGGCGGCCCACGCCATCAGGACATAGAGCGTCGACCAGACCGGACCGAAGATCCCGTTGGGCGGATTGAAGGAAGGCTTCACGAGGCCGGCATACCAGCCCTTGATCTCGGGCATCGTGGCGGCGGAGCCCAAGCCGCCGACGGCCAAGCAGAGGGCGATGAGGCTGATGAGCCGCCAGGGGAATCCCGGGTTACACCGTGCGTGGCGCTCACGGGCTAAGTCTTCGAGGCTGGGTTCCATGGCGGCATTTTCGCCTTCTGGTGCCGCATGGCAAGACCCCGGGGTAGGAGTCCGCTTGCCATCGGCCGTCTTCCCCCTCTTTTTAGGGCCTTATCACCATGTCTGACTCCTACATCCAGCAGCTCTTCGCCGAACGCATCGGCGGCGTCAATTACGGCAAGTCGACCGCGATCTATAAGTTCGAGAAGATCAAGCGCGCCAAGGCCGCCGCCAAGAAGGCGAAGCCGGACGTCGCCCTGATCGACCTCGGCGTCGGCGAGCCCGACGAGATGGCCTTCCCGATGGTGGTGAAGGCGCTCCAGACCGAAGCGGCCAAGCCCGAGAACCGCGGCTACGCCGACAACGGCGGCGCGGACTTCAAGCAGGCCGCCGCCCGCTACATGCAGAACCTCTTCGGCGTCACCGTCGACGCTGACACCGAAGTCCTTCACTCGATCGGCTCCAAGGCCGCGCTTTCGATCCTCCCGGCCTGCCTCATCAATCCCGGCGATTACGTGCTCATGACCGTCCCGGGCTACCCGGTGTTCGGCACGCACGCCAAGTACTACGGCGGCCTCGTCCACAACCTGAAGCTCACCGCCGAGAACAACTTCCTGCCGGACCTGAAGTCCATCCCCGCGGACATCCTGGCCAAGGCCAAGGTGCTCGTGATCAACTACCCGAACAACCCGACCGGCGCCTGCGCCACGCTCAAGTTCTACGAGGAAGTCGTCGCCTTCGCCAAGCAGCACAACCTCGTCGTCATCCAGGACGCCGCCTACGGCTCGCTCCACTTCGGCGCCGAGCAGGTCTCGATCCTGCAGGTCCCGGGCGCGAAGGACGTCGCCCTCGAACTGCACTCGCTCTCGAAGAGCCACAACATGACCGGCTGGCGTATCGGCTTCGTCGCCGGCAACGCGCTGCTCGTCCGCGCCTACGGCGACGTGAAGGACAACTCGGACTCCGGCCAGTTCCTCGGCATCCAGAAGGCCGGCGCCGCCGGTCTCGACGAAGTCTCCATTCCGAAGGCCATCGCCGCCAAGTATTCCCGTCGCATGGACAAGCTCGTCGGCGTGCTCGCCAAACTGGGCTTCCAGGTCCGTAAGCCTGGCGCCGGCTTCTTCCTCTACATGCCCGCCCCGAAGTCCGCCACCGGTCCGTCCGGCACGGTGAGCTTCGAATCCGGGGAGGCCTTCTCGCAGTGGATGATCACCGAGCACCTCATCTCCACCGTGCCGTGGGATGACTGCGGTTCGTTCGTCCGCTTCTCCGTGACCTTCGTCTCGGACAAGGGCGAGGCCGGCGAAGCCGAAGTCATCGCCGAGGTGGAACGCCGCCTCTCGGCTTGGAAATTCAGCTTCTGAAGGCCTTTTTGAGCCTCCCTTCCTTGTCGGATTGACAGGGCAGGGGGGCTTTGTCCTTCTGAACGTCCAGTTGATTGGCCTGATAGCTCAGTTGGTAGAGCAGACGCCTGAAGAGCGTCGTGTCGTTGGTTCGATTCCGACTCAGGCCACCATTTAACGCCAGCCCATCTGATTTATCCCAGATGGGCTGGTCCTTTGGCGGGCTCAGCGGCCGAAGATCAGCCGCCAGACCGAGAAGTCCTTGCCGCGGTCGACGGGGTCCGTCGGCGGGGACTCCTTGCCTTGCGCCAGCAGGGTCAGTCGCTTGGTCTCGGACTTTATCTTCGACCCCTTGGTCGTCCGTTCTTCCCACTCGGCGCGCACGACGCCGAAGGAGGCCTCCTCGCTTCGCCAGACCTTGCCGCGGAACTCCAGCACCTGTTTCGAGACCATCGGCGGGTCCGTGACGGTCGAGGCGAGCATGCGCAGGCGTTCGCAGGCGAAGCCGCGGCCGGCGGCGGCGATCTCCTCCTTGGCCGGCTCATCCGGCGTGAGTTCGCTCGTGTAAGTGAGTTTCGCCCAGTCGGAGACCCAGGCGATATCCTCGCGCGTCATGTGGTAGGAGCCTTTCACCGGGTTGGAGAACACGATCTCCGCGGAGTTCTCGATCAGCCGGCTCGCGGCGGCCCGGTCCATGTCGGGGCGCACGAGCAGACGGAGCGGCGCTCGTTCGCGGGAGCCGAGCCACATGA
>JBDKIN010000154.1:0-6023 GCA_039797095.1 Verrucomicrobiota bacterium
CGTAGTCAGTCGCAAGCCGACTCAGCGAGCGAGCGTCTTCACGCGCAGCCGGCGGTATTCCATCTGACCACGGTCGCCTTCGAGGCCGATGGGTCCGGTGGGTGGCAGCTTGAGGGCGGCTTCCAGGACTTCGCCGTTACAGGTGGCGTGGGCGACGCCGTCCTTCACGACGACGACGAGTTCGTTCCAGTCCTGAGGCTTGTACCGCTTGAGGTCCTTGTAGGGGCCGGCGACGAGGAAGTCGCGGCACTGGAGCTGCGGTTTGCGCAGGTAGACGCCGCTGTCGGCGTTGGGGGTGGCGCGGAATTCGAGACGTAGCTCGAAGTCCTCCGGGAATTCGCGGGTGGTCCAGAGCGCCTGGATGCGCCGGCCTTCGGCGGGGGTGGTGATCACGAGGCGTCCGTTGATGGCGCGGTAGCGTCCGTCGTCGCTCGCGGTCTGGCCGTCGAAAGAGCGGTCGGCCTTCACTTCCACGAACAGCGGGGCGCCGGGCTTGGGCGCGCCCTTGCGGGGCGGTGTGGCGCGGTAGCCCCAGCCTGTCAGGTCTTTCCCGTTGAACAGGCTCACGAAGCCGTCCTCCGGCTTGAAGTCGTCGGCCGACGCGTCGAGGTGGCCGAGCGTGGCGAAGATCGGACGCAGCGCCGAGGCCCATTTCGCGTAGCCGGCGGGGTTGAGGTGGAGTAGGTCGGGAAAGAGGGAGGGCAGGGCGTCGCCTTCGGCATTAGCGAAGAGGGAGTAGGTATCGAGCACCGTGAACTGCGGGTCGCCCTTCACCGCGGCGGCGAAGAGTTCGTTGACGGCGAGGATGGTCTCCTTCGGACGCTTCTTCGTGGCCGAGCTCGGAAAGATGCGGCAGACGATGACTGGCATCTTCGGGTCATGCTGCTTCAGGGCCGCGACGATCTTCTGGAAGTTACGGCCGATCGCTTCGGCGGGCACCTCGACCTCGATGTCGTTGGTGCCCATCAGGAGCACGACGGTCTTCGGGTTGAGCGCCAGCACGTCTTCCTTGAGACGGAGCAGCATGCCGCGGGTGGTGTCGCCGCCGATGCCGCGGTTGGCCAGTTTCATGCCCCCGAAGGCTCCTTTGAAATCCGTGCCCCAGCCTTGGGTGATCGAATCGCCGAAGAAGACGACCGCGCCTTGGTCCTTCGCGACCTCCGTCGCCCATTGCGGACGAATCGTGTTCCACCGCTTCACGTAGCCGTCGTAGCGGCGCAGCGCGCCTTCGCCAGGAAGCTTGGCCTCGGCCGAGGGCGCGGGCAGGGCGAAGGACGCGGGGTCGGCGGAGGACAGCGAAAGGACGGAGAGCAGCAGGGCAAGGAGCGGACGCATGGGGAGGGGATGGGCTTACTTGGACTTCTTGCCGGCTTTGGCCTTGGTCGCGGCGGGCTTGGGGAAGCGGACGACCGTGACGTCGTTCTTCTGGGGTTCGCCCGGGGTGGAGCGTCCGTCCGCGATGAGTTTCTCGAGCAGGGCTTTCATCTCGGCCACGCGCTCAGGCCGCTCGGCCGCGAGGTTCTTGGTCTCGCCGACGTCGTTCGCGAGGTCGTAGAGTTGGGCGGGTTGGGTGGGGATATACTTCCAGTTGCCGAGGCGCAGGCCCGGGGTGCCGGCGGAAGCGCAGCTGATCGCGTGGGCGCGGGTCGGCGTCGCGGAGCCTTTGAGGAGCGGGAGAAAACTGAAGCTGTCTTCGGCCGCGTTCGCCGGAAGCTTGGCCTGCAGGATGTCGGCTACGGTCGCGAGGATGTCGGCCTGGTGGACGAGCTGGTCGCAGGTCGTCCTGGGCGAGACTTGGGCGGGCCAGCGGGCCATGAAGGCGACCCGGTGGCCGCCCTCGTAGACCGAGGTCTTGTAGTCACGTAGCGGGCCGCTGGGGAAGTGGCCCTGTTTCTCCAGGTCCTTGACGCCCACGTAGGAGGCGAAGCCGTTGTCGCTGGTGAAGAGCACGAGCGTGTCTTTGGCGGCGCCGCTGGCCTCGAGCGCGGCGAGCACCTTGCCCACGGCGGCGTCGGTCTCCATGATGAGGTCGGCGGCGGCGTTGTTCAGGCCGCTTTTGCCTTTCCACTCCGCGTTCACCGCCAGAGGCGTGTGCGGCGTGGTGAGAGGCAGGTAGAGCATCCAGGGGTCGGGCTGGCGAGCGGAGTCGCTGATGAAGGCGCAGGCCCGCTCGGTCAGCGCGGGCAGGATGGCCTCGAGCTTCCAGTCCGGCAGGGCCGGCCCCGGCAGGCTGGCCAGATGGTTACGGAAGAACTCGGCGGGCAGGGGTACGCTCGGGGTGCCGATCGTGCGATCGTTCTCGATGAAGCAATAAGGCGGCCAGTTGGGCACGTCGGTCCCGAAGTAGGTGTCGAACCCGCGCGTGGTCGGTCCGCCCCCGATCTTCTGTTCGAACACCTTGCGCCAGGTCTCGCGGTGCGCTTCCGGCGAGGACTTGGCGGCCTCCTTGTAGTTGCGGAAGAGCGGGCGGTCGCCTTCGGCGATCGGCCAGTCCCAGCCGAGGTGCCATTTGCCGATGGCCGCGGTGCGGTAGCCATGCTGCTTCGCGAGTCCGGCGACCGTGAGCCTGTCGGGCGCGATCAGCGGTTCGCCGAAGACGCCGACGATGCCGGTCTGCAGGCGCGTGCGCCAGTGATAGCGGCCGGTGAGCAGCGCGTAACGCGAAGGCGAGCAGACTCCCGAGGAGGAATGTCCGTCCGTGAAGCGCATGCCTTCGGCGGCGAGCCGGTCGAGGTGCGGGGTCGGGATCTTGCCGCGCGTCGGATTATTCGCGCGGACGTCGCCGTAGCCGAGGTCGTCGGCGAGGATGATCAGGATGTTGGGCTTACGTACGTCGGCCGCGACGAGCGCCAGCGGCAGGAGGAGGGTGAGCAGCGAGCGCATGGGGGTCACCCCACCTTGGCCTGTCGTTCGCACCAGGCAACCCACATGTCGCGCAGGGCAGTTTCCAATCGTCGGGTGAACCCTTCGGCGTCGAGCAGCGGCGACGTCAGCATCCGGTCGCGGAGTTCCCGCCGGAGGCGGGCGAGACGGTCCGGATCACGGGAAAGCGCGACGGCCTGGGCGACGTAGGCGTCCACGTCCGGTACGGCCAGTTCCGCCATGCCGACGTTGGAGAGGAGGCTCAGGCCGGCCCGCCCCAGGTTCCGTTCACCGACGAGCGAGACCACCGGTACGCCCATCCAGAGGGCGTCCAGCGTGGTCGTCATCCCAGTGTATGGGAAAGTGTCGAGCGCGACGTCGATCTCGGCGTAGCGGATCAACAAGGCGCCTTGGGATAGTTCCGGGGTCAGCGGTACGTAGTCGAAGAAGCTGATCCGCTCCGGCGCCACGCCCATGCCCGAAAGTTTCTCCACGATGCTCCGTCGATGGGAGCCTTGTTTGGCCAGCAGGCGCAGGCGGGAGCCAGGGACGGCCTCGAGGATACGCGACCAGGCGCGCAGGACGTGGTCGTTGATCTTGCAGGTGTTGTTGAGGGAGCCGAACGTGATGCCTTGTGCGACGAGGCAAGGCGGCGGAGTGATCGCAGGATATCCTGCCGGCGGCTCGTAACAGGTCCAGCAATGGGGGAGCAGCCAGGCTTGCTCGGCGGGATCGGCCAGCAGGTTGCCGCCCGGCGGTTCGAGCAGGGCGTCGGTGATCCGATAATCCATCGTCGAGAGCCCGGAGGTCTCGGGGTAGCCCAGCCACGAGACTTGGACGGGCGCAGGCTTGAGGGCCAGGACTTCGAGTCGGTTGTCCGAAGTGTGCAAGGCGACGTCGATGAGGATATCGATCTGGTCATTGCGGATCATCGCGGCGATTTCCGCCGGCGGGATGCCGCCGATCTCGCGCCACCCCGCCGCCGCCGCCTTGAAGGCCTCGCCGAAGCTATTGGCCGGGCTGACGGAATAGGCGAAAATCTCAAAATCTCCATGGTCGTGCCGGCGGAACGAGGGCAACAGGGCCCGGCCCACCACATGATCCCGGAAGTCCGGCGAGATGAAGCCGACGCGGAGCCGTCGCCGGGGGTCGGGAGGGTTGGCATGGCCCGCCGGATCGGGCCGGACGTGGTACGCGTTCCAAAGGCGGTGCTGTTCCCGCAGCGCTTCCGCCGTCGTGTCGGGATCGTAATGCATCACCAGGATCAGGTTGCTGCGGATCGACGCGGCGTCGGGTCCGATCTCGGTGCAACGGCGCAGGAGGCGGACGGCCTCGGCCGTCTCCCCGAGGTCTTTGTGGATCACCGCCAGGTTGTTGAGCGGCACGATGTGCGTGGGGTCCACGGAGAGCGCCTGCCGGAAGCAGCGCGCGGCGCCGTCAAGGTCGCAGTCCTCCTGCAGCATCGCCCCCAGGTTGGTGGCGACGGCGAGGTGGCCGGGTCGGCGGGCGAGGACGTCGCGGTACCAATCCATGGCGTCCGCCCGACGTCCGTCGGAGTGCAGCGCGATGCCGAGCTGCAGTTCGCTGTCGGGGTAGTCGGGCTGGAGCCGAAGCGCCTGACGATAGGCCTCCGCGGCGTCGGATGCGCGCCGCAGTTGCAGGCAGGCGTTCCCGAGATTGAAGTAGTGGGTGGGCATGTCCGGCTGCAGGCGGATCGCCTCGCGTAGGCAGGCCGCCGCCTCTTCGGGGTTGCGCCGGTCCAGCAGGCGGGCGCCCAGGTTCGCGTGGTAGTGCGGGATGCCCGGGCAAAGCCTGATCGCCTCACGCATCTTCGCGAAGCCTTCGTCGACGCGGCCGCCGTCGATCTCCACCATGCCGAGCAGGTGCAGGATGTCGGTGGAGTTCGGGAAGGCGTCCAGCAGCTGTCGATAGATGCCTTCGGCCGCGGCGTGCTGCCCCTCGCGATGCAACGCCATCGCGTGGTTCAGGGCGGACTGGGGGTCGGTGAACTGCACGGTAAGAGGGAAGGGGTTCCGGCTTGGCTTGACCAGCGCCAAGTCTTTGGCCGCGTCAGCGGACTTCCTGGTAATCTGACGTCAGGGTCAGCTGGTCGGCATAGGCATTGACATACCAGGCGGTGGTGCCGGGAGGCAGCGGGGCCGAGGCGGTCGTGCCGCCGCCGCCGCTGGCGGCCATGGCCGGCGTCTCGACCCATTTCCGCGTGCCGGTGAAGCCCTGGTCGGTCGTCGACACCAGGATGGCCCGGGTGATCGGCTTCGCGGAATGGAAGACCGCGATCGCGTGGCCGTCCTTCGTCGTCGCCGAAGGGGAACGGCCCCACGGCTTGCCGGTTTCGACGATGCTCTTCGCGAAGGCGTAGCTGTCGGGCGGATTCCAGCCGGCGGGATGGCTATGCCCCATCCTCGAGACGAGCGAGACCATGCGAGGACCCGGGGTCTTGCGGTAGTGCTCGGCCTGGCAGCCGAGCGGGAAGTGGGCGTCCTGCGGCCAGGAGAGCCAGAGGACCGGCATCTTCACGCGGTCGGCGTAGTTCAGTCCGTCCCAGATTTCTTTGTAGCCTGCGTTGTCATGAAGGGCCCGGCCCCAGTGGTTCTCGGCGTCGAAGAGGTGGCCGCAGCCGTAGGTCGGGATGCCGAAGGCGAAGCGCCCGTCGAGGCCGACGATGGTGCTCGTGATGACGCCGCCCCAGGAGACGCCCATCACGCCGATCTTCTCCGCATCGACTTCCGGCAGGGAGCGGAGCAGCGAATTCGCCAGCATCGTGTCGGCCAAGGCGTGGTACATCCATTGCTCCTTCAGCGGCAGCTTCGTGTCGGCGAACGTGCCGTCGCGGGCGGGGCCGGCGAAGGCGTGGCGCGCCCATGCGGGTCGGCCTTTCGGTTGGTTCACGTTCACGTCGGTCTGGCCTTCGACGGCGATGCTGATCGCCGCGAAGCCTTCCGCGTTCCACTTCCGGACCCATTCCTTGAAGGCCGTGCCGCCGCCGCCGTGGACGAGCACCATGCCCGGGACCTTGCCTACGCGCTTCGCCGGCAGGCCGATCCAGGCGAAGACGCGGGTCGGCTTTCCTTGCCAAGGCAGGGCGTCGTAGAAGATGGCGCGGATGTCGCCGTCCGGTTTGAAGCCCTCGGCTTCATGGA
>JBDKIN010000155.1:0-4143 GCA_039797095.1 Verrucomicrobiota bacterium
GCCACCCGCCACCCGAGAGTGAATCTTGTCTCTAGTTAGGGTTACGACCTTGAATTGATTCCCCACCCGCAACAAGGTTGGGCTGACTTCATGAAGCGCCTTTTCGTCGAGAAGAAACCCGATTTCCGGTCCGAAGCCGACCATCTCCTGCACGACCTGCGGGACTCCCTGCGCCTCCCCGGTCTGAAGAGCCTCCGCATCCTCCAGCGTTACGACGTCGAGGGCGCCTCGGAGGCCGCCCTCCGCCAGGCGATCCCGACGGTCTTTGCCGAGCCCCCCGTCGACGACGTCTTCGAGGAGTGCTTCCCGCTCGCCGCCCATGAGACGGCCTTCGCGGTCGAGTTCCTCCCGGGCCAGTTCGACCAGCGCGCCGACTCCGCCGCGCAGTGCCTCCAGATCGTCTCCGGCGGCGACCGCCCCGTCGTGGCCGCGGCCCGCACGTTCGTCGTCAGCGGCGCCTCGCCCGAGGAGCTGAAGCGCATCAAGGCCTACCTGATCAATCCGGTCGATTCCCGCGAAGCCGACCTCGCCAAGCCCGCCTCGCTCCGCCGCGCCGCGCCCACGCCGGCCGCCGTCGCCTCGCTCACGGGCTTCCTCACCAAGGACGTCGCCGCGCTCGCCGCCCTCCGCAAGGAACTCGGCCTCGCGATGTCCGACGCCGACCTGCAGTTCTGCCAGGCCCACTTCCGCGACCAGGCCCGTCGCGAGCCGACGATCACCGAGATCAAGCTGCTCGACACGTATTGGTCCGACCACTGCCGCCACACGACCTTCCTCGCCGAACTGAAGTCGGTCGAGTTCGCGGATTCGCCTTTGCTGGCGCCCTTCAAAGCCTCGTGGGAGCGCTACCAGCAGGTGCGCCTCGGCCTCAACCGCCAGGGCAAGCCGGTCTGCCTGATGGACATCGCGACCATCGCCGGCCGCGAGCTCAAGCGCACGGGCCAGCTCGACGACATGGAAGACTCCGAGGAGGTGAACGCCGCCTCGATCGTCGTGCCGGTCGAGATCGACGGACGCGTCCAGGAGTGGCTGGTGATGTTCAAGAACGAGACGCACAACCACCCGACGGAGATCGAGCCCTTCGGCGGCGCGGCCACCTGCCTCGGCGGCGCGATCCGCGACCCTCTTTCCGGCCGCTCCTACGTGTATCAGGCGATGCGCGTGACCGGCGCGGGCAACCCGCTCACGCCTTACGAGCAGACGCTCCCGGGCAAGCTCCCGCAGCGCAAGATCACCACCGGCGCCGCCGCCGGCTACTCCTCTTACGGCAACCAGATCGGCCTCGCGACCGGCCTGGTCTCCGAACACTACCACCCGGGCTACGTGGCCAAGCGCATGGAGATCGGCGCGGTCGTCGCCGCGGGTCCCCGTGACTGCGTGCGCCGCGAGGCCCCCGCTCCGGGCGACGTCATCGTGCTCGTCGGTGGCCGCACCGGCCGCGACGGCGTGGGCGGCGCGACGGGTTCTTCCAAGGAACACACCGAGACCGCCCTCCAGAATTCCGCCGAGGTCCAGAAGGGCGACGCCCCGACCGAGCGCAAGCTGCAGCGTCTCTTCCGCGATCCGGCCGTCAGCCGACTGATCAAGCGCTGCAACGACTTCGGCGCCGGCGGCGTGTCCGTCGCCATCGGCGAGCTCGCTCCTTCGCTCCACGTCCACCTCGACCGCGTGCCGCTCAAGTATGACGGCCTCGACGGTTCCGAGATCGCCCTGTCCGAATCGCAGGAACGCATGGCCGTCGTCCTCGAGCCCAAGGACGTCGCCGCCTTCCTCGCCGCCTCCCGCCGCGAGAACCTCGAAGCCGTGCAGGTCGCCGACGTCACCGACTCCGGCCGCCTGATCATGGAATGGCGCGGCCAGCGCGTCGTCGACATCGCCCGCGACTTCCTCGACACCAACGGCGTCACGCAGTCCGCGTCCGCCAAGGTGCTCGCGCCCGACGCTTCGAAGAATCCTTTCCAGGCCGGCTCCGCTCCGACCGTCGACGACCTCCGCAAGGCGGTCTCCGATCTCCCCAACGCCGCCCAGCGCGGCCTCGTCGAGCGCTTCGACGCCTCGATCGGCGCCAACACGGTGCTGCATCCTTTCGGCGGCGCGACGCAGTCGACCCCGCAGGAAGCCATGGCCGCCAAGCTGCCGGTCCTCGGCGGCGAGACCGACGTCTGCACGATCATGGCCTACGGCTTCAACCCCGTCGTCGCCCAGTGGTCGCCCGGCCACGGCGCCGTCTGCGCGGTGGTGGAATCGCTCGCCCGTCTGACCGCCGCCGGCGGCAACCCGGCCCGCGCGCGCCTGACGCTCCAGGAATATTTCGAAAAGCTTGGCCAGGATTCCTCCCGCTGGGGCAAGCCGCTCGTCGCGCTCCTCGGCGCGCTCGACGCGCAGCTCGAGTTCGGCACGGCCGCCATCGGCGGCAAGGACAGCATGTCGGGTTCGTTCAAGGATCTCGACGTCCCGCCCACGCTCGTCTCGTTCGCCATCGTCCCGGGCAAGGCCAGCCAGGTCGTCTCCGCCGAGTTCAAGCAGGCCGGCTCCACGGTCGTGGTCGTCGACGTGCCCCGCACGTCCGCGCTCCTGCCTGACCTCAAGGTCGCCCGCGAACGCCTCGCCGCCATCCACGCCCTCGTCGTCGCCGGCAAGGTCCGCGCCGCCGCCGCGGTCCGTCAGGGCGGCATCGGCCATGCGCTCGTGCGCATGTCCTTCGGCAACCGCCTCGGCGTGACGCTCGCCGCCGCGCCCGCCGCCGACTTCCTCATCCCCGCCTACGGTTCTGTCGTGCTCGAAGTCGCTTCGCCCGCCGACCTCGGCGCGCTCCCGCACCGCGTGCTCGGCCAGACCAACGCCGAAGCCAAGATCGCCTGGCCCGGCGCGTCCGTCGCCGTCGCCGAGCTCCTCGCCGCGCACGAAGGCGTGCTCGAGTCCGTCTTCCCGACCAAGGCCGGCGAGCCGCAGGGCACGCCCGCCCCGATCAGCTTCACCGTCCGCTCCGGCCTCAAGCCCAAGGCCCGTGTCGCCAAGCCGCGCGTGATCATCCCGGTCTTCCCCGGCAGCAATTGCGAATACGACACCGCCCGCGCGTTCCGTCTCGCCGGCGCCGAGCCCGAGATCCTCGTCCTGCGCAACCTCGACGCCGCCGGTCTCGGCGAATCGCTCAAGGCCCTGGCCGACGCCATCTCCCGTTCGCAGATTCTCATGATCCCCGGCGGCTTCTCCGCCGGCGACGAACCGGACGGCTCCGGCAAGTTCATCGCCGCCGTCATCAAGGCCCCCATCGTGCGTGACGCCGTCATGGAGCTGCTCAAGTCGCGCGACGGCCTCGCCCTCGGCATCTGCAACGGCTTCCAGGCCCTCATCAAGACCGGGCTCGTCCCGTATGGCGAGATCCGCGATGTCGATGCCTCGGCCCCGACCCTCTTCCACAACCGCATTGCCCGCCACATCTCGCGCTACGCCCACACCCGCGTCGCGTCGGTCAAGTCGCCGTGGCTCGCGCGCATGGACGTCGGCCAGGTGCACACCATCCCGCTCTCGCACGGCGAAGGCCGCTTCACCGCGCCTGCGTCGGTCATCGCCGACCTCGTCAAGAACGGCCAGGTCGCCTTCCAGTACTGCGACGCCGCCGGCGTACCTTCGAACCGTATCGAGTTCAATCCCAACGGATCGCTCGAAGCCGTCGAAGGCATCACAAGCCCGTGCGGCCGCGTCCTCGGCAAGATGGGCCACTCCGAGCGCACCGGCGCGCACGTCGCCAAGAACATCCCCGGCGACAAGCACCAGCCCCTCTTCCAAGGCGGGGTGGATTACTTTGCTTAAGCGCCCTTCGGCCGCTTAAGCAAAGCGGGGACGCGCTGGCACGGTGACACGTGGGCAAGGGGTTGTGCATGTCCCTTGTCACCTTTACTCGTGCCCACTTGCCCCCTCGAAGGCTATGCCTTCGCCAGCACCACGTGCTGTCCTTTTCCTTTGTTTTAATTCGTGAACGCGCCTCCGTGCTTAGATTCGGATGAACACCTTCCGGCGGTACAGCCACCAGCAAAAGGTCCAGAGGACGCCAAGGACGAGGAGGCTTGAGGCGAGGGCACCGTAGGTGCCTTCGAAGAGGCCGCTGCCGAGCCAGGTCTTGCCGACGCTGCGGATCCAGCC
>JBDKIN010000156.1:0-4271 GCA_039797095.1 Verrucomicrobiota bacterium
GCCGTGCACCAGAAGAGGTCGTCGCCGCGGAGGTCGAAGACGTACTTGTTGGTCGAGTAGGCGTGGACCATGTAGCCGCCCACGCTGTGCATGATGCCCTTGGGCTTGCCGGTGGAGCCGGAAGTGTAGAGCAGGAAGAGCATCTCGTTGGCCTCCTGCTGGACCGCTTCGCACTGGTCGGTGACCTTGGCGGCGGCCTCGTGGTACCAGACGTCGCGTCCGGCCTGCATGACGCAGCCCGCGTCGGGCTTGCCCGGGTGGCGCTGGAGCACGAGCACGTGGGCGCAGGACGGGCAGTCCTTCACGCCTTCGTCGACCGTCTGCTTGAGCGGCAGGAATTTCCCGCGGCGGTAGCCGCCGTCCATCGTGATGACCGCCTTCGACTTCGCGTCGTTGACGCGGTCGCGGATGGATTCGGCGGAGAACCCGCCGAAGACGACGGAGTGGACGACGCCGAGGCGGGCGCAGGCGAGGACCGCCATCGCGAGCTCGGGGACCATCGGCATGTAGATCGCGACCGTGTCGCCGCGCTTCAGGCCCATGCCCTTGAGCACGTTGGCGAAGCGGCTGACTTCGGAGAGCAGCTGGCGGTAGGTGATGCGGCGGACCTCGACGGCCTTGCCGTCGGCGGTAGGCTCGCCTTCGTAGACGATCGCGACCTTGTCGCCGAGGCCCTTGGCGACCTGCGCGTCGAGGCAGTTGTAGGCGACGTTGGTCTTGCCGTCCACGAACCAGCGGAAGAACGGCTTCTTGGATTCGTCGACCACCTTCGTCCACGGCTGGAACCAGGTCAGCTCCTTGGCTTCGTCGGCCCAGAAGCCGTCGGGGTCCTGGATCGAGCGCTGATAGAGGGCGTCATAGCCGTCCATGCCCTTGACGCGGGCTTTGGCGACGAACGCGGCGCTGGGCGGGAAGACCTGCTCGTTGGAGCCGAAGCCTTCGGCGCTGGCCTTCTTGACGTCATCGATCTCTTCGTTGGCGTCGGAGTTCTGGGGGGTGTGGGCCATGGTTTTACGTTTGGAGCGAAGGATCAGGTAGATGGAGAAAGCCACCAGGATGGCGAGCGTCAGGACGAGCCACGGGGTGCCGGAAATATCCGGGGTGCCGGGGGATTGGTCCGCTACGAGAGCCATGGGGTGGGGTGGGGATAAGAACCCAGCCGACCGTCTCAGGGCAACCAAAACGCGGAGGGGCAGATGATTTGACCCCGCGGAGGGGGTTTGGTTCGCCTCAGAGTTCGGTCAGCAGTTCGGCGAACCCGTCGACGATCCGCAGACCCAGCCCCTCGAGGCGCGCCCGGTGCTGGTGGCCGTGGGCGGCGAGCACGCAGTCGACCCCCATGGCCGCGGCCGCCTCGGCATCGTGGGCCGTATCCCCGAAGTAGATGACGTCTTCCGGGCTTACTCCCAGGTCGGCGAGGTGACGGCGGGCGCGGTCCTCCTTGCTGCCGGCATGGATGTCGTCGCCGCCGCAGGCCTTGCGGAAGCGACCGTCGAGTCCGTAGTGGGTGAGGGTGTCCGCGAGCAGCGTGCGTTCGTAGGCCGAGAGTACCGAGTGCGTCAGCCCGGCGGCGGAGAGTCCGGCGAGGAGCGTCTCGGCGTGGTCGTGCAGGCGGCATTCCGTCTTCCGTTCTTCGTAGGCCGCCATGAAGCGGACGGACATCGCGCGGAAGGAGGCTTCGTCGGGCGTGAAGCCGATGGCCTGGTAGACCTTGATGACCGGGAACTGGAAGATCTCCCGGTAGCGCACCGGATCGACGGACGGATGGCCGTCCTCCGCGAGCAGGCGGTTGAGGGACGCGCAGCACAGCCACGTGTCGTCGAGGAGCGTGCCGTTCCAGTCCCAGACCGCATGGCGGTATTCGCGGAGCTTCTTACGCATCACCAGGCACGAGGCTGAAGGCCTCGACGTCGACGCCCGCGCTGCAATGCGCGTAATCCGGGGCGCGGCCGGCGAGCGGGAAGCCGTCCCACTCCACCGGCTGTTCGCTCCAGGTGGTCAGCTGGGCGAGGCTGAGTTCGTAGGGCGCGTGATGGACCTGGCCGCGGAGCAGGCGGCCGCCGCGGACGGAGAAGAAGTTATAACGCTCGGCGAGGTGGAAGAGCCGCGTGCCGGGTTCGGCGGGCGCGGGCGGAGTCAGCGCTTTCCAGGCGTAACGCGCGGCGTGCGCGAACCCTTCGCGTTGGCAGTCCATCGTCCAGCGTTCGCCGAACGGCCGATGCGTGAGGCGGGCGTGCTCATAGGGCAGACCGAAGAACGTGCGGGCGATGCGCACGGCCGGGCCGCGGTCACAGTCCAGCGACAGGAACCACACGCCCGGCTCGCCGGAGGCGTCGCGCACGTAGACGCGGACGTTCAGCTCGTTGAAATGGGAAAGCCAGGGCAGGGCGGGCAGGCCCTCGGGGCGGACGCCGAGCATGCGGAAGCCGACAATCCCCAGGTGGGTCTCGCCTTCGAAGAGGTCGGGCGTCAGGCCCGGCGGCAGGATCCGGGCGACGGCCGCCGGGTCGCAGCGCCAATGCAGGAAGAAGAGCTGGTCCCAGCGTTGACGCAGCAACGCGCGCCGGTCCGGGCGTCGGCGCGCGGCGAGCAGGCGTTGGGTGGCTTCGTCCATCGGCCCACCATCTTGGACGAGCACGGTCGCGTCAAGCGGGCGGGCTTATTTTCCCTTCGCGAAGGGAGGCAGGGAGAGATCGACCTGATAGAGCACCTGATTGTAGTCCCAGCGCGGCGTCGGCTGCTGATTGCCGGAGAAAGACGTCGTGTAGGTGCCTTCGAAATGGATCACCGGCGAGTCCGCGCGGAAGAACTCCGGATGCAGGACCGGGTTGTAGAAAGACATCTGGTCATGCGACGCCACCTTGCGGGCGTCGGTCCACGGACCGAACGGACCGGGCGCGGACGCCAGCCACACTTCGCCGAGCAACGAAGACTTGCCGCCGTGCTCGGTGAAGATCGCCAGCCAGCGGCGGCTCCACGGATGCCAGGCGACATGGCCGCGATGCGCTTTGATCAGTCGTCCGTCCGGGGTGGTCGCGCCGGCAGGAGTCGCGACCGGTTCCCATTTCGAAGGATCGCGCCACGCTTCGTAGGTCGCGGGCACGCGCAGCTTCGGGAAGGTCTCGCCGAAGAGCATCCAGCGCCCGCCGTCTTCGTCGGTCCACGGGACGGCGTGACCTTCGGGCAGCAAGGGCGGTGTCGGGCTCTGCGCGGAGCGCGTCCACACCGTCGACAGAGGGCGGAAGCGGCTCGCCGCGGCGTCCCATTCGACCAAGTCCCAGCGGTAAGCCTCCATCGTGCCGCGCACCTTCGCCGCCGTGGCCACCAGATGGGGTCTGCCCTGAGTGTCGGGCAGCGTCACCGCGCCCCAGACCCAGGTCGGGCCTTCGCCGGGGACCTCGGCCACGCCGACGGGTCGGCGCTCACGGTGCTTCGTGTCGGGCTTCGTGAAATAGGCATAGGGCGGTCGCAGAGGCGGGCGCTCGGGAGGCGTGAAGCCTTCGGTCGTGGCGGCGGAGACGTTGAAGACGCCCAGCGGGTAGTGCGCGAGGTTCGTGTCGCCCCAGAACCAGTGGAGCCGCCCGGCATGCTCCGCGGTCACCACGCTGTCCGCGCCGAGCACGCCGCTTTCCTGCCAGTCGAGCAGTTCGCCGAGTTTCTGGGATTCCGCGAACAAGCCGGCGCCCGTGAGGCGACCGAGACGGCGCGCGAGGATCGTCCGCGTGACCGTGACCTTGAGCGTCTGGCCCGGCGTGGGCGTCAGGCGGACTCCTGCATAGCCGAACCCGTCCGCCTTCACGCCGTAGCCGTGGCCGCTGACCGTGAACCAAGTCTCGCGGCCCATCAGCTCCGGGAGGTCGCAGGCGATCAGCCCGGCGTTATCGGAGACCAGACGGACGCCGTGGACCGTGCGGAGTTCGACGCCGGGCACCGGCCAGCCGTCCGCCTCGACGACCTCGATGCGGCAAGGGCGGGCGCAGAGGCTCGTCGCGGCGAAGAGCAGGCCGAGGAGTCGTAAGGCGGACCGCATGGGATGATTCTCCCGCGGGGCGGCCCGGGTTCAAGCCTGCGCAGGGCTTTTCGCTTGGAGCGGGGGCCGTCCGGGCTTACCTCTGGGACATGCTTCCGGAAGCGCGCCAGAAAGAGCTCAAGGCCTTCGCCGGGAAACTCGCGGACATCGCCCGCGAGGTCCTGCTCGCGGCCCACGCGCGCGTCGAGACCGAGGTCGAGATCAAGTCCGACGGCACGCCCGTGACCGTCGCCGACAAGGA
>JBDKIN010000157.1:0-10442 GCA_039797095.1 Verrucomicrobiota bacterium
GCGCGGTATTCCGGGCGTCTGATCACTTCGTTGTAGGCCAGGGCGGCCTTCGGGTCGGAGTCGATCAGGGTCTGGCGGACGCGCCGGCCTTCTTCTTTCAGGTCGTTGAAGCGTTCTTCCATCTGCGCCCGTTGGGCGGATGTCTTCGCAGGGGGTTCCGGGGCCGGACGGGGGGAATTCTGGCTGGGCTTGGACACGCGGACGGTTTCGAGCGGGCTCGTGGACTTGAGTCTCTCGACCGGTGATTTCGGAGCGGCCGGCGGGGCGAGGAAGCGCCAGGCGCCGAGGCCGATGACGGCGAGGAGGCAGAGGGCGAACAGGGTCTTACGCATGGGGGTCGTTAGGTTTGTCAGGCAGGTGTCGGCGGAGTTCCCGGATTTCCGCATGCAGGTCGCGGATCTCCTTGCGTAGCTCTTCGTGGTCGCGGGTCTCCTTGGGCAGGATGAGCTTCGAGGTCACGATGGCCGACATCGAGCCGAAGAGGGCGATGCCGACGAGCATGAGCACCGAGGCGATCAGCCGGCCTTCGCCCGTCACCGGGAAGGTGTCGCCGTACCCGACCGTCGTGACCGTGGTGAGCGCCCACCAGAGGGCGTCGCCACCCGTCCGGATGGTCGCGTTGGGCGCGGACCGCTCGACTTCGACGATGAGCATCGTGCTGAAGAGCACCATCACCAAGGCGACGCCGGGCAAGGCGAGCAGTTTCTCGTTGAGCGAGGTGCCGCTGGTCAGCGTGCTGAGCTTTTTCAGGACGCGGATCAGGCGGATGAACCGGTAGATGCGGATGGCCTGCAAGGAGCGGAAGGCCGGTTCGAAGGGGATGCTCGCGATGACGTCGATCCAGGCCCAGCGCCAGTAATTCGCCGTGAACTTCTCCCGTCGCCAGCGGACGAAGACGTCGGCCAGGAAGACCAGGCAGGACAGGGTGTCGACCGTGCGCAGCACCGAGAGCACCGCCGGAGGCACGTGCAGGAACGTCTCCAGGATGACCAGCAGCAGCGAGACGATCGCCACGACCAGCACCAGCCAATCCCAAGGGTTGAGGCGTTGTCGCGATTCGGTCTCGGGGCGCATGTCTGGACGGCTTTACTTCTTGGCCTCAGCCTTGCCCGCGGCGGGCTCGGGCTTGGTGAGTTCGCGCATCGGATTGGCGGGTTTCTCGTCCTTGAAGAGTTGGAGTTTCGTCTTCACCGCCCGGCGCGGCCAGAAGTTGTTCTCCACGTCGGCGTCCATCAGTTCCTGCCGCGGATCGAAGGTGACCGCGCGGAGTTCCTTGGGGGTCAGATGGACCTTCGAGGTCTTCTCGGTGTTGAAACGCCAGATCTCCGCCGGCAGCAGCAGTTCCTCATGGGTGCCGTCCGCGTATTCGAGCCGGAGGGGCACCGGGGTGACCAGCCCGCCGACGTTCGAGAGTTCGAAGACGTAGAGGTTCTGCTGGGTGCGGAGCAGGGAGGGGTCGATCCGGGCCTCCTCCAGTTCCTTCAGCAAGGCTTCGTATTTCTTGCGATCGCCGGGCAGTACCGTCGCCTCGTCGAAGCCGTCATAGAAATCCTTCAGCTCAGGGAAGCGGTCGACCCGCTTGGGCAGGGCCGCGTTGCGCTCCTTGCTCGAAGTCTTCGGCAGCGCCTCGCGTTCGGCCTTGGCCTTAGGTTTCTCGACGTCCGGGTCGCGCGTGTCGAGCTGGAGCCAGCGGACCTCGTCGACGGAGACGTCGACATGGTCGACGCCGTAGAACCAGCCGCGCCAGAACCAGTCGAGGTCGACGCCGCTGGCGTCCTCCATCGTGCGGAAGAAGTCGGCCGGCGTGGGACGTTTGAACATCCACCGGCGGGCGTAGGTCTTGAAGGCGTGGTCGAAGGCTTCGCGGCCGAGGACGTTCTCGCGGAGGATGTTGAGGGCGGCGGTCGGCTGGCCGTAGGCGTTGGGTCCGAGGTCGAGGATGGATTCCGAGTTCGTCATCGCGGAGACGCGGTCCTTGCCACGCATGTAGTCGATCAGGCCGCGGCTGTCGCGCCGGGGTTTCCAATGGTCCTCCCACTCGGCTTCCGCGAGCGATTCGAGGAAGGAGTTCAGGCCTTCGTCCATCCAGGTCCACTGACGTTCGTCGCTGTTGACGATCATCGGGAAGTAATTGTGTCCGACTTCATGGATGATCACGCCGATGAGGGCATACTTGGTCCGTTCGGGGTAGGTGCCGTCCGTTTCCGGCCGCGGTCCGTTGAAGCTGATCATCGGGTATTCCATGCCGCCGATGGCGCCGTTCACGGACCAAGCCACCGGGTAGGGGTAGTCGAAGGTATGGCGGGAGTAGACCTCGATCGCGTGGGCGACGGCGTGCGTGGAGTATTTGTCCCAGAGCGGCATGCCTTCCTTCGGATAGAGGGACATCGCCATCACCGGCTGGCCGTCGACCTGGGCGCCCGCGACGGCCATGGCGTCCCAGATGAACTTACGGGAAGAGGCGAAGGCGAAGTCGCGGACGTTGCCGGCCTCGAAGCGCCAGGTCTTCTTGCCTTTAGGGCGGCCCTTTTCGGCGGCTTTCGCCTCTTCAGGCGTGACCACGAAAACCGGGCGTTTGGTCTCCTGGCGGGCTTGGGCGAGGCGTTCGCGCTGGACGGGCGTGAGCACTTCGTCGGGATTCTTCAGGAGGCCGGTCGCGGCGACGACGTGGTCGTCCGGCACGGTGAGGGCGACCTTGTAGTCACCGAACTCGAGGGTGAATTCGCCGGTGCCGAGGAACTGCTTGTTGATCCACCCGGCGTAGTCGGTGTAGGCCGCCATGCGGGGGAACCACTGGGCGATGGTGTAGATGTGATTGCCGTCGGCCTTGAAGAACTCGTAGCCGGTGCGGGCCATGATGCGCTTCGCGTCATTGATCGGATAGGTCCAGGCGATCTTGAAGACGAAGTCCTCGCCGGGCTTCAGCGGCTTGGGCAGGTCGAGGCGCAGCATGGTCTTCACGATCGCGTGCGGCAGGCCGCGTCCCTCGGCGTCCGTGAGTCGGGTGATCTTCAGTGCGCCGTCGTACTTCTGGTAGGCGAGCAACCGATCGAGGGCGGAGTAGCTGAATTTCTTGAGGTCGACTCCGCGCTTCTGGTTAGGGGCCGCGCGGGAGTCGGCGCCTTGCGCGAAGTAGTTCTGATCCAGTTGGACCCAGAGGTATTCCAGCGCGTCGGGAGAAGTGTTGTGGTAAGTCACCGTCGCCTCGGCCGTGAGGGTCTTCTTATCGTCGTCGAGTTCGGCCCGGATGTCGTAATCCGCTCGGTTCTGCCAGTAGCCGGCACCCGGCGCTCCGGTCGCCAACCGCTGGGGGGAGGGGGCGGGGAGCATGGTCTCCAGCTGCTGGAATTTACCTACCGGCGCGCCCGTTTCCGCCGCGAACGAGGTCAGGGCGAGGAGCAGGGGTAGCAGTCGTCTCATAAGGTTTATTAAGACGAAAGGACTCGTGCAGGGAAACTTTTTCAACGAAAAGGAGTCTCCCAATCAACCCATGAAATTCCTGCTGTTTCTTGTGATTCCGATGCTGGTCGCCGCCCCGGTCCCGCCGGCGGAGACGCTCAAGCCCTTCGGCGCTGATTTCCCGAACTTGGATTCCTTCGCCGTGGGTGCCTGGTGGGACAAGAAGCCGCCGGCCAAAGGCAAGAAGGGTGGCGGCACTCCGCCGCCCACGATGCTGGTCGCCCGCGATCAGGTCATCGCTTTCGCGCTCTACACCCAGCAGGCGGGCGTCCTGAAGCTGTCTGCTCAGCTTTATCCGCTTTATCCGGAAGAGGCGAAGGTCGCCCGACTTGAGGTGAGGCGTGGCGACGCGTGGGTCGAGGTCGCCCAGGCGCCGGTGCAGTTTCCGGGCTGGAGCGCCCACTTCCGCGTCGAAGGCTGGGACGGCTCCAAGGACGTCGCCTATCGCGTGCGACATGGCGAGGCGGCGAAGTTCGAGGGACTCGTCCGTCGCGATCCGACCGACAAGCAGTCGATCGTGGTCGCCAACATGTCCTGCAATTCCAGCCGCACGACGGGCGAGCGTCCGGAGATCCTGGGTAATCTCCTGCACCAGAATCCCGACCTCTTGTTCTTCGCCGGTGACCAGACCTATCGTCACACCGAGCATACCGCCGGCTGGATCGAGTTCGGCCTGCAGTTCCGTGACGTGATGAAGGACCGGCCGACGATCTGCATCCCCGACGACCATGACGTCGGTCACCCGAACCTCTGGGGCGAAGACGGCAAGCTTTCGACCGCCCCCGGCAATGCCGACGGCGGCTATATGTTCCCGGTGGCTTACGTGAACATGGTCCAGCGTCAGCAATCCTGGCATCTGCCTGATGCTTTTGATCCCACGCCGGTCCAGCGCGGCATCACGACGTATTATACCCGACTCAAGGTCGGCGGCATGGATTTCGCCATCCTTGAGGACCGCAAGTTCAAGTCCGGGCCGCTCGGCAAGATCCCGCAGCAGGGTCCGCGGCCCGACCACGTCACGGACGAGAAGTATGACCCCAAGAGTATCAATTTGCCGGGCCTACAGCTACTGGGGCAACGTCAGCTGAAGTTCCTCGCGGCTTGGTCGGAAGATTGGGTCGGGGTGCGTCGCAAGGCCGTCCTTTCCGCCACGGCGTTCTGCGGCGCCGTCCACATGCACGGCGGTAAGGACTCACGTCTCTTGGCGGACCTGGATTGCAACGGCTGGCCGCAGGCCGGTCGCGATGAGGCCCTGCGGGCGTTGCGACGCGTCCAAGCCGTCCACCTCTGCGGTGACCAGCATCTCGCCGTCACGGTCAAGCATGGCATCGAGACCTTCGGTGACGGCCCTTACTCCCTGACGAGTCCGGCCCTCGTGAACACCATCTACGGCCGTTGGTGGCACCCGAAGGACGAGCAGGCCGGCCCGAACGCCGTGGCCGGCAGCCCGTTGCCGTGGACGGGGGACTTCCTCGATGGACTCGGCAATCGCATGTCAGTCCTGGCTTATGCCAATCCCGGAGACACCCAAGACGAGCGCCAGCGCGCCGATGGTTATGGAGTAGCCCGTTTCGACCTGAAGCAGGACAAGGTCACTTTCGAGTGCTGGCCGCGCTTCAGCGATTCCCGCAAGGGCGACAACCAGCAGTTCCCCGGCTGGCCGCAGACTTTCGCTCTCGCTGATAACGACGGCCGTAAGCCGGTCGGCGTCCTGCCGTCCGTCGAGTTGCCTGCTGGTCCGGCCGTCGTGCAGGTCATCGCCGAGCAGACCGGGGAGACGCTCTACGTTCGCCGTCTGGTCGGCGGCCAGTCCTTCGCGCCGCCGGTGTTCGCGCCTGGCAAGTATACCGTAAAGGTCGGCATCGACCGTCCGGATCAGCGTACTTTGACCGCGCAGGAGCCCGTGGCGCGTTAACGCTTCAGGAGGGCGTCCGTTTCGCTCAGCTTGAAGCGGACGCTTACCACGGAGTTCTGTTCGGGGCCGTCGGCGTACTTCACGTACGTCGTGGCCACGATGGTGCCGTCGGGCAGGAGTTCCACGCCAGGATAGCCGCAGTCGCCCAGCCGCTTGCCGTGGTGATGGAGCACCTTGATGCGGTACTGCCCGGGTAGCCCGGACTGCAGGTCGGCGTAGGTTCCGACCCAGGCGACGAAATGGCCTTTGGTCGGGCTGTTGAGCGCTTGGTCACGGAAGCAGACTACCATGCGTCCGTCAGAGGTTAACACCCCGTTGTGGCGGTCGCCCGTGAGGCCCCAGTTCGTGTCGACCGGGGTCGACCACGTCGCGCCTTCGTCCCGGCTGAACATCATCAGGCTGCGACCCTTGTGGGTGTTCTCGCGGAGCAGGCAGGCGAGTTCTTGGCCGTCAGGGGAGCGGAACACGTAGGGCTCGCAGGGGTTCTTGCCGGCGACTTCGGCGACGATGCGCGGTTCGGACCACGTGAAGCCTCCGTCGGCGGTGATCATCTGGAGTGTCACGAGGGGCGTCTTATCGGCCCCGCCAGGGCCGCGGTGGTAGAGGCCGAGCGTACGACCGTCCTTGAGGCGGACCAGGCTGCTGAAGGTCATCACGCAAGGCAGGTCGAGCGGCGGCATTTCTTTCCACGTCTTTCCGTCGTCCTCGCTCATGATGCTCGGCATGCCCGGACCGCCGCGTTTGCCCAGGGCGGCGGAGAAGACCCAGAGGCGGGCTTTGCCGGCCGGGTCGACGATCCGATAGATGCTCGGACAATTCTGGTGGGTCGCGAAGCCCTCGGGAAGCTGGGCGTCGAGACGCGCCCACGTCAGGCCGCCGTCATCGCTGCGCGCCATCGGTCCGGCGGACCCGCCATGGTTGATGCACCACACGGCGAACATCGTCCGGTTATCGGGCATGAGCAGGGTCGTCGGGTGGCCTTGGTAGACCGAGGCCGTGCCGGCGCCGATGACCACCTGACGTTCTTTCTGGGTAGAGATATCGACGACCCGAAGGTCGGGTTTACCTTCGGCCATGACAAAACTAGCCAGGCAGAGCAGGGCGGGGAGCAGGGGTCGCATAGGAACATGCTGCGATGGGCCTATGCGTGTGCCAAGCCCATTGGCCCGCTTGACCCCTGTGTCCGGGGCGGCAAGGCTTTAGGTATGACTCGGTCGCCGGCACGTAAATGGCCCTGGTTCCTCCTCTCATTCTTGGGGGCGGCCCTCGCTTTGGTTTTCCTCATGGTCGTGCTGGAGCCGGTAGATGAAGCGGACGCGGCTGCTCCGCAGTTCGTGGAGCAACGGGTCAAGGCCGAGGCCGGTGATGCGGTCGCCCGTTTCAAGATGGCTGGCTTTTACGCCCGAGGCGAAGGGGTGGCTCAGGATCTCGTCGAGGCGGCTAGGTGGCTTAAGCTGGCGGCCGAGCAGGGCTATGCGCCGGCTCAGAATAATCTCGCGGTGTGTTACTCCACCGGCGCCGGCGTCCCCAAGGATCAGGGCAAAGCCATCGAGTGGATCCGTAAGTCGGCCGAACAGGGTTATGCCCGGGCGCAGTGTTACCTCGGTTTATCTTACGCCAAAGGGGAGGGCGTCCCGCGAGATCAGGCGCAAGCCCTCGATTGGTTCCGGAAATCAGCGGCGCAGGGCTTTCCGGATGCGTTGAATCACCTAGGGTATTGTCACAGCCAAGGGCGCGGCGTGCCTAAGGATGAAGCCGAAGCTTATGCCTGCTGGGCGATCGCCGCCCGCTCGCATGAAGGCGCGGCCCGTAATCTCGAACTCCTGGAAAAGAAGATCTCAGACCAGAACCGGCTGCGCGGGGGGCTGCGCCGCGACGAGTTGCTCCGGCAGATCGAGGCGAACAAGTCAACGGGGCCCTGAGGAGGCTTAGATAAACTGGCGGGCCGTTTGCGCTGTCAGCGGCTTTCGTTTAGGTCAAGGCATGTCTTCGCCGCTGGACTTCCTGCCGACCCGTGCCGCGGCCTTGGCGCGTCTGGAGGAATTCCTGCCGGCGGCCGGACGTTATGCGGCGGACCGTAACTTCGTCCGCCCTGGACATGAGAACATCTCTCGCCTCTCCCCGTGGGTGCAGAAGCGTCTGCTCCTGGAAGAGGAAGTCGTCGCCGTGGCCCGCGAACGTTGGTCTTTCCAGTCCGTGGAGAAGTTCGTGCAGGAGGTCTACTGGCGCACCTATTGGAAGGGCTGGCTCGAGCAACGTCCCGCGGCTTGGTCGCGTTGGGTGGAGGCCGTGCCGCGCCTGCGCGCTGGCTTGAGCGCCGAGCAAAGGTCGACGCTCGAAGCCGCGCTCGCTGGTCGTACCGGCATCGCCGGCTTCGATGATTGGGCTCACGAACTCGTGGCCACCGGCTATCTGCATAACCATGCGCGCATGTGGTTCGCCTCGATCTGGGTCTTCACGCTTCGTCTGCCGTGGGAGCTCGGAGCCGCATTCTTCTACGAACACCTGCTCGATGGGGATGTCGCCAGCAATACGCTCTCCTGGCGTTGGGTCGCGGGTTTGCAGACGCCGGGTAAGACCTATGTCGCCCGGGCGGACAACATCGCCCATTACACCGACGGTCGGCATGCGCCACAGGCAAGCCGGCTGGCGAGTGCGGCGTTCCCGATTACAGAACCAGCCTTGCCTAAATTCGCCTGCTGGACTGATGACCCACTATGGACTAACTCCGCGGAGGGTAGGGCCGGACTGTGGGTGCACCCCGAGGACCTTTCGGTCGAACGTGGAGAACTCTCCGCGGAGAAATTCGTCGCGATCAACGCCGCTTGGCCCCGGGCCATGGCCGCCAAGGCCGGCTGGTCGGAATCGGTGGCCAACTGGACGCAGGCGGCCTTGCATGATGGGGTCGCACGGGCGGCGGCGCACTTCGGGGCGGACGTCTCTGCTGAGGCATCGGACGACCTCGCTGCGACGCTGGTCGAATGGGCCCGGAAGTATCAGCTCAAGCGAGTCGTTGCCTTTCGCCCGTTCGTCGGCCCCTGGCTGATCGAAGCCCAGGCCATCGGGTCAGCCCTCGCCGAGGCCGGGATCGCCATCATCTGGCGCCGCCGGGCTTGGGATACTCGTCTCTTCCCGCATGCGACCCGTGGCTATTTCCCTTTCTGGGAGAAGGTGAAGGCGGCTGGATGAAAGTTGGTGGGCCCACCGGGATTTGAACCCAGAACCAAGGAATTATGAGTTCCGTGCTCTAACCGTTGAGCTATAGGCCCGTGGCGGAGACTTTGGGCGAAAGGGGTTGGGAGGGAAAGCCCATTCGCCGGGTTGAATCCTTCGTCCAGGGTGCTACGTTATCCGCATGAGCCTACCCCGCTCGTTCCCGCGTCGTACCTTCCTGCAGGGCATGTTGGCCGCCCCGTTCTTCGCCGCGACCGTCCGGGCCGCCGAAGCGCCTGAGCTCGTCGATCCGGCCCGCGGTCCGGGCGCCGGGTGGACGATCGCGGTCTTTCCCGACACCCAAAACTATGCGAAGTATGCGAAGAATCAGGCGCACTTCGACCTGATGACGCGGTGGGTGAAAGAGCATCGCCAGGCCTGGAATATCGGGTTGGTCATGCATGAGGGCGATTACGTCGAGCAGAACAACATCGCCGTCGGTGGCGGCCGTGGCTACGGCGACCAGAACTCGGAGTCGCAGTGGAGATCGGCCAAGCGCGCCTTGCAGGTTTTCGACGGCGTGATCCCCACGGTCTTCGCGACGGGCAACCATGATTACGGTGAACGCAGCGCCGAAGACCGCACGACGCAATTCAACGACTACTTCCCGCTCACGCACAACCCGCTCACGTGCGACGGCAAGGGCGGCGGTATCTTCCTCGAAGGCCCACCCGCCCGCGAAGGCAAGGTCACCCTCGAGAATGCGGCGTATGTCCTCAAGGTCTCGGGCGGCCGCGACCTGCTGGTCGTCGCGCTCGAATGGGCTCCGCGACGCTTCGTCGTCGATTGGGCCCGCGAACTTTTCGCCCGGCCCCGCTTCCGCGACCATCTCGGCATCCTGCTGATCCACGATTATCTGCTGCCCAGCAATCTCCGGGACGGGCAGGACGGCAACCGACAGCGTCCGGGCAATCCGCACTGGTATAAGACCGGCCTGACCGGCGACACCCATGACGGCGAAGACCTCTGGCAGGCGCTCGTCCGCAAGACCCCGAACCTCCGGTTGGTGCTCAACGGACATGAGATGGGCGCCCACGTCGGCTATCGTCAGGACGCCAACGATGCCGGCAGGTCCGTGCACCAGATGCTTTTCAATGCACAGGGCCTCGGCGGCGGTTCCGACCATCGTGGCAACGGTGGCGACGGCTGGTTGCGTCTGCTGACATTCGAACCCGACGGCCGCACGCTCTCCGTCCGGACCTTCTCGCCGTTACGCCTCCAGGACGGCCGTCCGCATTACTGGGACGACCCGCGTTGGCGCTTCAGCGTGGATTTAGGCGGCTGACGGCGGGCCTTACTTCGCGACGACGTCGATGAGCTGGCTGCGGACCGGGGTGACGGTCGCGCGATGCTGATCCACGGCGGCCGTCAGGCGGGCGACGACGTCCGGATGGTTGGCGGAGATCTCGTGGGCTTCGGAGGGGTCGACGGCGAGGTTGAAGAGCAGCGGCTTAGGGTGCTGGATCGGCTTGGGGTCGCCGTAGGATCCTTGGGTGATGAAATGGATCTTCCAGTCGCCTAAGCGTGCGGCGTAGAGCTTCTCGCCCCGGTAGTAGCAGAAGAGTCCGCGGTCGACAGCCCGCTCCTCGAGCAGCAGAGGGGAGAGGTCGGCGCCGTCCATCGGACGGTCGGTCGGAGCCTTCGCTCCGGCTAGCTTCGTGGCGGTCGGGTAGAGGTCGAGCATCGTGGCGACATTGTCGGTCACGCCGGGCTTGATCTTGCCGGGCCACCAGGCGATGCCGGGCACGCGCATGCCGCCTTCCCAGGTGCTGCCCTTGCCGTCCTTGAGCAGGCCCGCGCTGCCGCCGGTCTCGGTACCCATGAGCGTCCAGGGCCCGTTGTCGCTGGTGAAGAA
>JBDKIN010000158.1:0-15226 GCA_039797095.1 Verrucomicrobiota bacterium
GGCTTCGACGCCTATCCGCTCGTCACCGCCGCCGAACCTTCCGTCCGCACGGGCGCCCAGTTCACGCTTTCCGACGCCACCGTCGCCGTCTGCAACATGCAGGACCACTGGTCGATGGAAGGCCGCGACATCATCCGCGAAGGCAACGTCGAGGACCTCAAGAAGAACGCCGACTTCGCCAAGCTTGGCATCGATGGCCACGCTCCGGCGGTCTACGGCAAGGACGGCAACATGTCGCCCGCCCAGAAGGCCATCACCACCCCGCGTGGTAATTCCGCTTACGAGCACCCGGCCCACTCCGTCGCCCCGAACGTCGCCGTCTGGCAGGGCCACGAAGACAAGTTCCCTGCGCTCCAGCAGTGGGGCATGTCGATCGACCTCAACACGTGCACCGGCTGCAACGCCTGCGTGACCGCGTGCCAGTCCGAGAACAACATCCCCGTCGTCGGCCGCGAGCAGGTGCTCAAGGGCCGCAACATGCACTGGATCCGCCTGGACCGCTATTTCTTCGACGGTCGCGCCGCCGCTGGCAACGCCATCCCCGAAGACCCGCAGGTCACCTTCATGGGCGTCGCCTGCCAGCATTGCGAGACCGCCCCGTGCGAGACCGTCTGCCCCGCCAACGCCACCGTCCACGACGACCAGGGTCTCAACACGATGGCCTACAACCGTTGCATCGGCACCCGTTACTGCGCGAACAACTGCCCGTATAAGGTACGTCGCTTCAACTTCCTCGACTTCAACAAGCGCGTCGACGGCCACTACTACGAAGGCCCCCTCGGACCGGAGAAGACCGTCAAGGATCCGGCCGACCTCCCGCAGCTCCAGAAGAACCCCGACGTCTCCGTGCGTATGCGCGGCGTCATGGAGAAGTGCACCTATTGCGTCCAGCGCATCCAGGAAGCCAAGATCCAGGCCAAGGTCCGCGCCCGCAATTCGGCCGACATCAACGTCCGCGACGGCGCCATCAAGGTCGCCTGCCAGCAGGCCTGCCCGGCCGGCGCGATCGAGTTCGGTGACATCACCGACCCGAAGACCCGCGTCGCCAAGGCCAAGGCTTCGAGCCGTTCCTACGGCGCGCTGACCTACCTCAACACCCGTCCGCGCACGACCTACCAGGCCAAGCTGCGTAACCTCAACCTCCGCATGCCGGGCGCCCAGCTCGTCCCGCTCTCTCGTCTCGAGATGGCCGGCCGCGAAGCGCACGGCGCCCCGCACGGCGACGCCCACGCCGCTCCCGCCCACGGCGACGCCCACGGTGCGAAGCCTCACGCCAAATAATCCTTAAACGACCCTTCGTCCCATGGCTCACGCCCACGACAGCTCTTCGGAGCGCCCCGCGATCCTCGATAAGGTTCGCCCAGCCGAGCTTCCGCGCTCGCCGCTGATCCTCAACAACCGCGGCTTCCATTGGATCACCGACAAGGTCTGCGGCATCGTCGAAGAAGAGACCCCGCTCTGGTGGAAGATCATGTTCGGCGTCGCGCTCTTCGTCGCGTCGTTCACGTTCATCGGCCTCGGCTACCTCGTCGCGACCGGCACCGGCACCTGGGGCCTGCGTTCGCCCGTGGGCTGGGGTTGGGCCATCGTCAACTTCGTGTTCTGGGTCGGCATCGGCCACGCCGGCACGCTGATCTCCGCGATCCTCTGCCTCCTCCGTCAGAAGTGGCGCACGTCCATCAACCGCGCCGCCGAGGCCATGACCATCTTCGCGGTCTGCTGCGCCGGTCTGTTCCCGCTCTTCCACGTCGGTCGCGTCTGGTTCGGCTGGTGGCTCCTGCCCCTGCCTAACCAGAACGGCATCTGGCCGCAGTTCCGTTCCCCGCTCGAGTGGGACGTCTTCGCGGTCTCCACCTACTTCACCGTCTCGACGTTGTTCTGGTACATGGGCATGATCCCGGACCTCGGCACGATCCGCGACCGCGCGACCACCTGGTGGCGCAAGGCCTTCTACAGCGTCCTCGCCATGGGCTGGCGCGGCGGCAACCGCCAGTGGTCCAACTTCGAGATGGCCTACCTGCTGCTCGCCGGCCTCTCGACCCCGCTCGTGCTCTCCGTGCACACCATCGTCTCGTTCGACTTCGCCGTCTCGAACGTCCCCGGCTGGCACACGACCATCTTCCCCCCGTACTTCGTCGCCGGCGCCATCTTCTCCGGCTTCGCGATGGTGCTGACCCTGATGCTCCCGCTGCGCGCGATCTACCGCCTGCACGACGTCATCAACCAGTACCACATCGACAACATGTGTAAGATCATCTTGGCCACCGGCACGATGGTCGGCTACGCGTACGCCACCGAGTTCTTCATCGCGGCCTACTCGGGCAACTCCTTCGAGAAGTTCGCCTTCGTGAACCGCGCCTTCGGCCAGTACGCCTGGGCCTACTGGATCATGGTGTCCTGCAACGTGATCACCCCGCAGCTCTTCTGGTTCAAGAAGGTCCGCGAGAACCACTCCCTCGTCTGGATCATCTGCCTCTTCGTCAACGTCGGCATGTGGTTCGAGCGCTTCGTGATCACCATCACCTCGCTCGCCAACGACTACCTGCCCTCCAGCTGGGGTTACTATTCCCCGACGATCGTGGATATCTTCACCTTCTTCGGCACCTTCGGCTTCTTCTCCGTCCTCTTCCTCCTGTTCGTGCGCTTCCTGCCTCTGCTGCCCATGGCCGAGGTGAAGATGGTCGCGCCGCAGGCCGACCCCCACGCCCACTGATCCTCGCCGCCCCCCGACCATGAACGAACGCAACGAACGCATCCACGGCGTGGCCTGCACTTTCCGCAAGGTCTCCGACGTGTTCCACGCCGCCGAGAAGGTGCGCGACGCCGGCTGGAAGAACTGGGACGTGCACACCCCTTTCCCGATCCACGGCATGGACCAGGCCATGGGCCTGCCTCGCTCCCCCGTCCCGCGCCTGACCCTGCTGGGCGGCGTCACCGGCTTCATCACCGGCTGCCTCCTCACCTGGTACATGAACTCGTACGACTACCCGCTGATCGTCGGCGGCAAGCCCTACTGGAGCGTGATCTTCCCGTTCCCGGTGCTCTACGAGTGCACGATCCTGTTCGCCGCCTTCGGCACCTTCTTCGGCCAGTTCATCTTCAACCGCCTCCCGCGTCACAATCATCCGTTGTTCGAACTCCCGAACTTCGCGCGCGTGTCCGATGACACGTTCATGATCGTCCTCGAGGCCCGCGACCCGCAGTTCCATCTCGATGAGTCGCGCAACTTCCTCCAGTCGCTCGGCGGCCAGGAGATCACCGTCATCCGCGACTAATCCGCCCCCCATGACCCGTTACCTCGCATTCCTCGCCGTCGCGGTCGTCGCCACGATCAGCTTCCTCGGCTTCCAGGGCAAGGTGTCCAAGGACACCCCGGTCTATGTCTTCGACGACATGGACTATCAGAACAAGTACAAGGCCCAGGGGGAGAACAAGTTCTTCGCCGACGGCCGTGACTCCCGTCCGCCCGTCGCCGGCACCGTCGCCCGCGGCAACGGCCTCGAGCCCCTCAAGGTCTTCTCCGCCGACTACCGTCGCGCCGAATCCCTCAATCCGTCGTTCGTCTCCGGTAAGGATGCCAAGGGCGCCTTCCTCGCGGGCTTCCCGACGCAGTCGCTGAAGCTCACGAAGGGCCAGCCCCAGCCTTACGCGGTCGACGCCTCCGTGCTCGCGCTCGGCCAGGCCAAGTATCAGGTCTATTGCGCCGTCTGCCATGGCGACGCCGCCGACGGCAACGGCATCATGAAGGTGCGCTCCGCCCTCGAAGGCGACGTCGCCATCGTCACGATCGCCAACCTGCAGACGCCCCTCATCCGCGCCTACCCGAACGGCCAGATCTACGACGTCATCACCAACGGCAAGAACACCATGATGGGTTACGGCGACAAGCTCTCCCCCGAGGAGCGCTGGGCCGTCGTGGCCTACCTGCGCGCCCTGCAGCTCTCCCAGAACTGCCCGCCCGAACTCGCCCCCGCCGCCGTGAAGGCCCAAATCAAGTAATTCGTCCATGAGCACTTCCTCGCCTCACGCCCTCACCGCCCACTGGAAGAAATTCCTGGCCGTCGGCGTCGTCGCCCTCGCCGTCGTCTGGTACTTCGCCTTCGCCGGCGTCCAGCACCATGACAACCGCCAGGCCCTCTCCGTCCTCGTCGGCTCGCTCTTCTGGGCCGCCGTCCTCATCGGCATGCTGATGCTGACGATGATCACCCGCGTCTTCGACGCCGGCTGGGCCCCGCTCATCCGCCGCAACTGGGAACTCCTGATCGCCGGCCTGCCGGTCGTCATCCTGGTCGGCATCGTCCCGCTGGCCTTCCTGCCCGACTTCCGTCACGCCGTCTGGTATTGGACCGACGGTTCCCACATCCTGCCCAGCGGACACGAGGTCGGCCATGACCCGATCCTCATCGCGAAGAGCTGGTTCCTGAACGAATCGTTCTTCCTCGTCCGCATCGCCCTCTACGTCGGCGTCTTCGGCGTGCTCGCCGCGCTTCTGCGCCGCTGGTCCTTCGCCCAGGACACCGACCGCACCGCCGGCCACACGCACCGCCTGCACGCCGTCTCCGCCGTCGGCATCCCGCTCGGCGCCGTGACGCTCACGATGCTCGCCTTCGACTGCCTGATGGCCCTTTCGTACCACTGGTTCTCCACCATGTACGGCGTGTGGTTCTTCGCGCTCTCCATCCGTCTCGCCCTCGCGGTCACGGTGATCCTGACCTACAAGCTGTCCAACGGCGGCTGGCTCGACGGCCTCCTCAACCAGGCGCACCGCCACGTGCTCGGCTGCCTGATGCTGGCCTTCACCGTCTTCTGGGCGTACATCAGCTTCTCGCAGTACTTCCTGATCTACACCGCCAACATCCCGGAAGAGACCTTCTGGTATAACATCCGCGAATTCGACGCGGCCACCGGCCTCAAGAACGAGTGGTGGGGCGTGTCGATGTACCTCATCTTCGGCTTCTTCTTCCTGCCGTTCCTCTCCCTGCTGTTCTACCGCACGAAGATCGTCGCCGGTCGCCTGCTGACCGTGGCCTGGGTCATCCTCGTCGGCGGCATCGTGGACCTCTGGTTCAACGCGATTCCCCGCCAGGTCTACGAGAAGTCGGCCCCGGAAGGCTTCGTCGTGACGCCGTTCCTCACTTCTTCCCTCTTCCTCGACCTTCTCGCGATCGTCGGCTTCGGCGGCATCGTCTTCGCGCTCTTCCTGCGCGGCGCGGCCCGTCAGGAGACGATCCCCGTCCACGACCCCCGCATCCTCGAGTCCATCAACTACCATGAGTGATCATTCTTCTTCCGGGAATCGCCCGCTGATCCCCGGCCAGATCGCCGTCTGGCTCGGCGCCGTCTCCCTCGTCGCCGCCGGTTTGATCGTGACCGGCTACTCCTACCTCGCGCTCCGTCAGGGACCGAACGAGGACGCTGTCCGCCGGCAGGCCCAGAAGGACCTGCGCGCCGAGAACGCCAAGAAGGCGCAGGCCCTCCTCACCGAGCCGGCCCGCAACGCCGACGGTTCTTTCCGTATCCCGCTCAAGGACGCCGTCGCCCTTGTCGCGAATGACCCGAAGGTCGTCGCCAAGCTCCAGGCCGCCGCCGGCCCCGCGCCGGCTCCCGCCGCTGCTCCGGCCGCCCCCGCCGCTGCGTCGAACGTCTTCGTCAAGGCTTCCGACGAGCAGATGAAGCGTGGTGCCGCCGTCTACGCGCGCACCTGCATCGCCTGCCACCAGCCGACCGGTCTCGGTCTGCCGCCCGTCTTCCCGCCGCTCGCCAACGCCCCGATCGTCGCGGGCAATCCTGAGCTGCCGGTGAAGTTCATCCTCCAGGGCCTCATGGGTCCGATCACCGTCAATGGCATGACCTACAACAGCATGATGCCCCCGGTCGCCGGTGTCTCCGACGCCGACATCGCCGACGTGCTCACCTATGTCCGCCAGAGCTTCGGCAACCAGGCCAACGCCGTCACCGCCGACCAGGTGAAGGCCATCCGTGCCGCCACTGCCGGACGTACGACCATGTGGACCACCGCCGAACTCGGCCTCAAATAATCCCGCACCCTTCTTCCGATGACCCAGGATAATCGTTCCGGCCGCCCGCAGGGCCGTCCTCCCGAAGGAGACGGTCGCGTCTCGCGCGGCGAAGCCTCGCTCCGCGGCCCGTTCCTCCTCTTCTTCGTCTCCGCCGTCGTCTGGCTCCTCGCCGCTTCGGTGCTCGGCGTGATCGCCGCGCTCGACCTCGGCTCCATGGTCGGCGTCCTCCGCGACTGCCCTTGGTTCACCCCGGGCCGCATCGCCACCGCCCAGCAGGACCTCTTCATCTACGGCTGGGGCTTCAACGCCTTCTTCGCGCTCAACCTCTGGCTGCTCGCGCAGCTCGGTCGCTTCGAGTTCCGCAACGGCTGGCTCGCCCAGCTCGGCGGCGTGGCTTGGAACCTCGCGCTCACCTACGGCGTCGCCCGCGTCTTTGCCGGCGAGATGAGCGGTTACCGTCTCCTGGACTTCCCGCGTGAAGTCGGCCCCGTCCTCGCGGTCGCCTTCCTGCTGGCCGGCTTCTGGCCCATCGTCGCCTTCGCGCGCCGCCCGACGGGTCACACCTTCGCCTCGCAGTGGTTCGTGGTGGGAGCTTCGTTCGCCTTCCCGCTCATCTACCTCCTGGCCCAGCTCCTCGTGCTCTGGCAGCCCGCCTCCGGCGTCGTGCAGGCCATCGCGCATAGCTGGTTCGTCGCGAACCTCCTGCAGCTCTGGTTCGGCGCCTCGGCCCTCGCCGCGATCTATTACTTCCTGCCGAAGGTCCTCGAGCGCACGCTCACCGGCTACTACCTCGCGCCGGTGGCTTTCTGGACGTTCTTCCTCTTCGCCGGTTGGACCGGTCCCGCGGCCCTCGTGGGTTCGCCTGTCCCGCTCTGGCTGCAGTCGACCGGCGTCGTCGCCGCCGCGATGATGCTCATCCCGGTCATCATCGTCGCCATCAACATCCTCGGCACGCTCTCCTCGCAGGGCGGCTGGGCCCGCGCCTGGAACGACACGACGCTCCGCTTCGTCAGCTTCGGCGCCGTGGCCTTCACCCTCGCCGGCGTGCTCGGCGGCGTCTTCGCCTTCCGCTCCATGAGCGCCGTGGTCCGTTTCACCTCCTTCGCCACCGGCCTCGAGCAGCTGCTCGTCTACGGTTGCGCCTCGATGGTGGTCTTCGGCGCGAGCTACTTCATCCTGCCGCGCCTCACCGGCGCGCTGTGGCCCTCGGCCAAGCTCGTGCACGTCCACTTCTGGGCCACCGCGCTCGGCTTCATCTCCGCGCTCGTCGCCTGGCTCGTCGGCGGCTGGCAGAACGGTCAGCTCCTCGCTAACCCGGCCGTCGCTTACGCCGACGTCCTGCGCGCCGGCTCCTCCTGGTGCCTCGTGCTGAAGATTTCCGCGGTGCTGGTCCTCGTCGGCCACGTCGCCTTCGCCCTCAACGCCTTCGGCATGATCCTCAAATCTTCCGCCCCGGCCGATTCCGGCCGTCACGACTAATCGGACCCCACCATGAAGAACCTCAACACTCTCCTGGCCGGCGTCTTCCTCGCCGTCGCGTTGCCCTTCGGCGCGCTCCTCCTCAGTGGCCAGTCCCAGCTCGGCGGCCTCGGTCGTGCCGCGGGCGAAGAAGGCGGCGCATTGTTCCCCTCCCGTGAGCCCGGCCTGGCCATCCAAGGCCGCGCCGTCTACGTCTCCCTCGGTTGCGTCAACTGCCACACCCAGCAGGTCCGCCCGGCGGGGCAGGGCAGCGATATCGCCCGCGGTCTCGGTGTCCGTCCTTCCGTCGCCCGCGATTACGCCCTGCAGCCGCAGGTGCTGCTCGGCGAGCGTCGTCTCGGCCCGGACCTCGCCAACTACGGCGCCCGTACCTCCCCGATCAACGTCGAGACGCTCCTGACCGATCCCGCTTCCAGCGGCGCGGTCTGGCATCCGTCCTACCGCTTCGTCGACGCCGCGCAGCGCACGGCCCTCGTTGCTTACCTGAAATCCCTCCGCCAGGACTACCCCTCGCCGGAAGCCAAATTGAAGAAGTGAACCCATGAACGACCGTAACCGTCATTCCGATAGCAACCGCCCGCGCCGGGGTCCCTCCGGCTCCGAAGGCCCCTCCGACGGGCGCCTGGTGGAGGTTCACTCCCAGCTCTCCCGTGATAAGGACGAGCCGGCCGAGGGTTTCTCCCTCACGCCGATCTTCATCGTCTTCCTGTTCTGTGGCTTTGGCTTCTGGGCCGGCGTCTACCTGACCAACAACGCGGGTGGCTTCTCGGCCTCGGCTTTTGACCTCGACGCCCCCAAGGCGGTCGTGGGCGGTGGTCCGGTCGTCTTCGAACCCGATGCCGCCAAGGGCGAACAGCTCTTCCTCGCCAACTGCGCGGCCTGCCACCAGGCCACCGGTCTCGGCGTTCCCGGCGCTTTCCCTCCGCTTGCCAAATCAATCTGGGTCACTGGCTCCGAGGATCGCCTTGTTAAGGCCATCCTCGCCGGCTTTGCCGGTGAGATCGAGGTCAACGGCGTGAAGTACAACGGCAACATGCCGAACATCGGCGCCGGCCTCAAGGATGGCCAGGTCGCCCACATCGCGACCTACGTCCGTCAGGCCTGGGGTAACAGCGCCGAGCCGGTCATGGACACCAAGGTAGCCGAAGTCCGCAAGGCCATCGGCAACCGCGCCCAGTACAATCCGGCCGACCTGCTCAAGGAGCACCCGCTCGAGAGCAAGTAAGCCGAGTCCGGCATACGCCGACAAAAAAGGCCCGGGAGCAATCCCGGGCCTTTGTCATGGGGCTTTCGCCTATCGACTCAGGCGTGCTTCTTGATGAAGGCGGCGATGTCGCCCTTCGGGCGCGCACCGACCATCTTGTCCACCACGACACCGTTCTTGAACAGGAAGAGGGCGGGGATGGAGTTCACGCCCAGCTGCTGGGCAAGGGCCTGATTGGTATCGACGTCGACCTTGGCGATCGTGACGGTACCGGCCATCTCGGTGGCGAGCTGATCGAGCACCGGGCCGATCTGCTTGCACGGACCGCACCAGGTGGCCCAGAAGTCCACCAGCACGGGGACGGTCGAAGCCTTGATGGTGGCTTCGAAGTTATTGTTATCGAGATGAGCGATGAGGTCGGAGGCCATGGAAAAGTCGGTCAACCTTTGGATTTAGAGAAGAGTTCGAGCGCAAGGATGACCACGCCCGCAAGCGAAGCGGCGAGCGCGAGAAGGTCAACCGCCGCGGCGAACTTGCCGACGGTGCGATTGGCCGGGGAGGCGGCCGGACGCGGGGCGGAGGCCGGGATGGGCGCCGTGGCCGACGGGGCAGGAGGCGGAGGAATCGGCGCACCCACGGTCGGCGCAGGCGGCGGAGGTATGGGCATGCCTTCGGCGGCGACGGGAATGACCGGCTTGTTAAGCTTAAGCTTAGGTGCACCGCCTGTGGCGGAGTTCTCGCCTTCCGGTGCAGGCGGAGGAGGAGGGGGCGGAGGAGGGGGCAGCTCGTTACTCATTGGGGAGAAGCAGTCAAATCCTGCGAAAGAGGTGAGTCAATCCGTCTGTGGCTCCATTTTGGCTTCAAGCCCCGCGGTCATGCTTGCGGAGGAGCTCGGCAAGTTCCTCCGGACGGGCGTCCGCGATGGTACGTCCCTTCCGGCTGAGATCTTCGGACGTCTTGATGACCGTCTCGGTCATCCGTTCATGGGTCTCCTCTGAGCCGCCCACCAAAGAAAACTCTTCACCACGCGTGATGCGTTTGTGCTGATCGGTGGCGTCCAAACCAAGTCCGAGCAGACGATGAGAGGGACGCCGGGCGCTAGCCATGACCGTAATCTGACCGCTTCAGGGGTGATTTCAAGCCCGCGGCTTAGTCCGCGTCCGCGGCCGGCTGGTCGAATTCCGACCCGCCTTCCAGGGCTTCGCCCGCGTTGGGCGCCGCGCTGGGTTCCGACTTCGTGCAGTTGATCTCGGCGAAAGAGGCGTCCTGTTCCAATTTAAGCTTACCCAGGCGGGCGAGCTCGAGGCAGGCCAGGAAGGTCGCCACGAGGAAGCCCACGGTCGGACGTTCTGGCAGCAGGCTCGTGAAGACGAAGGTGGGCTCGGTCTCGAGGCGGGCTAGGATGGTCTCCATCCGGTCGGAGACGGTGACGGTCTCGGTCGAGATATTGCCCGGCTGGATCCGTTCGGCGAGCCGCCGGAGGACGAGGTTGAAGGTATTCCAGAGCTCGATGCGGTCGGCGCGGGCGACGGGTCGGATCACCGCGTCTTCGCCCTGCGGCTGGATCACGTATCGGCCCAGCAGGCCTTGGCGGTCGTCGACCAGGCCGCGGATGATCGCGGCGGTCTCCTTGACGCGCTTATACTGGATGAGCTGCTGGACGAGGGCCCAGCGCGGATCCTGGCCTTCGTCGGCGGCCGTGACTTCCTCTTCGGGCCGGCTTTCGACCGGCAGGAGCATGCGGCTCTTGATGTACATCAGCGTGGCCGCCATGACGAAGAAGTCGCCGGCGAGTTCCAGGTTGTCCTTTTCCTGCGTGCGCAGGATCTCGAGGTACTGCTGGGTGACCTTCTCGATCGGGATGTCGTAGATATCGATCTCGTTCTTGCGGATCAGGAAGAGCAGCAGGTCCAACGGGCCTTCGAAAACGTCGAGGCGGATCGGCAGGTCCGGCGGCGGCAGGATACCGTCCACGGGGACCGAAGGGTTGTCTGAAGGGGTGTCCGTCACGGCTCAGAACTTGAACAATCTCACCCGCAGGTGGAAGCCCAATGAGCTGATGCCCCGGTTGAGCGGGTCCATGCGCTTATTGAGGCCGTACTCGACCTCCCAGGAGTCGCCCACCCGCTGGATCAGGCCTGCCCAGACCATGGTGGCCTGGCCGATCTGCGCATCATAATTGAGCCCGGTCACGACGCTATAGACCGAATTCAGACGGGTCTGGGTGTCCCAGAACAGCTGGCGGGCGGAGGTGGCTTGCCGCAGTTCGATCCAGTTGAGGGAGGTGCGCCAGAAGTCCCCGGAATTGAGGGCGATCGTCTGAATCGACTCCCGCGGAGCGCCGCCGCCGTTGGGCATGCGGACGGAGGAGCTGAGGGACATCCAAGGGGTCGGGCTGAGGCGGAACGACCCGAGCAGGTCGCTGCGGCCGGTCTCGGCGTCCGTCGGGCCCTGACGCCAGTCGGCGAAGAGGTCCGCGCGGAGCAGTTCGCGGGAGCCGGTCACGGCATCACGGGTCTCGACGGTGTTGCGCACGCCGAAGCGGGCCACCTGGCGGTCCGTCGTGGAAGCGGCGTCTAGCCGGTCCGCGAGGTCGACTTCTTCTAGCACCGAGACGGAGACCGCGCGTTGGGTCATCGGAGCCACGCCGATCTCGCGGTCGGCGCCCGGCATGACGCGGTATTGGAGGATCGGGCGCAGGCTGTGGCGAAGTCCGTCGATGTTCCAGTTCGGAGCGTCCGCAGACCAGGAGCCGGTGAAGAGTCCTTCGACGTCGAAGCCGGCCTGACCGATGACCTTGGTGGTGGCGTCCTGGCCGTTCAGGCCTTCGGACCAGCCGGTCGCGCGGACGCCGGCGACGGGACGGAAACTGAGCCACTCGCCGGCGACCAGCGTGCGGCTGACGCCATAGTAGCCGTCGACGCGTGCGGTGGACCAGGCATCGGCGGACAAGGTCGCGGCCTGGAAGGCCGCCAGCGGAAGCTCGGCGGAGGGGCGCTCGGTGAAGTAGCCGACGCTGAGGAAGGCGCGGCGCGACCAGCCGTCGTCTGCGGCGAGCGTCGTGGGCAGGTCGTAGCGGAACTCCGGCAGGCGCTGGACGACGTCTTGGTAGTTGTCGGCCTTCGCGGTGAGGGCGGCCGAGAGGTAGCCGCCGGCGTACGGTTTGACGACCTCGAGGTTGAGCTGAGGATTGCCGGCCTGGCCGATCAGGAAGGGGCGGAAGTCGCGGAGGACATCGGGGTCCGTCTGCGCGAAGAGGTTGCCGGCGATTTCGACGCCGTCCTGCGTGCGGCCGTTGATCTCCCCGGTGAAGAACGTACGCTGGCTGTTCGGCAGACGTCCGAAGAGGTCCGCCACGGGCGTGGACTGATCGTCGATCCAGCCGCTCTGCAGCCGGCCTTTCCAGCGCGTGCCGACGCCCGGCAGGCTGGTGTTGTCGACGCGCAGGGCGGGTCCGACCATCAGGCCGGATTTGCTGTAGTAGTCGACGAGTCCGCCCAGCCAGAGCGAAGGCGTGACGCGGTTCAGGATGGTGGACCGAAGGAAGCTGCCCTGTTTGTCCTCACTGCCCGTGTTGAGCATGATGTCATACGGGAATTCGGTCCCGGACTGTCCGTAGTAGGGCAGGTTGAAGATCGGCACGCCGGCGACGTAAGGCGTGGCGCTGCGCAGCGACAGCCAGTCCTCCTTCTCGACGTAGGAAGCCTCGGCGATCTTGAGGTGCATGCCGGCCGCGGAGGGTTCGTTGTTCCACACGCGTACGCCCTTGATCTGCTTGTCGCCTTTGACGATACGCAGCGATTCGGCGGTGAAGTAGACGGGGGCGCGGCCGAAGCGCACGTCGGTGGCTTCGATGACGTCGGCGCGCGGGTCGATGACGACCTTGGCGCCGAAGATGCGCAGGCTCTTGGTCGCGTAGACGACCTCTCCTTCGGCGACGATCACGCCGGTGCGGTAGTCGAGACGGAGCTTTTTCGCCGACAGGAAAGTGTCGCCGCTGACCAGTTCGGCGTTCGTACCGACCATCACCTTCCCGCCTTCTTCGGAGTGGAAGTCGCCGGTGAGGACGGGGCCAGCGGCCGTCCGCGCCGGTTCGGCGGCCATGGCCGCCACGGACAGGGAGAGGCTTGCGGCAAGGATCCAGAAGCTACGGCCAGGCATCCGCCGAGAGTTGTCGCTCCGGTGTTTCCCTCAAGGTTTTTCGGGTAATGAGCGCTTGCCGACCCTCGGGCGGGCGTGGAGTCTTCCGGGATGCGCCTGAGTCCAGCAGAGTTGACCGCCCTGGTGGATGGCAAGGAGACCTCGCCGCACCGATTCCTGGGCTTGCATCCGCTGCAAGGCGGGGGTCTGGTCGCCCGCGCGCTCCTGCCCTGGGCGAGCGCCTGCGAACTGCTGCCCGAAGGCGGGAAACCGGTGCCGATGGCCCGCCTGCACGCGAGCGGTGTCTTCGAGGTCGAACTGCCCGGGTCCGCGCTTTTCCGTTACCGTTTCCGCGTGACCTATCCCGACGGCGTCCGCCGCGACGTCGACGACCCTTACCGCTTCCTGCCGACGATCTCCGAGGACGACCTCTTCCTGCTCGGCAAGGGCGATGACCACCGGGCCCACTACAAGCTGGGTTCGCACGTGCGCACGATCGACGGCGTCACCGGCGTCTCCTTCGCGGTCTGGGCCCCGTCCGCCCGGCGGGTCTCCGTCGTGGGCGACCACAATCTCTGGAACGGCCGCGCCCAGCCGATGCGCAACCTCGGGGCTTCCGGCATCTGGGAGATCTTCATCCCCGGCTTGGCCGCCGGCGCGCGCTACAAATACGAGATCGTCGGTCCGCACGATACCACGCCTTTCCTCAAGACGGACCCGTATGCGTTGCACTTCGAGCCCTCGCCGAACCACGCGGCGATCGTCTGCGATCTGTCCGGCTTCGTCTGGCATGACGGCGCCTGGCTGGAGGCCCGCCGCCAGCGCGACCTGCGTTCCCGGCCGATGTCCGTCTACGAGGTGCACCTCGCCTCCTGGCGTCGCGTGCCTGAAGAGGGCGGCCGCGTCCTTAATTACCGTGAACTCGGAGAGCAGCTCGCTGCTTATTGCGTCCAGATGGGCTTCACCCACGTGGAGCTGATGCCGCCGTCGGAGCATCCCTTCGACGGCTCCTGGGGCTACCAGGTCACGGGCTTCTACGCCCCGACGCACCGTTTCGGTTCGCCCCTCGAGTTCATGACGCTCGTCGACGCGCTGCATCGCGCGGACGTCGGCGTGATCGTCGACTGGGTGCCGGCCCACTTCCCGCGCGACTTCTTCGCGCTGGCCCGCTTCGACGGTACGCACCTCTACGAGCATGCCGACCCTCGCCTGGGCGAGCACCAGGACTGGGGTACCCTGATCTTCAATTACGGCCGCCACGAGGTGCGCGGCTTCCTCGTCTGCTCCGCGTTGTCCTGGCTTGAGCGTTTCCACGTCGACGGCCTGCGCGTCGATGCGGTGGCCTCGATGTTGTATCTGGATTACTCGCGCAAGGCCGGGGAATGGATCCCGAACCGCTTCGGCGGCCGCGAGAACATCGAGGCCATCGAGTTCCTTCGTCAGGTCAACTCGCTCGTCCACCACTACCAGCCGGGCGTCGCGATGATCGCCGAGGAGTCCACGTCCTTCCCGGGCGTGACGAAGTCCGTCCCTGAAGGCGGCCTGGGCTTCGACTTCAAGTGGAACATGGGCTGGATGCATGACACGCTGGATTACTTCAAGCAGGACCCGCTCTTCCGGAAGTTCCATCACGACAAGCTCACCTTCGGCATGCTCTACCAGTGGAGCGAAGCCTTCGTGCAGTCGTTCTCCCACGACGAAGTCGTCCACGGCAAAGGCTCGCTGATCGGCAAGATGAGCGGTGGCGACGACGCCACGAAGGCCGCCAATCTCCGCTGCCTGCTGGCTTTGCAGTGGTCCTGGCCGGGCAAGAAGTCGCTCTTCATGGGCTGCGAGTTCGGCCAGTTCGCCGAATGGAAATACGACGCCTCGCTCGACTGGCATCTGCTCGATTATCCGATCCATCTCGGCGTGCAGCGCCTGGTCGCGGACCTGAACAAGCTCTACGCGGCCGATGCCGAACTGGCGTCCAACGAACTGCGTTCGGAGAGCTTCGCCTGGCTGGTCGCCGATGATGGCGCGCAGAGCGTGCTGGCCTTCGAGCGCCGCGGCGGCGAGCAGGCCTGGACGGTCGCAGGTAATTTCACGCCCGTCGAGCGGACCTACCGTCTCGGCGTGCCTTTCCCGGGCCGCTGGGAAGAGGCCCTCAACACCGACTCGGCCCACTACGCCGGACACGGCCTGGGCAACCTCGGCGGCGTGGTCGCCGAAGCGATCCCGTGCCAGGGCCGTCCTTATTCGATCGAGGTCCGCCTCCCCGGCCTCTCGATGGTCATCTTCCGCCGTTCGTCGGCTAAAGCGAAGCGTTGAGCATGGCCCGCTCCGAACTGTTCCGACGCCACGTCGCGGCCGATCCCGCGAACCCGCTCTTCCGTTTCTCGCT
>JBDKIN010000159.1:0-9006 GCA_039797095.1 Verrucomicrobiota bacterium
AAAGCCGTCGCCCGTCAGCTCGCCGCGCTCAGCTACGAGGTCGTCCCCTTCCGCTCACGCCACGATGGGGCCGGCGGCATGAACCATCTGACCGGTCAGATCGACCGCGACGCGCTGGAAGGCGCCTTCGCGGTGATCCATCTCGCCGGCGAACCCATCTCGCAACGCTGGTCCGCCGCCGCCAAGGAGCGCATCCTGACCAGCCGACGCGACGGTACCCGCCTCCTCGCCGAAACCTTGGCCGGACTAAAAACCAAACCCGAGCTCTTCCTCTCGATGTCTGGGGTCGGCCGCTACGGTATCCGTCGCAACGAGACGCTCACGGAAGCCTCCGCGGTCTCGACGGAAGGCTTCCTCGGCGAAGTCTCCGCCGCATGGGAGCTTGCGACCGAACCCGCCCGTGCGGCCGGCATCCGGACGACTTGGCTCCGGACCGGGGTGGTGCTCGCGGCGTCGAGCGGCGCCCTGCGCCTGATGTTGCCAGCCTTCCGTTGCGGTCTGGGCGGCCCCATCGGCCACGGACGCCAGCAGATGAGCTGGATCCGGCTCGGCGATCTGGTCCGCCTGATCGCCTGGTGCCTGGAGCAGCCCACCCTCCCTCCGGCCCTCAACGCCGTCGCCCCGGAGCCCTGCTCGCAGGCCGACTTCGCCCGCGCGCTCGGCAAGACCCTCCACCGCCCCGCCTTCCTCCCCGCCCCCGCCTGGGCCGTACGCCTGCTCTTCGGCCAGATGGGCGACGAGACCGTCCTCGGCGACCTGCGCGTGACCCCCGCCGCCGCCTTGGCCGCGGGTTTCCGCTTCGAGACGCCCGACCTACCCGCGGCCCTCGCGCGGGCGCTCGGTGAATGATTTGAGATTGAAGGAGGCGACGCCGACGAGGATTGTGCCCGTCATGGTCCGCGCTGCTTTCGTCCTCTCTTTCCTCCTGCTCGTCGGCTGCGAAGACGGCTCGCGGGCCGACTCCCGCACCCTCGACGTCGACGACCCGGAATTCCGCCAAGGCCAGACGTTCCACAAGCAAGGCGAAGTCCGCAAGGCCCTCGAGTGCTTCCTCAAGGTCATCGATAACCGCAAGGGAGCCGCCGAATCCCACCTCGAGGCCGGCCGCATGTACCTCGAACTGCAGGATCCGCTGCCGGCGATCTACCACTTCAACCAATACATCCGGATGAAGCCGACGTCCGAGCAGTCGAACATCGTCCGTCAGATGGTGAAGACCGCCGAGAAACAATTCATGCAGCAGCTGCCGGGACGACCGATGGAACCCGACGCCCTGGGCGGCGCCGATCTCAACGCCCGCCTGCGTTCGCTGCAGCTCGAGAACGAGAAGCTGAAGCGCGAGCTCGCCGACGCGAATCGCAGCTCCAAGGCCCTCACCCTTCCGGTCAAGACGACCGGCCCCGCCGCCGACAAGCCCGCGCCCAACGCCGACGGCACGCCGGGGCGCTTCCGCCAGTATACGATCACGAAGGGCGACAGCCTCTCGAGCATCGCCCGCAAGATCTACGGCGATGCCGGCCCCGCGCGCATCTCGGCCATCTTCAACGCCAACCGTGACAAGATGACCTCGGTGAATAATCTGCCGAAGATCGGGACGGTCATCCTCCTGCCGGAATAACCCATGCGCCTGACCCGCATCCGGGCGGCCGATTTCCGTAACCTCACCTTCGCCGACGTCGTCACCGACGCGCCGCGCGTCTTCCTGCTCGGCGACAACGGCCAGGGGAAGACCAACCTCCTCGAAGCCGCCGCCCTGGTGTCCTCGTTCCGCTCTTTCCGCACGACGGACATCTCGCCGCTGGTCCGTGCCGGCTGCGCCGAGGCCCGCCTGCGCCTGGACGTCCGTCTCTCGCCGACCGAGCACTCCGAAATCGAACTCCGGCTGGCCAAAGGTTCCCGCAAGGCCCTGCTCAACGGCACGCCGGTCAGCTCGGTCGCCCAGCACCTCGGCCAGTTCCCGACCATCGTCTTCTGCTCGGACGATCTTCGTCTCGTCCGTGGCTCCCCCTCCAACCGACGCCGCTGGCTCGACGCCGCGATCGGCGGAACTGACGCCTCCTACCTGACCGCGGTCCGCGACTACGGCCGCGCGCTCGAAGGTCGCAACGCGCTGCTGAAGGCCGACGTGCGTTCCGACGAAGAACTCCGCGCCTTCGAAAAAACGATGCTCGCGCCCGCGCAGCTGCTCGCCGCCACCCGCGCGCGCGTGCTGCCCGAACTCGCCGCGACGCTGCGCGAGACCTGCGCCCGCGCCGGGTTCCCTGACAAAGGAGCCGACCTGCGTTACGCGCCCGACGTTCCGGCCGACCAGCTCGCCGAAGTCTGGACCAAGACCCGCTCTGCCGACCTCGCGACAGGCACGACCCTCCGCGGCCCGCAGCGCGACGACTTCTCGATGATCTTCGGCGGGCAAGACGCCGCTGACTATGCGTCCGAAGGACAGCAACGCCTGCTTGTCCTGGCCCTCTGCCTGGCCCGCCTGCAACGAGACACCGCCCGCGCCCCGACCCCTCCGGTCATCCTGGCGGACGACGTGCTGGGCGAGTTGGACGACACCCGCCGCCGGGCCTTCTGGGACGAAGTCGGGGAAAACCATCAGGTTATCGCGACCGGCACCGTTCCGCCGCCTTCCGGCGAATGGCTGACCTACCGGGTCAGCGGGGGCAGCTACCTGCAGGCCTGATTTTGGCGTTGTTTTATGGGGAAACGACCCCTTGGATAGGGCCATGTCGGACTTCCTTCTCTACGCCTCCGTGGTGGCCCTCTTCCTCGTCTGCATCCTCGTGGTCCTCGTGATCCTGATGCAGCGCCCCAGCGCCAACGCCGGCATGGGTGCCGCCCTCGGCGGTGGTGCCGCGGAAACCGTCTTCGGCGGCGAATCCGCCAACGTCCTCTCCAAGATGACGACCACCCTCACGGTCATCCTCTTCGTCCTCAGCTTCGGCCTCTATCTGGGCTTCGTCGCCCGCGAAAAGCCGTCCGTCAAGGCCCTCGATGCCGCTGCTACCGCCGCGCCGGCCGCTCCCGCCGCCGCTGCCGCCACTCCGGCCGCCCCCGCCCCTGTCACTGCTCCGGCTGCCCAGCCCCAGTCCACCCCGGCCCCGGCCGCGGCGACTCCGGTCAAGCCCGCTGCTCCGGCTCCGGCCAAGTAAGCCGCAGTGAAGCCCGGACTGCTCAGCCTGACCGTTCGCTGGGTAGCCTGCCTTGTCGCGCTCGGCGCCTCAGCCCAGCCCGACACTTCCTCTGGCTTCCGCAAGCTGACGGAAGAAGAGTCTTCCCAGTTCCTGGGCGGCTTCCGTAACTCGCGCCTCAACGCCGACCTCTGCCTGCGTTTTGAGATCACGCACAAGCCGCGACGTGGCGAAGCCTCGACGCCGGTGCCTGGTACGCTCTGGGCCCGTTCCATCGCCGGCGGTCAGTTGCTCCGCGGCGAACTCAAGGACGCCCAAGGCCGCCCCACCCTCGCGTTCATCTCCTTCAAGTCGGCGAAAGAACGTCGCGTCTGGGTCTCCGTCAAAGGCGCCCCGGCGAAGGAACTCGACGACCGTTCTCCGCTCGTGCCCCTCGCCGACGGCCTGCTGATCTCGCCGTTCGACCTCCAGATGCCCTTCACGCACTGGCCGAAGGCGAGCTACGTCACGACCGAACGTCGTCGCCGCCCGGTGAACGTCTATGAAGCCGCCAACCTGGCCGGCGGCGAACCCGCCAAGGTGAACTTCGCCATCGATAGCGTCTACGGCATCCTGATCCAGGCGATCTGCCTCGACGCGCAAGGCGAACCGACCCGCCTGATGCAGGTCGAGGAATTCTCCAAGGTCGGCGAGCAGTGGATGCTGGCCGAATGCAGCGTGCGCGACGAAGCCAGCCGCGACACCGACCTTCTCCGGATCACGGAAGCCGCCCTCGACGCGAAGCTCGCGCCCGAGACCTTCGAGCCCGCGACGCTGAACCACGCCGCGGCCCAGCCTACGCACTTCCAGAAACTGTGAAGACCCCCGTCACCGCCACCCAGGTCGCGCGCTTCTGCGACCTCCTCACCAACGGCAAGAACATCGCCGACTTCGAGGGCTCGCGCAATGGCCTCCAGCACAAGGGCACGCGCCCGGTCCGCAAGGTCGGTGCGGCCGTCGACGCAGGCGCCGAGGTCTTCGCCGCCGCCGCCCGACGTGGCGTCGACTTCCTGATCGTCCACCACGGGATGTATTGGCGTCCGGTCTCGCCCGAACGCGAAGTCCGCGCCCTCCGTAAAGCCGCGCTGAAGAAGACGGGGCTTTCGCTCTACTCCAGCCACCTGCCGCTCGACGCGCATCCGGCCATCGGCAACAACGCCCTCATCGCCCAAGACCTCGGCCTCAAGGTCGTCGACTGGTTCGTCGATTACGAAGGCCTGCCCATCGCCTGCATCTGTCGCGGCATCCCTCGCAGCACGCTGCGCAAACGCCTGAAGGCCTCCTATCCGCAGACTTACAAGGGCATCGAGTTCGGCTCCGCCCAGCCGAAGAAAATCGCCATCCTCAGCGGCAGCGGCCGCAGTGCGCTCGAGCATCTCAAGGCCGAAGGCTGCGACACGCTCATCACCGGCGAGCTGCGCGAAGAGCATTTCAACGAAGCGCACGAGCAGGGTTGGAATCTTTATCCCTGCGGACACTACGCGACCGAGACCTGGGGCGTGAAGGCCCTCGCTGCCGCGGTGGCCGCGGAGTTCGGCGTGAAGTGGGAGTTCATCCCGACGGGTAATCCGCTCTGATGATCCGCGGACGGCTAGCCCCGACGCCCACCGGCTATCTGCACGTCGGCCACGCCCGCACGTTCGCTCTCGCCGCCGCGCGCGCCGCTTCCGGCACGCTCATCTACCGCACCGAAGACCTCGACGCCGGCCGGTGTCGTCCGGAGTTCGCGGCAGCGGCCATCGAGGACCTACGGTGGCTCGGACTGAAATGGGCCGAAGGACCCGACATCGGCGGACCGCACGCGCCTTACGTGCAGTCGCAACGCCTGCCTTGGTTCCGCGACGTCTGGTCGCAACTCCAAGCGACCGGTGCGATCTATCCGTGCGATAAGTCCCGCAAGGACGTCGAACGCAGCCTCACCGCCCCGCACGCCGAGGATGACGCCGAGCCGATCTTCCCGCCGGCCCTGCGCGCCCCTCCCGGCGCCGGACGCGAGGCTCGCGAACCCGGCCAGACCAACTGGCGCTTCCGCGTCCCTGACGGCGAGACCATCGCGTTCGTCGACGCGCTCCAAGGCCCGCAGTCGTTCGTCGCCGGACGTGACTTCGGCGACTTCCTGGTCTGGCGGAAGGACGGCTTCCCCGCCTACGAACTCGCCGTCGTCGCCGACGACCACGCCATGGGCATCAACGAAGTCGTCCGCGGCGCCGACCTCCTCCTTTCCACTGCCCGTCAGTTGCTGCTCTATGGGGCGCTCGGCTGGACGGACCCGTCCTGGGCCCACGCTCCGTTGATCGTCGACGCCGAAGGCAAACGCCTCGCCAAGCGCACCGCCGGACTCTCGATCCGGGAGCTACGCCAAAAAGGAAAGTCGCCGGAGGAAGTCCTCACGGCGCCTTTGGACCAGCTGCTAGGCTGACGAAAGGAACTCTACTTGACGGCGGGCTGCGGAGACGGAGCCTCGGCAGACACCAGCTTTTCACGGAAGGCCTTGAAAGAGCGGGTCATCGCTTCGTCGCCGGCCGCGAGCTTGATCGCTTCGTCGACATGCTTCAGGGCCTGCTCCTTGGCCGAGGGGTCGACCATCGCCAGGATGCGGGCCTTGTTGAAGGGCAGGACCGCGCGGCGCGTGCCGGTGACATCGGCGAACATCTCCTCGAGGGCGGCCTCGGCGGCCTTGAAATCCTTGGCGGCGATGGCTTCGTTGATCTTCTGGCCAAGCACCCGACTGCGCTCCGAACGTTCGGTCGTGGACTTCAGTTCCTTCGCCAGCGAAGCCTTTCCTTCGGGCGTATTCTGATAGGTGGCGAGCTTGGCGAGATACTCCTTCGCGGTCTGCCCGCCGAAGCCCCCGATGCGGCCGTAGACCTCGCCCGACTTGGCGTCGAGCAGGAGGATGGTCGGAAAGCTGTTCACCGCATACTTCTGCTGCCACTCGCGGTTCTTGGCCTTGAGCTCGGGCGTCTGGGGCTTGGTGCGCGGGAAATCCAGTTCGACCAGCACGTAGCGAGAGGCCGCCGCGGCGAACTCCGGCGATTCGAACACGACCTTGTGGAGCGAAATGCAGGGAGGGCACCAGTCGCTTCCGGTGAAGTCCACCAAGACGGGCTTATTCTCTTTGACCCCTTGCGCTTTAGCGGCGTCGAGATCGGTGAGCCAGACCGGCCCGGCAGCGGCCGTGACGGTCGCAAGCAATAGCAGGGACAGGATGAGCTTCTTCATGAGGAAATCACTTCTTCTCCTTCGCTGCGGCCGCGGCGGCGACCTGGGCGCGGAACTGCTTCGCCTCGGCCAGTTCCTTCACGTCAGCCGGGGTCTCGGCAATGATCTCATCGAGCACCTTGAGCACGGCGGCGTGGTCACCAGGCTTGCAGGCTTGAGAGAGGCTGATCCGGGCGTTGATGGTCAGGCTGAACTTGGCCGCACCGGTCAGAGATTTGGCTTTGATGAACTGGGCGAGGGCGGCCTCACCGCCGGCAAGATCCTTCTTCTCGAAGAACGGGGTGAGGATCGTCTCGAGCTCGGCGCCGTAGCCGCGGACCAGACCTTCATCCTTCTTGGCCTGGGCGAAAGCCTTGCGACCTTCGGCGGTGTTCGCCTTCAGAAGTTCGGCGAGATGGCCGAGATACTTATCAGGACCGCCGGCCTGATATCCCGTCTGCGCGAACGGTTCGCCATTGGCGTCCAGCAGCAGGATCGTCGGGAAGCCCTCGATGGAGAACTTCTCGGCCCAGGCCTTGTTCTTGGCCTTCTCCTCGGCCGGCTGCTTCTTCTTCTGAGGGTAATCGAGTTCCACGAGCACGAAATCCTTGGAGACCGCGGCGAACTCCTTCTGGTCGAAGACTTCCTTCTTCAGGCGGATGCACCAGCCACACCAGTCGCTGCCGGTGAAGTCCACGAGGATCGCCTTCTTCTCGGCCTTGGCGACCTTGATGCCTTCATCGAGGTCGGTCAGCCAGGCGGCATCAGCGGCGGATAGGGAGAGAGCGCTCAGGCATAGAGCGACGAAGGCGAGGAATCGGCGGGGCATCACCTTAGGAAACCCCGCGACCGAAACGAGGCAACCCGCAATCCGCCAGCCCTGCGTTGCAAATACCAAGGTTATCCCTCACTTAAGGCCCATGCCCGGCACGCGCATCTTCCTCGTCGATAATGGTTCGTATGAACCCGCGGCGACCTTGGCTCTGCGCGGACTGGCTCAGGAAGTCAGCAAGCTCATCGGCCAGGAAGTCCGCCCGGTCTCGACGATGCATTCGGCCAAGATCGACCCTGCCCTGCTCGGCGGCGTCCCCGCGGTCATCTTCGAAGGCGCCGTCCAGCATGCCAAGCTCGAGGGCATCGACGAAATCGTGGTCATCCCGCTCTTCATCGGCCCAAGCCGCGCGATCACGGAGTATCTCCCCAAGGTCTTCGCCGACGCCCTGCCCGGCGCGATGAAGCTCAGCATCCGCACACCGCTCTTCGGCGACGATGGCTTCGAACTCACCGGCATGCTGGCGGATAACCTGCGCGAGACCGGCTGGACCAAGGGCAGCGGCACCGTGCTGCTTTGCGACCACGGTTCGCCCATCCCTGAGGTGACGGCCTGCCGCGACGCCTTGGCCGCGTCCCTGCGCAAAGAACTCGGCCTCAAGCCGGAGGAACTCATCGCCTGCTCGATGGAACGTCGCGAAGGCGCGGAGTATGACTTCAACGAGCCGCTACTCGAGGATGCGCTGCAATCCGCCAAGGGCGACGCCGTCATCCTGATGCTCTTCCTTTTGCCCGGCCGTCATGCCGGCGGCGACGGGGACGTCGCGACCATCGCCAAGGAGCACGCGCCGGCAGGCCTGCGCTGGAAACTCAGCCCGCTGCTCGGTACGCACCCTGCCCTGCCCGCTCTGCTGTTCCGCCGACACCTCGTCTCACCGGCACTTAAGTCAACCAAGATGGCGGCCATCACCGCGGTGATCGCCATGGGATTATTGCCCGTCCTGGTCGGCGTACTCGCTCCAAAAGACCTCGGGCTTGGCGAGCGCCTTATGATCTGGCTCGGCGGAGTCGCCGTGATCTTCACGGCCCTCTTCCTTTTCTTGCGGGCCAAGGTCTGGAAGAAGTCCTGAGCTCAGGCGAACGCCGCGATGCGGCCTATCAGGCCGGCATGACGAGGCGGTGCGACGACCGCACCGACGACCGCGATGAGCGGCGTGGGCAGCACGGAGACGTCGACCTTACCTGAAGCCAGATCGGTCAGTGTGGTGAGCACGTCGGACGCGCCATCCTGTGAGACTTTCGAAAGTAGCCGGATCGGCAGGTCGGCCTGGGCGCCCGCGGCGATGAGCTTCACGGCGACGGACGGCAGCGCCTTCGCGCCCATGTAAAGACAGAGCGTGGCTCCCGTCTCGATGTGCGCTCTCCAATTCTGATCGCTGCCGTCGGCGCAGTGGCCGGTGAGGAAAGTGACGGAGGCGGCCTTGCCGCGATGCGTCAGCGGGAACGCAGCGTCGGCGCCCGCGGCGGTCGCAGCAGTGACGCCCGGGACGACTTCGAAAGGAATGCCATGGGCGGCGAGATGATCCATCTCCTCGCCCAGACGTCCGAAGACGCCAGGGTCGCCGCCCTTGAGGCGCACGATGAGACCGCCTTGGCGCGACTCACGCACGATCACGGCGTTGATCTCATCCTGGGTCATCGAGTGCACGCCGCAGCGCTTGCCAACCGGGACGATCTTCGTGGACACGGGAATCTCCGCCAACAGAGCGTCGCCCGGGAGGGCGTCATGGATGACCACGTCGGCCTTCTGGAGCAGACGTAGCCCCCTGACGGTGATCAGGTCCGGGGCACCGGGTCCTGCACC
>JBDKIN010000160.1:0-4551 GCA_039797095.1 Verrucomicrobiota bacterium
CGCCGTCGGGCTTCCATTCGCCATGGGGAATCTTCCACGGTTCGGCGAAGGCCGACTTAAGGTCGGGTGCGACGATCACGGGCGGTTCGGCTTCGACCAGCAGGGGGCCGGAGGCGCAACCGACGAGCAGCAGGGCGGAGGCGAGGAGGGGAAGGAGGGTGGTTCGCATGTCAGGAGTCAGGGAAGACGGCGGGCTGGTCCGACGGCGTCGGGACGAACGCTGCCGTCCGCGGCGATGATCGGTTTCGGGTCGGCGACGCGCCCGAGCGGCCGGACCCCGGGCCCCGCCTCGAGGAGGCCAAGGTCGGCATCGGCGGCGGCGACGCGGGCCAAGAGCTGCCGGACGATGTCTGGGTGGCTGGCGGCGACGTCGGCCGATTCGGCGATGTCCGCCTCGAGGTCGTAGAGGCGCTGCGGGGCTTCCTTCTTGGGTTGCTTGGCGCGGAAGGGCGCGTTGGCGCCTTCGAGCATCAGTTTCCAGCGCCCGACCCGGACGGCCTCGAGGGTCATGCCGCGGTAGTAAAGGAACTCCTCATGGCCCTTGGCTCCGTCGACCCCGAGCAGCAAAGGAGAGAGGTCGAGCCCGTCGAGTTTTCGGTCAGGCAGTTTCGCGCCGGCGAATTGAGCGAAAGTCGGATGAAGGTCGAACATGCCCGTAATGGCGGCGTTGCTCGTCCCGGCGGGGATGCGTCCCGGCCACCAGGCGATGGTGGGAGCCCGCACGCCGCCTTCCCAGGTGCTTCCCTTGTGACCTTTGAGCGGTGCATTGCTGCCGCGTGCCGTGCCTCCGTTGTCAGAGGTGAACACGACCAGGGTCCGGCGGTCGAGGCCGAGCTCACGCAAAGTGTCGAGGATGCGGCCGACCGACCAGTCGGTCTCTTCCACCCAATCAGCGTAGAGGCCGTGCGGGGATTTGCCCGCCCAAGCTTCGCCGGGGTAGAGAGGGAAGTGAACCGAACTGTGGGGCAGGTAGAGGAAGAATGGGCGATCTTTGCTCCGGCGGATGAAGCCTTCGGCCTCATGCGTGTAGTCGGCCACGAGCCGTTGTTGTTCGGCTTGCCGGACTCGCGCGACCGCCTTGCCGTCGCGCAGCATCGGCAGCGGCGGCTGCGCGTTGCCGCGCAGGCCGGTCTCCGGCGGGTTCATCTTGCCGGTCGCCGGTGCCGGCTCGTCCTTAGGCGTCGGTTTGCCGAGGTCGCTCTTGGAGCCTTCGGCGGCGGTGCCCATGTCGTTCGAATAGGGGATGCCGAAGGAGAAGTCGAAACCCTGCGCGCCAGGGAGGAAGGCGGCTTGGTCGCCGAGGTGCCACTTGCCCACGCAGGCGGTCACATAACCGGCGGCCTTGAGCGTCTCGGCGATGGTTGTTTCCACCGGGTTCAGTCCCACTTCGGCCATCGGGAACAGCACATGCGGGGTCGGGAGCACGCGCTTCGGGTAGCACCCGGTCATGAGCATCGCGCGCGAAGGCGAACAGACCGGCGCAGCGTAAAAGGAGGTCAGGCGCATGCCTTCCTTGGCCATGCGATCGAGGTTCGGGGTGCGGTTGAGCTTGGACCCAAACGGTCCGATATCGGCGTAGCCGAGGTCATCGATATTGATGATGATGAGATTCGGTCGGGGTTCTTCGGCCGCGCCGAGGACGGCGGCGAGCAGCAAGAGGAGGGAGGCGTGCCACATGGGAGTATGGAGTATCGAGTGTGGGGTATAGGGGAAGGACGGACTCAGGGGGTCGGGGTGACGATGACGTCGTCGATCTCGATGCCGGCGGCGCCTCCGTTCTGCATCCAGAGGAGCTTGCGTTTGGGGGCGTCGAAGTTGGGACGCTTGAGCGCGCGAGTCCACTGGCCGTCGACGGACATGTCCACGGTGTCGCCCTTGAAGGCCAGCTTCACGGTGCGCCATTCGTTCGCCGAGAGGTCGACCTTCTCGGCTGGGAAGTGTTCGTTGGTGCGGTAGGCCTTGCTGACCGGATCGGGCGCGCGGGTGTTCTGTCGCAGCGGGTGCTTCGGGTCGAGGGTGTGGGCGTCGACCTCCAGCACGACACTCTCCCGATTGAGGCGGACGCGGAGCATGTGGTCGACCGAGCCGTAGCCATCGTCGCCGTCGACGAAGAGCCAGAGCATGCCGCCCTTCTCGAGGTGACGGTAGCGGAAGGACATCGTCAGGTCCTTGCCCTCCAGGGCCAGGTAGACCATCGGCGGGTATTTGCCTCCGCTGGAGCCACGCGTCCACATGACGCCGTCGCGGACGGATGTGTTCTTGTTCGGGAGCGGCGTGAGGAATTTCTTCGCGTCGAAGCCGGGCCCGAAATCTTCCCGGACCGTGAAGGTCTCAGAGGATGCGCAACCGACGAGCAGCAGCGCCGAGAGGAGGACGGGATAGAAACGGTGGGTCATCTGGTGAGGGTGCCTTGCGCGAGGCCGTAGCTTTGCTCCCACCAAGCCAGCCGTTCCGCGTCGGTGGGCTCAGGTTTGCCCAATCGCCGTGTCCAAGTGCGGCGGTAGTCCTGGCGTTTGGCTTGCTGGATCTCGGCGAGGCCAGGTTCGGTGGCGGGATCGCCGAGCATCCCTTGATCTTTGGATTGCGCGCTCCAGTCCGTCAAAGCGGCGTTCAACCTGCGGATGGTTTCGGCGTTCCTCGGATCGGCGGAGACATCGTGGACGCCCTGCGGATCGGCCTTCAGGTCGTAGAATTCGAACTCCGGACGTTGCGGCGCGAGCCAGCGGGCGGGGAAGGGGTCAAGTTTGCCGGCGGCTTGCAGTACGCGGAGCAGAGGCATGCCGGGGTAACTGTCTTCCTTGTAGCTCGACCAGTTGAGGCGCGAGAGCGAGGTCAGGTGGTTCCGGACGAGCAAGGAGTCGGGGGTTATCAGGGCGCGGATGCGGTCCATGGCGTCCCCGCAACGGTCGCGGGCGGCGAAGAGGTACGGTCGGTCGGCAGGCACGCCTTGCAGTACCGGACGACCCTCCATCCAGCCCGGGATCGGCTGGCCGGCGGCCTTGAGCACGGAGGGGGCGAGGTCGATGAGGCTGACCAAACCCGTCTCCACGCCACGCGGCGTCACGCCAGGTCCGCGGATCAGCAGAGGAACCTGCAGGCCTTCGACGCTCAGCCATTGTTTGCCCCAAGGCATCGGACGTCCGTGGTCGGCGAAGAACATCACGAGCGTGTTTTCCAGGACGCCTTCGGCTTCCAGTTGCGCGAGGATGGCGCCGACGCGTTGATCCACCACTTCGACGCTCCGTTCATAAGCATACCAGTCGCGCCGGCTCAGCGGGTGCTCGGGATAATTCGGCGGCAGCTTGATGGCGGCCAGGGCGGCCTCATCGTACTGCGCGGGAATGGGGAAGGGCCGATGGGGCTCCGTGATCTGGAACTGGGCGAAGAACGGCTGGCCGGGACGACGCTTCCGCCAGTCATCCCCGTCGAACAGTACCTTGGGGTCGTGGGCGAAGTTGTAGTGGGTCTTGCCCTTGGTGATGGCACGGCCGCTGCGCTGGCTGCCGGGCGCGGCGCAGTTGCTGACGAACCAGCCCGCCTCGCGGAGCAGGGTGGGCAGGGGTTTGTAAGGAGCCGGGAGCGGCTGCGGGTTCTCGGTGTCGTGCGGGTGTAGCCCGGTCGTCGTCTGGTAGCATCCGAGGATGAACGCCGAACGCGAAGAACTGCAGACCGGGGCGGTGGCGTAGGCTCGCGTATGGCGTCGTCCCTCGGCGGCCAAGCGGTCGAGGTGGGGCGTCTTCACGCCGGGTGCCCCGTAGGCCGCGATGTCGGGCGACATGTCGTCGGCGATGATCCAGACGATGTTGGGCGGCGGAGACTCGGCCGCGAGCGCCCCAAGCGTGCTCGTCCACAGCAGGGCGGCGATGGCGAGCAACCGGTTCATTTGGCGGCTTTCAGCTTGGCGAGCAGGAACTCCGTCGGCGTGGCATGCTTCGGATTGGCGAGACCCCGATAATGCAGCTCGGCGGAGACGCCCTTGGTCGCGCAGTGTTCGGCGAGCTTGGCGCCGAAGTTCGCGGTATGCGTCGGGTCTTTCTCGTTCTGGCCGATGGCCGGCGGGCCGCCGAAGGTCATGTACACCGCGGGGTCGTCGGACGATACCAGCGCATAAGGCGAATATTCCGCGATGAGGGGCAGGATGGTTTCCCGGCCCGCGAGGAACTCTTCGAACGTCTTGAAGCCGAAGGCGTGGCCGCCGTAGTTGCTGTTAGGCGTCCACGCCTTCATCTGCGCCGGGTCGAGGGTGGTCTGTGGGCCGGTCACGGCCGCGCAGGTCAGGCGAGTGGATTCGCGGGCGACCGGGTCGGCCGACTTCGGGTCGGCGAGGTCGTCATGGAAGGCCAGCCAGAGGCTGGAGCAGGCGCCGGCCGAACCGCCGGCGGCGCCGACGCGGGTCTTGTCCAGGTTCCATTCCGCGGCCTTGCTGCGTACGAACTGCAGGGCCCGGGCGGCATCATGCAGGGGCGCCTTCACGGCCGGCGAGGTGTCGACCGCGGGGTCGCGCTTGATGAGGCGGTAGTTGATCGAGACGACCGAGACCCCGGCCTTGAG
>JBDKIN010000161.1:0-4128 GCA_039797095.1 Verrucomicrobiota bacterium
ATGCGCGCCCCTCCTGCCCGAAGGCGTCGAGGAAGGTCCCGAGGTCTCCGTCGCCGGCCGCATCGTCGCCCTGCGCGTCATGGGCAAGGCCAGCTTCGTCAAGCTGCTCGACCGCGGCGGCCTCATCCAGACCTACTTCACCCGCGACGCCTTGGGCGACGCGTACGACACCCACTTCAAGAAGCTGGTCGATTCCGGCGACTTCGTCGGCGTCCGCGGCAAGCTCTTCCGCACCAAGACCGGCGAAGTCACCGTCCGCGTCTCGGAATACAAGCTGGTCTCGAAGTCCCTCCGCCCGCTGCCCGAGAAGTGGGCCGGCCTGACCGACGCCGAGAAGATCTACCGCCAGCGCTACCTCGACCTCGTCGTCAACGAGGAGTCCCGCCGCCGCCTCTTCATCCGCAGCCGCGTGGTCGAATCGATCCGCCGCTTCCTCTGGAGCCGCCAGTTCACCGAAGTCGAGACCCCGGCCCTGCACGCCATCGCCGGCGGCGCCGCGGCCCGTCCGTTCGAGACGCACTCCAACGCCCTCGACTGCGACTTCTACCTGCGCATCGCCCTCGAGCTGCACCTCAAGCGCTGCCTCGTCGGCGGCATGGACCGCGTCTTCGAGATCGGCCGCGTCTTCCGCAACGAAGGCGTCTCGGTCAAGCACAGCCCCGAATTCACGATGCTCGAGGCCTACCAGGCCTATACCGACTACCGCGGCATGATGGAACTCGTCCGCTCGATGATCCAGAAGGTCTGCGCCGAAGTCCTCGGCACGACCAGCGTCATCCGTCCGGACGGCGTGGCGATCGAACTCGGCGGCGAATGGCGCGAAGCGAAGTACAAGGACCTCATCCTCGAGCGTACGGGCGACCCGCAGTGGTTCGCGCGCACCAAGGAGGAGAAGATCGCCGCGTGCAAGGCCCTCGGCCTCCACGAGCCGCGCGCCGACTGGGAAGATTTCGAGGTCACCAACGAGGTCTTCGGCAAGCTCATCGAGCCGGGCCTCATCCAGCCGACCTTCGTCACGCACATCCCCAAGGAACTCTGCCCGCTCGCCAAGGTCACCGTCGGCGACGACTCGACCATCGACGTCTTCGAGCTCTGCATCAACGGCCAGGAGATCGCTCCGGCCTACTCCGAGCAGAACGACCCCGGCGTGCAGCGCAAGATGCTGGAGATCCAGGCCGGCGCCGAGACCCAGAAGATCGACGAAGATTTCCTCCTCGCGCTCGAGCACGGCATGCCCCCCGCGGGCGGCCTCGGCATCGGCATCGACCGCCTGGTGATCCTGCTGACCGGCGCGGCCAACATCCGCGACGTCATCCTGTTCCCGACGCTCGCGCCCGAAGCGCAGGCCTGAGTCCTTTCCCTTGCCCTGGTTCCTCCATCTCGCCCTCCGCCAGCTCTTTCCTCCCGGTAAGCGCTTCCCGGCGTTCGCGACGGTGTCGATCCTCGGCGTGGGCCTCGGCGTGGCTTCGTTGCTCGTCGTGCAGACGGTGATGAACGGCTTCGGCGAGGAGCACCGCCTCCGCATCCGCGAATCCTTCGGCGACTGCCAGGTCACGGGCGCCGCCACCCTCGAGCGGCCCGAGGCGCTCGCGAAGCGGCTCGCCGCCCGCCCGGAGGTCGCCGCCGCCGCGCTCTACGCCGAAGGGCCCGCGCTCGCGCGCCAGGGCGATTTCTCCGGCATCGCCCAGGTCCGCGGCATCGATCCCGCCGATCCCGATCAGCCCGCCCGCAAGTATGTGCACGGCGGCACCTTCGACGACCTTGACGACGGCCGCATCATCTTAGGCGTCGGCCTCGCCCGCGCCCTCCGCGTCCGCGTCGGCGACCGCATCGAGATCTGGTCGCCCGCGATGGCCGAGCGCGCCGAGAAGGGCAAGGCCCCGCTGCCCGCCGAATTCGAAGTCAGCGCGGTGATCCTCACGGGCTTCGCCGAGGTCGACAACGCCGCCGCGCTCATCCCGCTCCGCCGCTTCCGCGAACTCTGGAACCTCGGCCCGCGCGCCCACGGCCTCACGCTCCGCCTCAAGGACCCGGCCCGCGCCGTCGAGACGGCCGGTCTCCTCGCCTCGACCCACCCCGGCCTGCGCTTCCGTCCGTGGCAGGACTTCAAGAAGGACTTCCTCGAGGCGATCCGCTTCGAGAAGACGATGCTCTTCTTCCTGATGTTCATCATCACGCTCGTCGCTTCGTTCTCGATCGGCAGCACGCTCTTCTCCGCGGTCATCCGCCGCTCCCGCGAGGTCGGCGTGCTCGCCTCGCTCGGCGCCGCGCGCCTGCAGGTGGTCGCGCTCTTCGGCCTGCAGGGCCTGCTCATCGGCGCCCTGGGCACGTTCCTGGGCTTCGTCCTGACGTGGACGATCCTGGCCTTCCGCGACGCGATCCTGAGCGGCATCAACGCCTGCTTCGGCGACGGCGACATGATGGCCAACATCTACCAGTTCTCGAAGGTGCCGCTGCATTACGACGCGTCCGATTTCGTCATCGCCGCGGCCTTCACGCTCCTGACCACGGCCATCGCCGGCCTGGTGCCCGCGCTCTGGGCCGCCGGTCGCAAACCCTCGGAGGCCATGCGCGATGCCTGACCTCGTCCTCCAGGCCCGCGGCCTCGCGAAGGGCTTCGCTTCGCCGGCCGGCCCGTTGCCGGTGCTGACGGACGTCTCGCTCGAGGTCTTCGCCGGCGAGTCGGTCTCCATCCGCGGTTCTTCCGGTTCGGGCAAGACGACGTTGCTCCAGCAGCTCGGCGGCCTCGATCAGCCGGATGCCGGCGAAGTCCGCATCCTCGCCCCTGGCGCCGGTCTCGTCGCGCCGCGCACTTCCCTCGGCCGTGGCGTGGGCTTCGTCTTCCAGAACTACCAGCTGATGCCCGAGCTCACCGCGCTCGAAAACGTCGCCCTCGCCGCGCGTATCGCCGGCATGCCGACGCTTTCCGCGAAGACCGCCGCCCGCGCGCTGCTCACGCAGGTCGGTCTCGGCGCGCGTCTCGAACACCTGCCGGCGAAGCTTTCCGGCGGCGAATGCCAGCGCGTCGCCATCGCCCGTGCCCTGGTGAACCGCCCTTCGGTCATCCTCGCCGACGAACCGACGGGCAATCTCGACGAACGTACGGGCGTCGAGATCATGGATCTCCTCCTCGGCATCGTGGCCGACCGCGGCGCGGCCTTGGTCTTGGTCACGCACAGCCGCGAGTTCGCGGAACGCGCCGGCCGCCGGCTGGTCCTCTCCGGCGGCGTGCTTTCGCCTGCCTGATTTGACAATGCGGCGGGGCGGTGGTTGTCTGACGTCCTCATGAACGCCGCCCTTACGCCTGCCCAGCTCCTCGCTTCCCTTGAATGGCGCTACGCCACCAAGGCCTTCGATACCCGCAAGCTGCCGGATGCCACCTGGGCCGCGCTCGAGGAGTCGCTCCGTCTGGCGCCGTCCTCTTACGGTCTCCAGCCGTGGAAGTTCATCGTGGTCAACGACCCGGCCCTCCGCGCCAAGCTCCGTCCGGTCTCGTGGAACCAGTCGCAGGTCACCGACGCCTCCCATCTCGTGGTCTTCGCCCGTCGCACCGAGGTCACCGAAGCGGACGTCAACGAGTTCTTCAACCAGATGGTCTCCGAACGCGGCGCGGATGCCACGAAGCTCGAGCCCTACCGCCAGATGATGCTCGGCGGCGTGGTCAACGGCAAGGACGCCGCCGGCCAGAAGGAATGGGCGGCCCGCCAGCTCTACATCGCCCTCGGCCAGCTCATGGGCGCCGCCGCGGCGATGGCCATCGACACCTGCGCGCTCGAAGGCATCGATCCCGCCGCCTACACCGAGATCCTCGGACTCAAGGGCACGGGTTACGAAGTCGTCGTCGCCTGCGCCGTCGGCTACCGCTCGTCGGAAGACAAGTATGCCGGCATGAAGAAGATCCGCTTCCCGGCCGCGCGCGTCATCAGCCGCGTCTGATCAGCTGCGGGCGGACCAGCTCACGAACTCGTCGTCGTCGGCCAGCACCTGCGGGTCGCCGTACTCGGTCGAGAGCAGGCTGCGGTAGGCTTCGTCGGCGAAACGTCGGCAGTGCAGGAGCACCCGCGCCGAATGGCCGGGCGCGCGCACGAGACGTCCGAGCGCCTGGTTGACCTTGCGCATGCCGGGACG
>JBDKIN010000162.1:0-3266 GCA_039797095.1 Verrucomicrobiota bacterium
CGGGCGTCGTCGCCGAGGATCATCACGTAGTAATCAGGTCCGTCGGCATAGGCCGGAATCAGCTTCTTGAGCTCCAGCAGGTCACGCATGGTGACGTCGCCCATGCCGAAACCGACGGCGGGAAGGTCCGGGCCGCCGAGCTTCTTGACCAAGGCGTCGTAGCGACCGCCGCCGGCGAGCGCGCGGGCTTCGCCGCCCGTTTCGAAGGCTTCGAAAACGAAGCCGGTGTAATAAGCCAGACCGCGGACGATGGTGAGGTCGATGGCGACGCACTCGCCGAAGCCCATGGTGGTCAGCGTGCCGAGGAGATGTTTCCAGTCGGCCACACGCTCGGTCATCGCGGCGTCGCCAGCGGCGAGGTTCTCGATGTCGGCGAGCGACTTCGTGTTCGCGAAAGCGCGGGCGGACTCCAGCGCCTTGACTGGATCGACGGAAGTCCCGGCGAGCGCCGCCGTCATGGCGTCGAGGAGATCCTTGGGGGCGCCGCGCTCAAGCTTATCGACCACGCCGAGGACGGCGACCGCCTGGGCTTCGGGGACGCCGAGGCTGGCAAGGTAACGGAACCAGAGCGTGCGGTCGGAGACGCGGATGCGGAAATCCTGCTGCGTCAGGCCGAAGCCGAGCAGGCAGTCGGCGCAGAGGGCGATGATTTCGGCGTCGGCCGCAGGACCGGCTTCGCCGAGGAGGTCGGCGTTGAGCTGGTAGAACGAACGGAGACGACCCTTCTGAGGCTTCTCGTAGCGGTAGTTCTCTCCGATCGCGAACCAGCGGATCGGCTTCGGCATGCCGTTGGCCTTGGCCCCGACCATGCGGGCCAGCGAAGGGGTCATCTCCGGACGGAGGCTGACCTTACGGCCGCCCTTGTCCTCGAAGTTGAAGAGCTGCCGCACGATCTCTTCGCCCGACTTCTCGGTGAAGAGTTCGAGCGGTTCGAGCACGGGGGATTCCCACTCGCGGAAACCGTAGCGACGGCAGGCGCGACGCCAGACGTCCATGATGTGTCCCAAGACGGCACGGTCTTCGGGATAGAACTCCCGGAAACCGGGGAGCGTTCGAATGTCGGACATCGCGGCGCGGATTACTGCTGCGGCTGGCTGGGCTTCTCGACGTCGATCGACTTCAGCTTGGCCTTCAGCTCCTTGCCCGCCTTGAACTTGATGACCGCGCGCTTCGGGATGACCACGTCCGTCTCGGGACGATTCGGATTGCGGCCGATGCGGCTCTTGCGGACCTGGACCTGGAACACGCCGAAGTTACGAAGCTCGACATCACGACCCGCGAGCAGGGCCTCGCTGATGGCGTCCAAGGTCATCTGGACCGAGTCGCGGATATGCTTCTGGGGGTACCCCTTGTCCGTGAAAATCTTCAGGACGATGTCGCGCTTGGTTAGGTTGTTGGACATGACGTTGCGTAAGTGTTGATAGACAAAGGCATGGGAAAGCGGTCGTGGCAATACCACACCCTAAAAAACCTCACTCCAGGTTCTGGACCTGCTCCCGGATGCGCTCGATCTCGGTTTTAGCCTCCAAAACCAGCTTGGTCGTGGCGATTTCCGCGGCCTTGCTGCCGATAGTGTTAACTTCCCGGAGGAGCTCCTGGATCAGGAAATCCAGCTTCCGTCCGCTGTTCGGCTGGCTGAGCTCGGCTGAAAATTGGGCAACATGGCTGCGGAGGCGGACGACCTCTTCGGTGATGTCCGACCGGTCCGCGAACAAGGCCAGTTCTCTAAGCACCCGGTCATCGGACACGTCCAAGGCCAGGCCGGCTTCCTTGAGTCGCTTGAGCATGGCATCCCGATGCCTGACCGGCGCGGCCTTTTCGGCGTGTTCCATGTCGGCGACCATCGTGGAAATCTTGGCGAGGCGTGCTTCGAGATCCTTGGCCAGCGCGGCGCCTTCGGCCTGCCGCATGGCAATCAGATGGCGCAGGGCTTCGTCGAAGGCCTTCTGGACGGCCGCCTCGACTTCGGCCAGCGGAGGCAACGCGACCGATGGGCGGCGACTGGCCTCGGCCAGCCGATGCAGCAGATCGGCGTCCGGTGCGAACGCGACCCCACAACGTGCGGCGATCTTGGCGAGTTCGTCCAGGCTGCCGGCCACGGACTCCGCGTCCCACTGGCGCTGCTGCCCGGAAGCGGCGGCCTGCGTCACGCGGGCGGTGACTTTGCCGCGCTGCAAGCGGGCGCGGATCCAAGCGGAGGCGGTGGACTCGAGGGCCGGCCAGGCTTCCGGTCCGAAGACCGAGACCTGCAGATTCTTCTGATTTACCGTGGCGATTTCGACCGACAGACGGACGCCAGAGAGATCGAGCTCCGCCCGTCCGAAACCCGTCATCGAAGACGCCGCCATGGTCAGAGTTTGATTTCGGTGCCCATCGCGCGCGCCGCGCTCCACACGTCTTTGTCGCCGCGGCCGGAAAGATTGATGATGACCACCTGCTCCTTCGGCAGCTTCGCGGCGAGTTTCACGCCATGTGCCACGGCGTGGCTGGATTCCAAGGCCGGAATGATTCCTTCGGTGCGCGAAAGCAGCTGGAAGCCTTCGAGGCACTCGTCGTCGGTCGCGTAGGCAAACTCCAAGCGACCCTTGTCGCGATAGTAAGCGTGCTCGGGGCCGACGGCGGCGTAATCCAAGCCGGCGGAGACGGAGTGCGTGCCTTCGATCTGCCCTTCCCCATCCATGAGGATGTTGGTCATACAACCCTGCAGCACGCCGAGACGTCCGCCCGCGAAACGCGCGGCATGTTCGCCGCGGGCGATGCCGCGGCCGCCGGCTTCGACGCCGATGAGACGCACGCCCGGTTCGTCCAGGAACTCGAAGAACGCACCGATGGCGTTGGAACCGCCGCCGACGCAGGCGACGATGGCGTCCGGGAGACGGCCTTCGGCGCGGAGGATCTGCTGCTTGGATTCGATCGAGATGATCCGGTGGAAATCGCGGACCATCATCGGATACGGATGGGAGCCGTAGGCCGTGCCCAGGATATAATGGGTCTCTCGGACATTGGTCACCCAATCGCGCATGGCCTCGTTGACGGCTTCTTTGAGCGTGCGTTGACCGGCTTCGACGCCACGGACTTCGGCACCCATGAGGCGCATGCGGTATACGTTCAGGGCCTGTCGCTCCATGTCCGTGGCGCCCATATAAATGACGCACTTGAGGCCGAACCGGGCGCAAACCGCTGCGGTCGCGGTGCCGTGCTGGCCGGCGCCGGTCTCGGCGATGATGCGTTTCTTGCCCATGCGGAGGGCGAGCAAGGCCTGGCCG
>JBDKIN010000163.1:0-2518 GCA_039797095.1 Verrucomicrobiota bacterium
CGTGCTCTCGCCCGAACTGCGGTACACCCACTCCAACGGGCAGGTCGACACCAAGGCCTCGCTGATCGACTCCCTGCTGGACGGTTCCGCCAAGTACCTGAAATACGATTTCCACGAGCGCGCCGTGACCTTCCCCGCCCCCGGCATCGCCCTCATGGCCGGTCGGTTCGACGTGAAGGCCGTCGTCAAAGGCAACGCGGCCGAAAGCACGATCAGTTTCCTCGCGGTCTGGCGGCTCGAACAAGGCGAATGGAAGTTTCTTGCCTGGCAGTCGTGCAAGATCCCGCCGGCGGTTCCTGCCAAGTAACAACGGAAGCCCATGCGACATCTGCTTCCTTGCTTCCTCCTTCTCGGTCTTTCGATGGGACGTATCATTGCGTCCGAACAGCCGTCGGCTGGGCAGAATACGTACCTAAGTCAGCTCATCGAACAAGGCGTGCTCACGACCGCCGACCTGACCGACGCCGATCTCGCCGAGCAGGCCAAAGTTGACGGCGCCCGTACGGCGAGCGCGCTGGGGAAAATCGCCCGGATGCTGGAGCCCGGCACAGATGCTTCCGACGCCCTCCACACCCTCGCGGTGCGCGGTATCATCGGCTCGGTTGAATATTGGAAGAAGAACGCCGTCGCCGGTCGCACCTGCGACGGACCCAAGCTCGCGATCATCATCGAACGCGCCTCCTCCCGCATCCCGACGCCTCCGCCGGCCTCGGCGAATGCCGTCCCGCTCAAGCCGACCTCCTTTGCGGAACTCAAGGAAAGCTACGACATCGTCATAGCCGGTGCCGGCACCGGTGGCTGCGGGGCCGCCGTCCAAGCCGCCCGCATGGGGCGCTCCGTCCTCATCATCGAAGAGACGGACTGGGTCGGCGGACAGATGAACGCCGCGGCGGTGACCTCGATGGACGAAGGACTCGCCATCGCCCGGGAGCGCGGCCTCTACCGCGAACTCTGCGGCCTGATCAAATCCTATTACGACCCTCTCGGCATCAACTCCGAGACCGCCTACCAACATCGCCATCCGTGCGTCGAGCCGCGCGTCGGCCAGCAACTCCTGCTCAAGATGCTCTCCGAGGCGCGGGGTGCCGCCGGGCGCCTCGACCTCGTGCTTCGGTCCAAAGTCACCCGGACGATCAAGACTGGCCAGAGAATCGAAGGCATCGAGGTGAGCGACGGAGCCGGCACCCGCTCGATTCGCTGCCGCATCCTCATCGACGCCACCGAGTGGGGAGACGTCATCCCATTGACTGGCGCACGCTATCGCTCAGGCATGACCACGAGCGATTCCCTCGATGGCACGAAGGCCATCCAAGACCTGACATGGACGGCAGTCGTGAAACAGTACCCGGCCGGCGTCCCGGAGTCACTACGACTCACCTCGCCCCCGCCCGGTTACGCCACCCTCGGCAAACTGTTTCAAAAAGCCCTGACGGCAGGCAAGGCGGACGACTTCAATCCGCCCATCAAAGGCCAACCTTGGCATTGGAACTGGTTCATCGGCTACCGCGGCATGCCGGACAGCTCCCGCGCGCCCCAAGGCCGCATCATCACCCGCACCCATCTCAACTTCAGCAACGATTTCCACGCGAGCATCGCCGACCTGGAAGATCCGTCGCATCGCCGCCAGACGCTGGACGGGGCCGTCGCGAAGACGCTCTGCCTCGCCTACCACATGCAGACGGCGCTCGGTAAAGCCGACTGGGCGGTCGCCGACGACGAAGGCTACGACACGCCCTACAATCGCGCGCAGATGGATGCGCTCATCGCGCGCCGCCCCGAGTTCGCCCCCTTCAAGTCCACCCTCTACCACTTCCCCGTGATGGCTTACGCACGCGAAAGCCGACGCATCATCGGCCTCCACACGCTCACCGCGCGCGAGATCGAAAGGAAGCCGGGGCAGCCGGTCCAATTCCCGCACACGGTCGCCCTCGGCGATTACGCCGTCGACCTTCATGGCTCGATGAAGCCGGAGCTCCTGGAGAAAGGCCTGGATCGGGCCGAAGATATCCCGCATAAGTTCGGCGAACGCGGCCTCGGGCCTTTCGCGATCCCGTTCGAGTCCTTCATCCCCGAAACCATCGACGGTTTCCTGCCGGCGGAGAAGAACTTCTCCCAGAGCCGCATGGCGAACGGCGCCACTCGCCTGCAGCCGCACACCCTCAATATGGGTCAGGCGGTCGGAGCCATCGCCGCCCTCTCGGTGGAGCAGGGCATCCAGCCCCGGGCGCTCAATCCCACGCTCGTGCAACGTGTCTTGATCGATGCCGGCTGCACCCTCGCCATCAAGCCCTCCAAAGCCCGCTGGGGCACGCCCGAATGGAAGGCATATCAGCTGGCTGAGCTCGGCAAATAACCATTTCCCCTCGCAACCAGAGGGAGTTTAGACTGTCTCAAAGGCAGCATGAACCCCCTGCTCGCTTCCGTCGTCGCCCTGTCCTTGGGCGTCGCCTCCCTTTTCGCGGCCGACCCGGCCACCCAAGCCTCCGCCGCGCCCAAAGCCGGCGACCCGGAGTTCCGC
>JBDKIN010000164.1:0-6045 GCA_039797095.1 Verrucomicrobiota bacterium
CTTCCACGTGATGCAGGCCTACCATAAGCCCTCGCGCCTGACCCACCCGGTCTATGCCGACGACGGCACGGTGGCACCGGCCGAAGGGCGCGTCCGCCTCTGTCCGTATTTCTTCGTCGACAGTGATTCGGTCGAGCTTTCGGGCATCCTGGCGACGTTCTGTCCGGCGGATAAGAAGATCATCCACGGGATGAGCGACGCGGCCCTGCTGCCCTGCCACGTAGTCGGCTGAGGGGCGTGCGTCGCCTTGCTTCCGGCCGGCTTTACGGCCAAGGTAGGCCCATGAGACTCCTCGCCCTCGGTCTGCTCTCGCTCCTTGGCCTGTTCGGCGACCTCGCGGCCGCCGTCCGCACCAAGGTCGACCTGGTCAACCTGACCCCTGACATCCGCCCGGGAGAAAAGGCCCTCATCGCGATGCGCTTCCGCTGCGACCCGCACTTCCACATCTACTGGAAGAACCCTGGCGACGCCGGCCAGTCCCCCACGGTCGAATGGCAGGAGAAGTCCGGCGCCACCGTCGGCGACTTCGTCTGGCCCGGCCCCAAGATGCTCGATCAATCGGGCGTCTATAACTTCGTCTATGAAGACGAGACCCTGCTCCTCATGGAAGTCGCCGTCCCGGCCGGCGCCAAAGGCGCGCTGACCTTCAAGGGCAAAGCGGAATGGCTCGAATGCGACGACTCCGGCTGCTGGCCGCATGACAAGCAGGTCGAACTCACCGTGCAAGTGGGCGCCGGTAACGTCGCCTACAAATACGACCCGAAGCTCTACCCGGCGCTCCGCCCTCGCCTCACCACGACCGCGACGAGTGACGGCAAGACGCTCACGGTCGCCGTCCCGACCGGCGAGAAACTCCCGCAGACCTGGTTCCCGGAGCGTGGCTTCGTCGCCCCGACCGCGACGGCCAAGCAGAAGCAGGCCGGCGGCAACATCGTCTTCGAACTGGCGGATGCCACGGAGAAGCTGGATTCCGGCGAGCTGATCTTCACCACGCGGGCGGCCGATGGCGGTTTCGTGGACATCAAGGCGGTGCTGGGCGCCGCGCCCGCCAAAGCCGCGCCCGGTCCGGCGGCCACGCCGACGAAGACTTCCGGCGAGTGGCAGCCGTGGTCCCCCGAAGCGCAGGCCAAAGCGCTCGCCGAGGGTAAGACGGTCTACGTGGACTTCACCGCCCGCTGGTGCGCCACCTGTCAGATCAACAAGCGTGTCTACACGCAGGGTGACGTCGCCCAAGCCCTTTCATCCGCCGGCGTGGTCATGCTCAAGGCCGACTGGACCAAGAAGGACGAGGTCATCGCGCAGGAGCTCGGCAAATACGGCCGTACCGGCATCCCCCTGAACGTCTTCCTCAAGGCCGGCCAGCCTCCCGCAATCCTCTCCGAAGCGCTCACCGGCACCGAAGTGATGGCCGCGCTCAAGTCGGTCAACGAGGGCAAGGCCTACCAGGCTGAGACCACGACGCATTCGTTCTTCATCTGGATGCTGCTGGCCTTCGGCGGCGGTGTCCTGCTCAACCTGATGCCGTGCGTCTTCCCGATGATCGGACTGAAGGTGCTCGGTTTCGCCAAGGAAGCCGGCGCCTCGCGCCGCACCGTGGTCCTCAACGGCCTGCTCTATTCCGCCGGCGTCATCGCCAGCTTCCTCGTCCTCGCCCTGCTCATCATCGGACTCAAGTCCGGCGGCTCCACCTACGGCTGGGGCTTCCAGATGCAGTCGCCTGGCTTCGTGCTCGGCACCTGCGTGCTCATGATCGTCCTCGGCCTCAGCCTCGCCGGCGTGTTCGAGATCGGCATGGGCCTCAGCGGCGTCTCTGCCGGCAACGGCGAAGGGCGCACGGCGACCTTCCTTTCGGGCGTGCTCGCCACGGTAGTCGCCACACCCTGCACCGCTCCCGGCCTCGGCCCGGCCCTTGGCTTCGCCTTGGACAACGAGCGTTCGATCGCCGTGACATTGCTCTTCTTCACGGTCATCGGCTTGGGCATGGCACTGCCCTACCTCCTGCTCTCGGCCTTTCCGCGCCTAGCGGCGATGCTGCCCCGCCCCGGCGAATGGATGGAATCGTTGAAGCAGGGCATGTCTTTCCCGCTCTTCGGCTACGCGCTCTACCTGCTCTGGGTGCTCAACGCCCTCGTCGAAGACGCGGCCTGGGTGCGCGACGCCTCGCTGGGCCTGGCCGTCATCGCCACGGCCTGCTGGGTGCTCGGACGCTGGGGCGCCCTACATCGCACCGATCGTGAACGGCTGACGGCGAAGCTGGCCTCCGGTGCGCTGTTCATCGGTACGCTCGCCTACCTCTACGCGACGCTGCCCTGAGAGTCCGCGGAAACCATCCAACAAAAAGGCCCGCCATCCGGCGGGCCTTCTGCTTGGCGTGTCAGCCGACTCAGAGAGGGCTGAGATCGCTGACCGGAGCCGGTGCGGCGCCGGCAGCAGGAGCGGGAGCGGCGGACGGACGATTGGCGGCGGCGGCACCACCGTAATTCACGTCGACGACGAGGGCCTTGCGATCCTTGGCACCGGACTGACGACCGGCGGCGGACTTATCCGCCTGCTGAGAACCGAGGGCCATGATTTCGCTGTTGGCCTGGTTGGCGCCGAGACCGACGAGGTAATCACGGACGGACTGGGCGCGACGGTCGGAGAGACCGAGGTTGTACTCTTCGGTGCCGAAAGTGTCAGTGTAGCCGGCGATGATCACCTTGGTGCCCTTGATGCGGGCGGCGGCGGCGTCGAGCTTACCACGCTCGGCGGCCGAGACATTATAGCGGTCGAAGTCGAAGTAGACCGTGGCGAGGATGGCCTCGGGCGGGATGGTGCCGTTACGGATGGCGAGGGCCATGGCGTCATAGCCGGTCGGGCGGGTGTCGAGGGTTTCGCCGTTGAAACCGTTGCCACCCTTGCCAGAGGACAGGGGCTGGAAACCGGCGGGGATGCGGGAGGTGCAACCCACGACGAGGGCGGAAAGGGCGAGTAGGAAGGTGAGACGCTTCATGGTGTGACGGAGATAAAAGAATAGCGGGCGGGGCTGGGCAAGCCTTGTCTCCTCAGTACCGAGGCACCTTGGGGTCGACCTTCAGGGACCAGGCATCGATACCGCCCTGCAGGTTGCTGACGCGGGCGAAGCCCTTGGACCGCAGGAACTGCGTGACCCGCATGCTCCGGCCTCCGTGATGGCACTGAACCAAGACCCAGGCGTCGGCGGGAATCTCCGCCAAGCGGGTCGGCACGGTGTTCATCGGAATCAGACGGGAACCCTCGATGCGGCAGACCGCATATTCGTCGGCTTCGCGGACATCCAAAAGGACGGGAGGGTTCGGGCCGGCCAGGAGGCGGCTGGCTTCTTCGACGGAGATTTCGAGCGGGGTTTCGGACATGGCGGGAGAAAGGGTCGAGCAGACGACGGGGGCGTAGGCGCTTTTTTCGAGGCTGCGGATCTTGGCGGACGCCCCGCAGCACGGGCAGGCGGGATCGGGCGCGAGGCCCAGCCGACGGGAGGTGCCCGCTTCGACATCGACCACGAAAAGCCGGGATTGGTTCCGCTGCCCGAGGAGCAGCGCGATGGCTTCGGAGGCCATCCAAGAACCGATCACGCCACAAGTGGCGCCGAAGACCCCTGCGTCGGCGCAAGTCGGCACCGAGGCGGCGTCGGGGATCACCGGGTAGAGGCAACGATAGCAACCCGCGCCCGGCAGGAAGACCCCGACCTGGCCGGTACCGCGGAGGACGCTCCCGTGGACCAACGGACGACGGCCAAGGACGCAGGCGTCAGCGGCGAGAAAGCGCGTCGCGAAATTATCGGTGCCGTCGATGATGAGGTCGTAACGCGCGACGAGGTCGGCGGCGTTCTCGACCGTGAACCCCTCGGGATGCAAGGCCACCTTGAGGCCGGGATTGATTTCGCCGAGAGCTTCGGCGGCAGAAACCGTCTTCGGCAGGCCCAAAGTATCGAAGCCGTGGACGATCTGGCGGTGCAGGTTCGAGATCTCGACCTTGTCCGGGTCGGCGATGCCGATGAGCCCGACGCCCGCGGCGGCCAGATAAAGCCCGACGGGGGAACCGAGTCCACCAGCACCGAGGAGCAGGACCTTGGCCTCGCGGAGGCGGAGCTGACCGGCTTCCCCGACCCCGGGCAGACGCATCTGCCGGGAGTACAAAGCCCTCTCATGGTCGCTCAGGCGCTGGTCCGCGGACATGCTGACAGTCGAACCCCCGCGACGAACGGTGTCAAACCGGCCCTTCCACGTGTCGGATTGAATATTCGTCCAAGGTGCCCCAACTTGACCCCGTGGCTCAGGTCTTCCTCGGCATCGATTATGGCTCCCGACGGGTCGGGCTGAGCCATGCCGACGAACTCGGCTTCGCCTTCCCCCTGCCCGCCGCGGTCGCCGAAGACGCCGAGGCCCGCTTCGCCCAGATCGGCAAGGAGATCGCCCGGCTCAAGGTGACGCTCCTCGTGCTGGGCTACCCTCTTTCCGTCGAAGGCGAGCGCACCAAGCGCTGCGACGAGGTCGACGTCTTCGCGGCGGAGCTGACCCGCCGCTTCAACCTGCCGATCGAGAAGGTAGACGAAGCCCTGACCAGCCAGGCGGCCGACGAGATGGGCGGACGTAAGGCCCGCTCGGCCAATGAACGCAAGCAGCAGGCCCGTAGCGGCGAACGCGACTCCCGCGCCGCCGCGGTGCTGCTCCAGGATTTCCTCAACAGCCGGGGTATCGGCGCCTGACATGCCTCCCGCCAAGCCGAAGAAACCTTTCACGCCGAAGCTCGAACGTTTCCTCGCGACGGTCGCCTATGATGGCACCGATCACATCGGCTGGCAGGTGCAGACCGGTCGCCTGTCCATCGAAGGCGAACTCGAAGAGCGCCTCTCGCGCATCCTCAAGACGCCGATCGACATCCATGGCAGCGGCCGCACCGACTCCGGCGTCCACAGCGTCGGCCAGCGCTTTCACTTCGACGCCTTCTGGCCCCACCCTTGCAGCTACCTCGTGCACGCGATCAATTCGTGCGAACAGAACGGACTGCTGGTCACGCACCTGCAGCGCGTGGCGCCGGGTTTCCATTGCCGCTGGCACGCCAACGGCAAGCGCTACCGCTACGAGATATGCGACGGCTATCCGCCGCCTTGGGAAGCCCGCTATTGCCTCGGCCTAGGCAACAAGACCGTTGACGTGAAGCTCATGCGGCAGGCCGCCAAGCTGCTACTCGGCAAACATGACTTCTACGCCTTCGGCGCGAATCACGGACAGGGCATGGAGAAGGAGAATCCCGTCAAGGAACTGCGTCGCCTCGACGTCCGCCGTCGAGGCAAGCGGATCACGATCGTCGCCGAAGGCAGCGGCTTCCTCTACAAGATGGTGCGCCGACTCGTCGGCGGACTCCTGCGCGTCGGCGAAGGCAAGATGCCGCCGGAACGGCTCGTCGCCTACCGCAAGGAGCGCGTGATCACCTCCGAAGTTCCCACGGCCCCCGCCCGCGGCCTGTTCATGGAGAAAGTCTTCTTCGAGCCCGGCTCGTTGAAGAATCCGCGCGCGCTGCGCGGCCGGGACGACGCCGAAGGCAGTTCCGAGTAAGGCCTTCCGGCGGTTTGGGATGGAAGCCCTCCGCCCGTCCGCCTATGGCCTAGTCATGCGGCGACTCGCCCTGCTCTGCCTCATCCTGGCCTGCCCCGGCCTGCTATCCGCCCATCCGGAATGGAAGGAAGCCAACTGCCTCGGAGTGATCGACGCGAACAACCAGCTCACCTTGACGATCAAGTTCGATGTGCCCTCTTTCCTCATCGGTCAGACGTCCAAGGACGCGCAGGTCAAGGCGCTGGATGAACTCATGCAGACCCCGGGCCGGCTGGCGGCCTCGATCGAACCCGGCCAGAGTCGACTGCTTGACGGGCTCCGCCTGAATGTCGATGGCCGGGACACGCCGGTCCTGCTCGTCAGCTTTCCCACGGCGGAAACCATCGCCGCGACCTCCGCCCGACAAGGCGAAGCCGACCGCTACCCGGTGATGCTGAACGCCCGCCTGTCCGCGCAGCTACCGGCCAAGGCG
>JBDKIN010000165.1:0-5825 GCA_039797095.1 Verrucomicrobiota bacterium
AGGATGCGCTTCACGATGGCGAGACCGAGCCCGGTACCGTCTTCGCGGCTGGTGAAGAAAGATTCGAAGATCTTCGGCAGGATCTTGGGCGGGATACCGGTACCGGTGTCGGTGATGCGCACCGAGACGACATCACCCTGCTGACCCGGCTCGACGCCGAGGCGCAGGGTGAGCGTCCCACCGCCGACCATGGCCTGGACGCCGTTCATCATGAGGTTCAGGAAGATCTGCTGGATCTGCCCCGGATTGCCTTCGACGAGCGGCAAGGCCTCCGCGCACTCGATCTCGACCTTCACGCCGAGCTGCTGGAGCTTGAGTCGGAGCAGCAGCGAGGCGTTTTCGGCCGCCTGACGCAGGTCGAGGGAGCGGAACGCGCCAGACTGGGCCTTGCTCATGCCGAGCACGCGCGAGACCACGCCTTCCATGTGGGCGATCTTCTCGCGCATGACCCCGAGGTCCTCCATCTTCGGATCATCCGCCGCCATTCCCTGGGCCAGCGTGTCCGATAGCAGCTTCATCACCGTGAGCGGGTTGCGGATCTCGTGCGCGACCTCGGCCGAAAGCAAGCCCAGGGCGGTCAGACGTTCGCTGCGCCGCAGGCCTTCCTCGACGGCGAAGACCTTGGCATAGAGGCGGGCGTTTTGGATCGAAGAGGCGCCGAACGAAGAGAGCGCCGCGACGAGATGCTTGTCGTCGTCCGAGAAACGATAGGCGCCCATCGCCACGCAGAGCAGCACGCCGAAGGTATCGTCTTCGTAACGCACCGGCACGGCGAGCAACGACGACGAGGCGACCGGTTCGGAGAGACGGGTGAAGAGATGCTCCTCGGTCTTGCCGGCGAGCGGGACGACGACCGAGCGGCCGCGGGTGACCACGGTTCCGAGCGAGGTCCGGTTGAGCGCGATGCTCGGCGCGAGGGCCGAGGCGCCGAGTTCGCCGTCGACGCTGCGCAGGTGCAAGGTGTCGTCGACGAGGTTGTAGTAGGCGCAGGCACGGGTCCCGAGGAGGGCGCGCGTATGCCGCGCCAGGTCCAGCGAGATGCCGGGTTCGTCGCGTTCCCGCGCGAGGCCCTGCGCGGCGCGCACGAGCGCCTCCAGCTGGGCGGCCTTGGAACGGAGCTGTCGGAGCAGCCAGATGCGGCCGACGGCCTTCGAGGCTTCGTTGGTGAGCAGCGAAAGGAAGGCGACGTCCTGTTCGGAGAACGCGTCCAGCCGGTCCGAATCGCAGTTCACGACGCCGATGACGTTCCCCATCAGTTCCATCGGGACGGCCAGCTCGGAACGGATGCCCTTCCGGATCTCGACGTAGCGCGGATCCTTCGAGACGTCGGGGATCCTCTGCGGTTTGGCGTAGAGGGCGACCCAACCGGTGATGCCCTGCCCTTGGTCGATGATCTTCCCGGCGGAATCGGCGTCGAGGCCGTTGCTCACCTCGATGCGCAGCGACCCCGTGGCGGGCTCGACGAGCGCGATGGAGGCGCTGGAAGCGCCGAGCGTGCGGACGATCTCCTCGAGGATGAAGTCGAGCGCTTCCCGCGGGTCTTCGGTGGCGTTGACGAACGCGCCGACGCGGTAGAGGCAGTCCAGGACGCGGGCGTCGCCGGGACGTTCCTGCGCTGGCCGGGAGTGAGGCATGGCCTAGAGCGAGTGGTCCATGTCGAGCGCCGGGGCGTCGACGGTGGTCTGGCCGATCACGACGGCGGGCACGCCGGCCACGCTGGTATGGGGGGCGACGTCCTTGAGCACGACGGAACCGGCGCCGATCTTGGCGCCTTCGCCGATGGTGATGTTGCCGAGGATCTTGGCGCCCGCGCCGACGAGCACGCCGGAACGGATCTTCGGGTGACGGTCGCCGCGGGCCTTGCCGGTGCCGCCGAGGGTGACCTCATGCAGGAAGGAGACGTTGTCGGCCACGACGCTGGTCTCGCCGGCGACGAAGCCGGTGGCGTGGTCGAGCAAGATGCCGACGCCGAAGCGCGCGGCGGGATGGATGTCGACGGCGAGGTGCTCGGAGACGAGCGACTGCAGGTGCGTCGCGAGTTCCTTGCGGCCGGCCTTCCAGAGCGCATGCGCCAGACGATGCGTCGAGATGGCGTGGAAGCCCTTATACCAAAGATACGGGATGAGCGCGTGCTCGGTCGCCGGATCGCGCTCGAGGGTGGCACGGATGTCCGCGCGCATCTGCGAGAGTACCTCGCGGTCGGAAGCGACGGCCTCGCTGAGGACGCGGAGAACGACGGGGAGATCCTGGCCGGTGGGCGTGAGGCGTTCCGCCAGGCGCTGGATGATGCCCTCGCCGAAACCGGAACGGTCGAGGACATAGCGATGGAGCATCGGCGCCAAGGCCGGCTCGGCTTGGGCGACGACGGACGCGCGGGAGCGGAGCTCCTCCCAGAGGGAAGCTTCGTTGGCGCAGACCAAGGCGATGGAACGGGCGTCAGCCATAGACAGGAACAGTAATTCGTGCTTTTCGGTCAATTTGGCAACCCATGAGTCAAAACCATGTAAAAACGACGGGTTTCGACAGATTTGTAGAACCTCCCGCCTGCGAAGGGGTTGAAAAGTGTGAACCAACCCCTAAACATCAAGACCTACCCTCCACACCATGCGTATCCTCCCCACCCTCCTCGCCTGCCTCATGGCCGTCGTCTCGTTCGCCGCTCCGGAAGTCGGCCAGCCTGCTCCTGATTTCACCGGCAAGACCCTCGACGGCAAGACCGTCAGCCTCGCCGACTTCAAGGGCAAGACCGTCGTCCTCGAATGGTACAACCCTGGCTGCCCGTTCGTGAAGAAGTTCTACGACGCCGGCAAGATGCAGGAATTCCAGAAGGAAGTCGTCGCCTCCGGCGCCGTCTGGCTCGTCATCAACACCGGCGGCCACAAGCTCGAGTCCGCCACCTACTACCCCGGCACCGTCGTCCAGGACGCCAACCAGAGCATCGGCCGCGCCTATGACGCCAAGGTGACCCCGCACTGCTTCGTCATCGATGGCAAAGGCACCCTCGTCTACAAGGGCGCGATCGACAGCATCTCCTCCTCCAAGTCGGCCGACATCGAGAAGGCCAACAACTACGTCCTCGCCGCCGTCAAGGCCGTGAAGGAAGGCAAGGCCCCCGAAGTCACCAGCACCAAGCCCTACGGCTGCGGCGTGAAGTACAACAAGCTCTAAGCCGAAAGGCCGAGCAAGACGAAGGGCGTCCGCAAGGACGCCCTTTTTATTGGCCGTGTCCGCCGGCCTCAGGCCACGCCGGTCGCCTGCAGGATTTTCGCGTGCACCTGGTCGTTGCGCAGGTGCGGGGTGAAGAGCTGGGAGCCGGGCCCGCTGGAGCAGAACTCCACCATCTCGCCGGTGTGGTTGTTGCTGGTCCAGCCGATCGAGGTGTACTTCATCAGCGCCGCGGAGAGGGTCTTGGTCGAAACGATCTTGGCGCGGTCCTCGGCCTTGAACTTCAGGCCCGTCGCCTTCTCGGCAGCCGCGACAAAGTCCTTGGGGGCGAGCCCTTTGGTCTTGGCGCCAAGCACTTCGAGGGAAGACGTGAAAGCGGTCATCCGGTCGAAGGCCGGCGTGGATTCGGCGTAGGAAGGCGCCGAAGTATCGAAGTCTTCGCTGCCGAGGCCGTTGACATTGAAGCCGCCGGTGCCGTGGTCGGTCGTGACGATGAGCAGGGTGTCCGGATTCTTGTCGACGAACGCGAGGACGGTGGCGATGGCCTCGTCGAAGGCGACCTGCTCACGGATGGCGGCAGCGCCGTCGTTGCCGTGGGCGGCGTGGTCGATGCGACCCCCCTCGACCATGAGGAAGAATCCTTCCGGGGCGGAGCCGAGGCGCCGCAGGGCGACCTTGGTCATCTCGGCGAGCGTGGGCGTCGAGGCCTTGAGTTCGGCCGAGTTCAGGCGGTCGATCTCGAACGGGATGTGGCTCTTGCTGAAAAGACCGAGCAGCGGAGCCTTGCCGGCGTCGGCCAGGAGCTGGTCGCGGTCGAGGGCGAGGCCGTAGCCGGCCTTACGGTAGGCGGCCCGCAGGTCATCGCTGAAATACTGCGTGCCGCCGCCGAGGACGACGTCGACGCCGCGCTCGAGGTACTGGGCGGCGACGGCCTTCTGGTCAGAGCGCTTGGCCACGGTCACGGCGAAGCCCGCCGGGGTCGCGTGCGTGGCGGTGGCGGTGGTGACGAGACCGCAGCGCTTCTTGGCGGCGTTCATCTTCTGGACGAGCGTGACGGGCTTGCGACCGTCCTGAGTGATGTTGAGCACGCCGTTGTCGATGCGCTCTCCGATGCCCCAGCAGCTGGCCGCGGCGGCGGAGTCGGTCACGATACCGCTGGCGGAGTCGGTCTCGCAGAGGGAGCGTACGACCGGACGTTCGGCGTACATCTTCATCCAGTTCGAGGAACGCTTCTCCGTCCGGGTGAGGTAGGTCTGCGCGGCGGTGAGCACCGAGAAGCACATGCCGTCCGAGACCATGAAGATGACGTTCTTGGCTTGGCGCTTGGCGGAGTTGGCGGCGGCTTCGCGGCCGTCGGCGCCGAGGGCGCGGGCCGAACCGGCCCCGAAGACAAGGCTGCCGAGACCGGCGAACTTCAGGAAGTCACGACGCGAGGAGGAACGGGGTTGGCTCATGGTTCGGGTATAGGCTCAAAAGACCCCTCCGGGCAACCTCAGTTCCCCGGGGAGTCCGTGAAAACGGCGTGACGGTCAGGCCTGAGGGGCGGCCGGAGCGGCCGGGGCCGTCGGGACGTGCGCCTTGAGGCGACGTTCGGCGACTTCGGCCGACACCAGGGCCACGAATTCGGCCAGGGTACGGTTACCTTCGAAGGACTTGTCGGCGCGGGAGCGGACGTTGACCACGCCGGCTTCCTTCTCCTTGGCGCCCACGACGAGCATGTGCGGGACCTTGGACATCTCGGCGCGGCGGATCTTGGCGCCGAGCTTGTCGGACGAACCGTCGACGCTGCAGCGGATCTTGGCGGCCTTGAGGACCTCGGCCATGGCTTCGCAATCGGCGTTGAGGTCGTCGTTGAGCGGGATGAGGCGCACCTGCTCGGGCGAGAGCCAGGTCGGGAAGTCGCCGGCGAAGTGCTCGATCAGGATGCCGACGAAGCGCTCCATCGAACCGAAGGGCGCGCGGTGGATCATCACCGGACGGTGCGGCTTGTTGTCGGCGCCGTTGTAGGTGAGGTCGAAACGCTCGGGCAGGTTGAAGTCGACCTGCACGGTGCCGAGCTGCCATTCGCGGCCGATGACGTCGCGGACGACGAAGTCGATCTTGGGTCCGTAGAACGCGGCTTCGCCGGGCTCTTCGGAGAAGGCGACGCCGAGGGTGGCGGCGGCGGCGCGGCAGGCGGCCTCGGCCTTGTCCCAGTTCTCGGCGGTGCCGGTGTACTTGGCGGAGTCAGGATTACGCAGGCCGACGCGCACGCGGTAGTCGTGCAGACCGAGGGTCTTGAGGACGACCTTGACGAGTTCGAGGCAGCCGAGGACTTCCGGGAGGACCTGGTCTTCGGTGCAGAAGAGGTGGGCGTCGTCCTGAGTGAAGCCACGGACGCGCGTCATGCCGTTGAGTTCACCGGACTGCTCCCAGCGGTAGACCGTGCCGAATTCGGCGAGGCGTACGGGCAGGTCGCGGTAGGAGTGAGGCTGGGAAGCGTAGATGCGGATATGGTGCGGGCAGTTCATCGGCTTCAGCAGGAAGCCCTGCACGGTGCCGTCGGCCAGCCGGTTGGTCAGTTCGCCGCAACCGCAGCCTTCCTTGGCGAGCATCTCCATGGCCTCGCGTTCGACGAGGGGCGGGAACTGGGCGTCCTTGTAATACGGGAAGTGGCCCGA
>JBDKIN010000166.1:0-9360 GCA_039797095.1 Verrucomicrobiota bacterium
GCACCACGTGCTTGTTGGGGAGCTCGATCCGGAACATGGTGCCAGGAAGCACCTGCAGGATTTTGCCTTCGAGTTCGATAACGGGTTCTTCAGCCATGCCTTAGTGGGGGCAGTGCATCCCCAACCATCACGGGAGTCAATCACCCTTAACGAGGCCCGCCTCCCCTCTTGCCATGGGGCTTATCAGGGTAATCCTGCCCCCATGGAAGGCGACGCCTCGACCCCCCGCCCCGGGCTCATCTGCCCGTTCGAGAAGATGCGCCCCTCCCAGCTGAACCGGGATGACGCCTTCTACATGGCCCTGGCCTTCAACCTGGCCGTCGACGCCTGGCGCATCGACGAGGTCCCAATCGGCGCGATCATCGAACGCGGCGGCGAGATCATCGCCGCGGCCCATAACGAGGTCGAACGCGCCAACGATCCGACCGCCCACGCCGAGATGCTGGCCATCACGCAAGCCGCCAAGAAGATCGGCGACTGGCGCCTCAATGAGTGCAACCTTTACGTCACCAAGGAGCCCTGCCCGATGTGCTCCGGCGCCACGATCATGAGCCGGCTCAACCGCGTGGTCTACGCCTGGGGCGACCCCAAGATGGGCTGCATGGGCGGAGCGGTCGAACTCCACAGTCTCCCGAAGCTCAACCACCGCGTCTCCGTCACCTCCGGCGTCCTCGAAGGCCCCTGCCGCGAGATCCTGCAGGCCTATTTCAACATGAAGCGGGGGCGCGATTCCACCGCCTCGGCTTGACGCCGGCAGGCTTTCCGCAACCTCTTTCCCTGTCGGCTGGAATATAGTCCTATACTCCAAACTCGAGACGCCCTACTCTCACCCCATGCATCGTCGCGATTTCATCGGCAAAGCCTCCCTCGCCGCCGCCGCGCTCGGAGCCTCTTCCCTTTCCGCCCAAACCTCTTCCACCAAAACCATGAGCTACACCCTCGCCCCCCTGCCCTATCCTCACGCCGCCCTCGAGCCGCACATCGATCAGGCGACGATGGAGATTCACCACGGCAAGCACCACAACGCTTACGTCACCAACCTGAACGCCGCCCTCGCCAAGGAAGCCGGCTTCGCCGCTCCGGCCGACGTCAACGAACTCATCGCCGACCTCTCCAAGGTCCCTGAGTCCATCCGCACCGCCGTCCGCAACAACGCCGGCGGCCATGCCAACCACACCTTCTTCTGGAACATCATCTCCCCGAACGGCGGCGGCGAACCCGTCGGCACCCTCGGCGAAGCCATCCAGAAGGCTTTCGGTGGACTCGAAGGCGAGAAGGGCCTCAAGGCCGCCTTCAAGACCGCCGCGACCACCCGCTTCGGTTCCGGTTGGGCTTGGCTCGTCGTCAAGGCTGACAAGTCCATCGCCGTGACCTCGACCCCGAATCAGGACAGCCCCCTCATGAAGGGCGTCGCCGACGTGAACGGCACCCCGGTCCTCGCCCTCGACGTCTGGGAACACGCCTACTACCTCAAGTACCAGAACCGCCGCCCCGACTACGTGGACGCCTTCTGGAAGGTCGTCGACTGGAAGAAGGCCAACGAGACCTACGTCAAGGCCATCGCCTGAGCGCAGTAGTCATATCGGTCTTAAGAAGCGGCCCCTCGGCCGCTTCTTTGTTTGGCATATCCGTTCGGGTGTGCTGTCCTAGCCTTACCCCGATGCGCTTCCTCACGCTCCTCCTGGCTTTGGCGACTTCCGCCTCCGCCGCCGAAACCGTCCTGCCGCTGTGGCCCGAAGGCGTCCCGGGCAAGCGCGTCGAACCCTCGAAGGCGGTGCTCGATCGCATCGGCCCGAAAGGCAGCCAACCCGGCCGCGAGACGTTCATCAATGAGCCCACGATCACGGTCTACCCGGCCGCCAATCCGAACGGCGCCGCGGTCATCGTCTGCCCGGGCGGCGGCTACTGGTTCCTCTCGACGCAGAACGAAGGCACGGGCGTCTGCGAATGGCTCAACCGCATCGGCATCACGGGCATCCTCCTGCGCTACCGCACCCCTACGGCCGATGAGACCCTGCCCTACGGCTATCCCGTCCAGGACCTGCAGCGCTCGCTCGGCCTCGTCCGCAAGCACGCCAAGGAATGGAACATCGACCCGAAGCGCGTCGGGGTGATCGGTTTCTCCGCCGGCGCCAACCTCGTCGGCCACGCCTCCTGGGACCGCACTCCCCGCACCTACGAACAGAAGCCCGGCGTCGACGACCCGCGCGGCCCGGACTTCACGATCTTCGTCTACGGCGGCGGCTTCCTCGAGAAGGAGGACAAGACCAAGTTCCGCGAAGGCTTCAGCGTCCCCGCCGACGCCCCGCCCTGCTTCTTCGTGGTCGCGCACAACGACGCCGCCAACCCGCTCGAGGCCGCCAAGCTCTACATCGAATACAAGCGTCAGAATCTCCCGGCCGAGATCCACATCTACTCCAAGGGCGGCCACGGCTTCGGCACGCGCCAGACGAAGTTCCCGGTCGACGGCTGGACCAAGGCCGCCGGTGAATGGATGGGCGCCGAAGGCTTCCTGAAGACCTCCAAATAAGACCATGCGTTCCTTCCTCGCCTGCTTGTTCCTCCTGAGCGCCTCGACGGCGTGGCCCCAGAACGGAGCCAAGGAGCCCGTCCAGGTCTTCATCCTGATGGGCCAGTCCAACATGGTCGGCCTGGGCAAGGTCTCCGGTCGCGAAGGCTCGCTCGAGTACGCGGTGAAAGAGAAGAAGCTCTTCCCTTATCTCGTCGATGCGCAAGGCGCGTGGAAAGCGCGCGAGGACGTGCGTCACGTGCGCGTGATGGTCGGCCGCGGCGGGAATATGCAGATCTTCAACGACGAGTGGCTCAAGGTCGGCGGACGCACCCTCGGACCTGAATACGGCATCGGCCATCCGCTGGGAGACGCCTTGCCCGCGACCGCGATGCTCCTCAAGAGCTGCATCGGCAATCGCAGCCTCGGCTGGGACCTGCTGCCTCCCGGCAGCCCAAGGGAACTCTTCGAGGGCAAGGTCTACGCGGCCTACAAGGAGAAACCCGACACCTGGCCGGCCGACCCGGCGCGCGGGATCAACACTCCCCCGCCGCCCTGGGTCGACAAGAACGGCAAGCCGATCGATTGGTACGCCGGAAAACAATACGACGACGACGTGGCCAACGCGAAGAAGATCCTGGCGGAGTTCCCTAAGCACTGCCCTGGCGCGCAAAGCTATGAAGTAGCGGGCTTCTTCTTCTGGCAGGGCGAAAAAGATGGCGGCAACCCCGGCCACGCGGCCGCTTACGAGGCCAACCTCGTCCGTTTCATCAAGCAGCTGCGTAAGGATTTCGAGGCCCCGCAGGCGAAATTCGTCCTTGCGACCTTGGGCGAGGCCGTGAAGGGATCCGGCGGCAACGGCGGCCGCATCCTCGCGGCGCAGCTGGCTGTCGACGGAAATTCCGGCAAATATCCGGAGTTCAAGGGCAACGTCGCGACGGTCTACGCACACCCCCTCTCCAAGGGCGGCTCAGGCAACAGCCACTACAACGGCAACGCCGAGACCTATATGGCCGTGGGCGAGGCGATGGGCCAGGCCATGGTCGGACTTCTCAAGGAATGAACAGGGGGCGCCTGGTCGCCTGAAGCCGCCCACCCGCCACCGATCCGACGAATCAGTGCGGGGACGCGAGGCTCAGGCGCCGCCGCGGCGGATCTCGGAGCCTTCGAAGCGGATCGACACGCGCCAGACCTTCTTGACGCGCGTGATCACCTTGCCGGTGCCGGCGACGATGGTCTCGGGAATCTCGATGCGGTGCTGGTCGACCACGGCGTGGAAGCCGCGCTCGGAGAAGATGTCGATGAACATCGAGATGGCCAGCGGGTCGTCGAAGACGGTGGTCTCGATGTTGACGTGCGCCTGACCGGAGATGGCGTGGGCCTTGATGATCGGGAGGAACTTATCCTGGATCAGCTCGATGACCTGACGGAAGGTCTCGGCGTTGCGCTCGGCGTAGTCATCGAGGCGGCGGACGAGGTCCTGACGGGCGTGCTGGACGATCTGCGAGGCCAGCGGGATGGGCGAGATGAGGTCATACGTCTCTTCGGCCAGCTCGAGCGAGCTCTGGTACTGGAGCTCCTTGATGATGCGGGCCTGGACTTCCGGCAACGAACCCTGCGCGTTGATGAAATGGTAGTGGAAGATGTCGCGCAGGGACTGCAGCGGCTCGTAGGTGCGTTCCTTGAAGACGCGGTAGCGGTTGCGGGCGGCGTCTGCCGTGAGGTCGGTCTTGCGGACCTCGGCGAGCGCGCCGCCTTCGCGGGCGACCTTCTCGTTCTGGGCGAGGGCTTCCTGGCCACGCTTCAGCTGACGGCGGACCGACTCGTTCTCGTCGACGAAGAGGACGAGGATGTGGAAATGCGGCTTCGGGAAACGCGGTCCGTGCGGCGTGCCACGGAACTCGGTACGCAGGTCGTTGAGCTTGGCGAAGAGGTGCTTGAGGCACTCGACCTGCACCATCGAGCGCGGGAAACCGTCGACGATGGCGCCGCTCACATACTCGGATGAGAGCAGCTTGCGGAAAAGGATCTCCACCACTTCGCGGTCGCCGACGAGCATGCCGGCGTCGATGCGCTTCTTGGCTTCCGGGCTCGAGAGCAGGTCGCTGACCACGATGGGGTCGGCGGCGTAGTCGCGATACTGGAGGATGAACGCCGTGTTGGTGCCCTTGCCGGCCCCCGGAGCGCCGTTCAACCAGAAGATCTCGCGCGGGAAGGCCAGCTTCTCGCGGCCGAATTCACGCTCCAGACTTGACCAGACCGAGTCGAAGATGATCTGGCCATCCTTGACCTCGAGGTCGCTGATACCGCTCGAGGCGGGTCTGGGCAGAGCGTCGCTCATGAAGTTAAGGGTCTAGGAGTAAATCTCCCGACCTAACCTGCGAGGCAAAAACGCAGGGTAATCGCCTCATTTCCCGCCGATTACTTCGCGCCGCCCTTGGTCTGCACCGCATCCGAGCCCGGCTTGACGGTCGGGAGACCCGGCTCATCGGAACGGTTCCGACGGAACTGATAGCGGTTGATGTCCTGCATCGAGAGCTGCTCGACCGACTTCGGCGAAGGATTGAGGCGACTTTGCCAGCCGGACTTCACGCCGGTGTAGCGCTCGTCCGAGACGACGCCCATGCGCTCCTCCCAGGCCTGGATCTCGGCCTTGGCGCCGTTGGCGGTGGAATTGGTCCGGGCCACGGACTTCACCTCGATCGTGTCCTTCGGGCGGACTTCCGCGCCGAGACCGTCCGCCAGTTCGATCTCCGCCTTCTTCCTCCCGAGGGTGTCATAGCGACCGTGCCACGTATCGAGGGTGACCAAGTTATTTCGATTATAGACCTGCTCTTTGCCGATCGGGGCCGTGCCGGCTTCGTAACGTTGCTCGAGCAGGCCGCTCGCCTTGGAGGCGCGCTTGAGGCCGGCGTCCACATCCACGGCGCCATCGACACTCTTTCCCGTCCCTTGGCCCTGCAAAGAGAACGGGACGGTCCGTCCGTCGGCCGTGCGGATGGTCTGATCGACCTTGGGAGCCGGCGAAGCAGGCACGGTCGGAGACGGCGTGACGTTGGCCGCGGAAGCGGGACGGGGGAGCGGGTTCGAAGTGCGGGCTTTCGCCGGCGTCCCGTCCAAGGGCTTACCCTCGGCGTCGTAGCGATAGACCTGCGTTCCCTCGATACCACCCTCGGCGGTGATGACCACGCCGGCCTTCATGCCTCCGGGCGGACGCTCCGCCCCCACGGCCTTCAGGACGGCTAGGGCAAGCAGCACGGGAATGGAGACGGTAGGTCGCAAGGCCTCCCATCTTGGGCGACCCCACGACCGACCTCAATCCCTTCTTAGCGGGGAATCGGCAGGGATTTGGTCTTCCAGATCAGCTTGGCGTAGTCGCCGATCGAACGGTCCGACGAGAACTTGGCGCAGCGGGCGACGTTGCGGATGGCCATCGCGGCCCAGCGACGGCGGTCGAGGAAGGCCTGGGAGGCCTTCTCCTGGGCGTCGACGTAGCTACGGAAGTCGGCCAGCACCAGATAGGGGTCGCCGCCGGAGATCAGCGAATCGACTACCGGGGCGAGCGCGCCCGGCTGTTCGGGGGTGAAGGTCTCGGAGCGGAGCCAATCGAGAAGCGAGGCCAGTTCCGGGTCGGCGGCGAGCACCGCATGCGGATCATAACCGTCGGCCCAGAGCTGCTGCACCTCCTCGACCTTGAGGCCGAAGATGAAGATGTTCTGGTCGCCGACTTCTTCGGCGATCTCGACGTTGGCGCCGTCGAGGGTGCCGATCGTGACCGCTCCGTTGAGGGCGAGCTTCATGTTGCCCGTGCCGGAGGCTTCCTTGCCCGCCGTGGAGATCTGCTCGGAAAGGTCGGCCGCCGGGATGATGCGCTCGGCGAGCGAGACGCGGTAGTCCGGCAGGAAGACGACCTTGAGCAGGCCGCGCACACGCTCGTCGGAATTGATGACGGCGGCCACGCGGTTGATGGCGTGGATGATGTGCTTGGCCAACGCGTAGCCCGGCGCGGCCTTGGCGCCGAAGACGCAGACGCGCGGCGTGAACTTGCCGTCGGGCTCGTTGAGGATGCGGCGATAAAGGTGCAGGATATGCAGCAGGTTCAGGTGCTGGCGCTTATACTCGTGCAGGCGCTTGATCTGTACGTCGAAGAGCGCGTCGGGCGAGACGTCCACGTCGACGAGCTCCTTGATGCGGGCGGCGAGGCGGACCTTGTTGGCGCGCTTGATCGCGAGGAAGCGTTCCTGGAAAGCCGGACGGTCGGCGACGGCGTCGAGCTTGCGCAAGCGGCCGAGATCGGTCTCCCAACCGGCGCCTGCGAACTCGTCGCAGAGGGTGCTGAGCTCAGGATTACAGCCGCGGACCCAGCGACGGGGCGTCACGCCGTTGGTGACGTTGACGAACTTACCCTTCCACAGCTCGTCGAAGCCCGGGAAAAGATTGGCCCGCAGGAGGCGGGTGTGCAGTTCGGCCACGCCGTTGACGTGGTGCGAGCCGACGACGGCGAGGTGCGCCATGCGGACGCGCTTCGGGAAGCCTTCCTGGATGATCGAGAGGTCGGTCTTGCGGGCGTCGTCTCCGGGCCAGCGGCGGTCGACCTCCTCGAGGTGACGGCGGTTGATCTCGTAGATGATCTCGAGGTGACGCGGGAGCACCTTCTCGAAGAGCGGCACGGACCAGGTCTCGAGCGCCTCGGGCAGCAAGGTATGGTTGGTGTAGCTGAAGGTCTGGGTGCAGAGCGCCCAGGCTTCGTCCCAGGTCAGGCGCTCGACGTCGACGAGCAGGCGCATGAGCTCCGCGACGGCGATCGCCGGGTGGGTGTCGTTCAGCTGGACCGCGGCCTTGGCCGGCAGGCTGCTGAAATCAGGATTCAGGCGGCGGTGACGACGCAGAATGTCCTGCAGTGAGCACGACACGAAGAAGATCTGCTGGACCAGGCGCAGCTCCTTGCCGCTCTCGGTGCTGTCGTTCGGATAGAGGACCTTGGAGACGGTCTCGCTGGAAGTACGGTCGCGGACGGCCTCGACGTAGCCGCCGCGGTCGAAGGCGCGGAAGTCGAACTCGGACGCGGCCTTGGATTCCCAGAGGCGGAGGAAGTTGACGCTGCTGCCCGCGAAGCCGGCGATCGGGATGTCCCAAGGCACGCCGAGGAGGTCGCGCGTCTCGACGAGTTCGGCGGAGTGGTTGCCGCGGTCGTCGGTGCTATGCTTGACGCGCCCGTAGAGGGGCACGCTCACGCGGAAGTTCGGACGACGGATCAGCCACGGATTGTTGTTGGCCAGCCAGTTGTCGGCGACTTCGACCTGGCGGCCCTGCGCGAAGGTCTGGCGGAAGAGGCCGAATTCGTAATGGATGCCGTAACCGACGGCCGGGATGTCCATCGTCGCGAGGGAGTCCAGGAAGCATGCGGCCAGACGGCCGAGGCCGCCGTTACCGAGGCCCATGTCGGCTTCTTCGTCGGCGACCGTCTCCAGGTCCTGGCCGAGTTCGGACAAAGCCTCTGCTGCGACCTCACGGAGCTGCAGGTTGACGAGGTTGTTCGTGAGCACGCGGCCCATGAGGTACTCGAGGGAGAGATAGTAGACGCGGCGGACGTTCTTGCTGGCGTGCTGGGACTGCGTGTCGATGTAGCGCTCGAGCATCTGGTCGCGGGCGGCCATGCACGTGGCCATCCACCAGTCATTGCGGGTGGCGGTGACGCGGTCGCGGGCGAACGTGCTCTTCAGATGATGCAGGATGGCGTCGCGGAAGATCGCGACCGGAGAGGCGACGGCAGCCTTGGCAGGCGCTTTCGCCTTCGCCTTGGGCTTGGAGACGGGCTTGGCGGCCGGCTTGCGGACCTTGACCACCTTGACGGACTTCTTCGCGGGCTTCTTCTTTTTAGGCATGATCGTCGGTGAGGACAATCGACCCTAAGCCACAAGCGAGCCAAAACCGTGTCAGCCCTGTGCCAGCTCCCGCAACTTGTGCAAATCCAGCTTGCCCGTGCCTAAAATCGGGATGCCCGGTACCTTCTTGAACACCTTGGGAATCCATAGATTGGCCAGGCCCTCGGCGGCGAGCGCGGCGCGGATCGCCTCGACATCGACGTCGTCGACCAAGAGCACCACGAGCTGCTCACCTTTGACCGGATCGGACGTGCTCGCGACGGCGACCTTGAGCTCGACCGCATCCGTGAGACCCATGACCTTGCGCAGCGCCTCCTCGACGGTGCCATGCGGGACCATCTCGCCGCCGATCTTGGAGAAGCGGGAGAGACGTCCGGCCAGATGCAGGAAGCCGTCATCATCGAGCCGGGCCAGGTCACCGGTGCGATACCAACCATCAGGCGTCATGGCCTTGGCGGTTTGCTCGGCGTCGAGGTAACCCATGAAGACGTTGGCACCGCGGATCTCGAGGAGGCCCACCTGACCGCTTGGCAGGACGTCGCCGGTCGTCGGATCGAGGAAACGGACCGCGACGCCGATGACGGGACGGCCGACGGACCCGCGCACATTACCGACCCAGACGCCGTCCGGCGCCTCGGGGTCGGCCCGGTCCGGGACGTTGACGGAGAGCACGGGGCTCGTCTCGGTGATGCCGTAACCTTCGAGCATCGGCGTCTCCAGCTGCGAGGCGAAGGCGTCGACAAGGTCGGCGGGGCATTTCTCCGCGCCCACGACCGCCCACTCAAGCGATGCGAAGTCGGCCGCAGTGCCACGACGAAGATACGGACGGAGGAAGGTCGGCGTGCCGACGACGACGGTGACCTTCTCTTCCTTGATGGCCTTGACGGCGGCCGCCGCGTCGAGCGGCGAAGGCAAGGTGATCAGTCGCGGGGCGCGCGACAGGCAATACCAGAGGCCGATCGTGAA
>JBDKIN010000167.1:0-22327 GCA_039797095.1 Verrucomicrobiota bacterium
CGGCTTCGCCCCATTAATCTTCCCTCCCCAGCGTCTCGCCCTTACAAACGCCCTACGCCTCCGCGTCGTCTGCCATGTCCGTCCCTCCTCCCCTGCCCCTGGCCCGTTCCGCCCAACCGACGTACATCATCGGCCACAAGAATCCCGACGCCGACGCCATCTGCTCCGCCCTCGCCTACGCCGCCTTCAAGGAAGCCTCCGGCCAGACCGGCTTCAAGCCCGCCCGTTGCGGTAATTCCAACGCGCGTATCGACGCGATCCTCGGCCGTTTCGGCGCCGCCCTCCCCGAATTCGTAGGCGACGTCATCCCGCGCATCGAGGACATCATGCACCGCGACCCGTTCAAGGTCAGCGTCGACGACACGTGCGCCCGCGCGCTCGAGCTCCTCGACCTGCATGACGTGCGCGCGCTCCCGGTCGTCGGCAAGGACGGCCGCCTCGAAGGCTACGTCTCCATCTTCAGCCTCGGCGACTACTTCATCCCGAAGCCCAAGCGCGCGACCTCGATGCGCAAGGTCACCAGCTCGATCAACGCCATCATCCGCTCCATCGGCGGCACCGAGGTCGTCGCCTACGACGCCGCGAGCGTCGAAGAGCTCTACGTGCGCGTCGCGGCCATGGAACTCGATTCCTTCGGCAAGTCCGCGACCGTCGAAGGCATCCCGACCAATAAGAGCGTCATCGTCGTCGGCGACCGCGCCGACGTCCACCTGCGCGCCATCGAGATGGGCGTGCGCATCATCATCGTCACCGGCGGGCACCGCATGAAGCCCGAGGTCCTCGAGCGTGCCAAGGCCGCCAAGGTCTCCGTCGCCTACGCCGACACCGACAGCGCCACGACCGCCTGGGCCGTGCGCGCCTCCACGCTCGTGGGCGGCCTCGTCCAGCGCGACGCCTTCACCTTCAAGCCGCAGGAGAAGCTCTCCGTGGCCCGCCGCCGCATCGTCCAGAACCCGGCCCTGATCTGTCATGTCGTCGACGAGGACGGCCGCCTGCTCGGCGTCTTCACCAAGTCGGACATCATCAACCCGCCGCGCGCCAAGCTCGTGCTCGTCGACCACAACGAGCTCTCCCAGGCCGTCGACGGCGCCGCCGAAGTCGAGATCGCCGAGGTCGTCGACCACCACCGCCTCGGCAACGCGCCGACGCACCAGCCCATCCTCTTCATCAACCGCCCGCTCGGCTCCACCTGCTCGATCGTCGCGGACATGTTCCGCACCGCCGACCTGAAGCCCACGCCGCAGATCGCAGGCCTGATGATGTGCGGCATCATCTCGGACACGCTGCTGCTGCAGAGCCCGACCACCACGCCGCTCGACGCCGACCTGCTCCAGTGGCTCGCGCGCCTCGCCGACGCGGACCCGCGCCAGCTCGCCGACATGATCTTCAACGCCGGCTCGGTGCTCTCGACCCTCAGCCCGGCCGCCGCCGTGCGCGCGGACTGCAAGCAATACCGCGAAGGCGAACGCCGCTTCTCGGTCTCGCAGGTCGAGGAACTCGGCTTCACGAACTTCTGGAAGTGCGAGGACGCCCTCCTCGAAGCCCTCGAGACCTACCGCAAGGAGAACGGCCTGAACTTCTCCTGCCTCCTCGTGACCGACATCGACACCCAGAGCTCGCTCTTCCTGATCCGCGGCGACGCCGAAGTCGTGCAGGCCATCACCTACCCGCAGAAACGCCCGCCGGACATCTTCGACCTGCCCGGCATCGTCAGCCGTAAGAAGCAGCTCATGCCCTACCTGGGCAGCCTGCTCGGAGGCGCGAACGAAAGCGCATGAGCGCCGAAGAAGTCCTCCTGAAGTTCCTCGGGAAGCCCGGCTACAAGCCGATGCGCCTCGAAGCCATCGTGCAGGCCCTCGGCGGCACGCGCGAAGACCTGCGCCGCCTGAGCAAGACGATCCCGCGCCTCATCAAGGCCGGCGCCGTCGTGACCGTCAAAGGCCACCTGCTCGCCCTGCCCTTCGCGGGCCAGGGCGGCGGCGCCCGCAAGCCCGACGCCGAGCTCCTCGAGGGGACCATCCTCTTCCGCCCGAGCGGTTCGGCCCGCGTGGTCTTCGACGCCGTCCCCGGCTCGCCGCCTCGCGAACAGCTGCACATCGATGCCGACGACACGCACGTGGCGCTCCACGGCGACCGCGTGCTGGTCAAACTCAACGCCAACCGCCGCGACCGCAACGGTGACGACTGGGGCACGGGCACGGTCGTGCGCATCGTCAAACGCGCGCTCACGCAACTCACGGGCACGATCGGCAACAATCGCCTGCAGTGGTTCGTCGTCCCCGACGACCCCCGCGTCTCGCGCGAGATCATCGTGCGCGATCCGGCCCGCGCCGGCCTGACGCCCGCGCCGAAACCCGGCGACAAGGTCGTCGTGCGGCTCGACGCCTGGGAACGCCGTAACCTCAGCCCGACGGGCACGGTGACCGAAGTCCTCGGCGTCACGCACACGCCGATGGCCGAATACCTCGCCATCCTGCGCCGCTACGGCCTCCGCCCCGAATTCCCGCCCGCGGTCGCCGCCGAGGCCAACGCGTTCGGCAAGGTCGTCACGAAGGCCGACTGCGTCGGCCGCGAGGACTTCCGCGCGATCCCGACGATCACCATCGACCCGGATGACGCCAAGGACTTCGACGACGCCCTGTCCGTGCAGCGCATGCCGAACGGCAACGTCCGCGTGGGCATCCACATCGCCGACGTCTCCGCCTACGTGAAGACCGGCTCGCCCCTCGACGTCGAGGCGCGCGAACGCGGCAACTCCACCTACCTCGTCGGCACGGTCATCCCGATGCTCCCACACGCGCTCTCCAGCGGCCTGTGCTCGCTCGTCGAGGCGGAAGACCGCCTGGTGAAGACGGTGATCTGTGAGTTCACCCCGGACGCCCGTCTGGTTAAGACCGAATTCGCCAACTCGGTCATCCGCAGCGTCAAGCGCCTGACCTACAAGCAGGCCTACGCTTTCCTGCAGCACCTGACGAAGGATCAGATCCGCGCCTTGCCAGCCCCGCCGCCGCACCAGACCGGCTCGCCGGGCCGCCCGCTCGCCGAACTCACCGACGCCGAACTGGACCTGGTCCAAGGCATGATCGACGACCTCTGGAACATCGCCAAGGTGCTCCGCGCCGAACGCTTCCGCGCCGGGTCGCTCGACCTGGAGATGAAGGAGATCAAGATCTACTGCGACAAGGACGGCTGGGCCGACCGCACCGAGGTCGTGCAGCACGACGAATCGCACCAGCTGATCGAGGAGTTCATGCTCCTCGCCAACGAGAGCGTCGCCACGGCCCTCGACAAGGCTTCGATCCCGCACGTCAACCGCGTGCACGACGACCCCGATCCGGAGAAGCTCGCCGCCCTGCGCGAAGAGCTCGCCGGCAACGGCTTCAAGGTCGGCGACCTCACGCACCGCTCCGAGATGGTCAAGCTGCTCGCCAGCCTGAAGGACCGCGAAGACGGCTACACGATCCGCATCCAGCTCCTGCGTTCGCTCAAGCAGGCCTGCTACCGCCCGTCGCCCGACGGTCACTTCGGCCTCGCGAAGCGGCACTACTCGCACTTCACGTCGCCGATCCGCCGTTACTCCGACCTGCTGGAGCACCGCATCTTCGACGCCTTCATCCAGAAGCAGGGCGTGCGCTCGGCGCCGAAGGAGCCGCTGCGTTCGCCGGGCCTCAGCGAGCTGACGCGCTCCTGCGAGCATATCTCGATCACCGAGCGTAACAGTTCCGAAGCCGAACGCGATTCGGTGAAGATCAAGCTCCTCGAACTCTTCGAACGCGAAGCCGCCCGCCCGGACAAGCGTCCGTTCGAGGCCACGATCACTGACGTGAAGCCGCACGGCCTCATGGTCGAGCTCAACGCCTCGCAGGCCTACGGCCTCGTGCACATGTCGACGCTCACCGACGACTACTACCGCCTCAACGACCGCGGCAACATGCTCGTCGGCAGCCGCACCGGCCGGAAGTTCATGCCTGGCGGCGTCATCCAGGTGACCGTCGACCGCGTGGATCGCTTCAAGCGTCAGGTCGACTTCCGCCTCTACGATGACCGCCAGGTCCAGAAGCCCAGAGGGCCGGAGAGACGGAAAGGACAGCGCTAAGCGTCGAGCATCGGAGGATAAGCGGGCCCGAGGACTCGAGGGGTATCAAGGTAGCGACAGCACCACGTGCTGTCCTTTTTTTGGTAAGGGTCCCGACCCTACCCTAGGCAAAAGCCATCCGCTCAAGGGGAAACAGGAGACCGGATGATTGGCTGGGGCAGAAACACCTTTCAGGTCTCAGGTCTGGGCCGTCAGGTATCAGCTTCGGGTATTCAGGTGCAGGTACAGGAGCTCTGTCCTCTGTCATCGATGCGGTCATCTACCCAGCCCTCCACGCTGTCCTCCATTCAGTCCTCAATTCTTTCCCATCAATCTCCCCCACGCGCGGGCGTAATCGCCGGCGGCTTTGCCGAGGCGGATGCGGCCGGCATCGTCGTCGGTCCATTTGACGGGAATCTCGACGAGCTTCGCTCCTGCACGGGCAAGCCGCACGAAGGCTTCGCCGCCGAAAGAGAAACCGCGCGCGTCGGTCGGCATCTGTAACTGCACGAAGACGGAACGACGCACGAGCTTCAGGCCGCAGCCCGGATCGGTCAGGCGAGCGCCGGGTAGCAGCCGCCAGAAGAACGAGAGCGTCGCGGAGATGAGCGAGCGCTTCCAGGAACGGCCGATGACCTGCGAATCGCGATGCCAGCGGGAGCCGGCGACGAGGTCGGCCTTCCCTTCCGCGATGAGACGGTAGCCGCGCACGAGCGCTTCGGGATCCGTGGCCATGTCGGCGTCGCAATACGCGAGCACGTCATAGCCCTCCGGCGCCGACTCCCAGGCGGAGCAGATCGCGACCCCTTTGTCGCCATGGTCGCACGCCCGATGGTAGACGACGCGATACGGGATCTTCGCGGACGCTTCGATGGCGACCGACCGGGTCCAGTCCGTCGAGCCGTTGTCCGAGACCACGATCAGGGCATCCGCGCAGCCGTTGGCCTGCAGGCTCTCCGCCAGACGGGCCAAGCCCGGCCCCAGACGGCGCTCCTCATTGCGGACCGGAATGACGATTAGGAGGGGCATCAGGGGCCTTTAAAATCCTTCATTTCGCACGATAACTCAACCCTTACGTCCAGCCTTTGCGATTGAGATGAGATTGAGACTCAGTTTCATATTTGACTGTTGAGACTGAATCTCAATTTTTGGCGACCAGCCCATTCCGTCATGCGCACGCACCTCCTCTTCCTACTCGCCGCCAGCCAAGTAACCTTGGCCCAGACCGTGCCCTCGACCGTGAAGTCCAGCGAGCTCGCCCCCTTGACCGTGACGGGCATCGCGCCAGATGCCTTCATCCTCCCGGGCTCGGCGGCCGTCATCGAAGGCGATGAGTTCCGCGCCAAAGGCTACACCAACATCAAGCAGATCGCCGCCAACACCCCCGGCGTGTTCGTGCGCGACGAAGACGGCTTCGGCAACTTCCCCAACATCTCGATCCGCGGCGTCGACGGGACGCGCAGCGCCAAGGTCACCCTGATGGAGGACGGCATCCTGACCGCCCCTTCGCCCTACTCCTCGCCCAACGCTTACTACTCGCCGAAGTCGGGTCGCATGGCGGGCATCGAGTTCCTCAAAGGTTCGAGCCAGGTGATGTACGGTCCGCACACCACGGGCGGCGTCATCAACTTCCTCTCCACCCCGATCCCGACCGGCGGACAGCAGTTCTTCTCCCGCCTGACCGCGGGCAGCTACGGCAACTTCTTCAACCAGACCTGGCTCGGCGGCACGACGATGACCGAGGCAGGCAAGGTCGGCGCCCTCGTCGAACTGCACACCCAGCTCAGCGACGGCTACCGCTCGATCGACGGCGTCGGCCGCCGCAGCGGCTTCACCCTCACCGAACCGATGGTCAAGCTGTCGTGGGAACCGAAGGGCGCCCTCCGCCAGCGGATCGAACTCAAGGTCGGCCAGACCGACTTCGAAGCCGACGAATCCTACGCGGGCCTGACCGAGGCCGACCTCCGCGCGAATCCTGACCGTCGCTACGGCTCGAGCCGCTTCGACCACCACGTGGCCGAACATTGGCGCACCTACCTCAAGTGGATCGCCGAACCGGACAAGTCCCTCCGCCTCGAAAGCGCGCTCTATTTCAACAAGTTCGACCGCAACTGGGACAAGCTCGACGGACTCCGTGGCACCGGCCTCCGCACCAACGTCGCCGAAGCCCTCGCGCACGCCCCCTCCCTCGCGATCCTGCGCGGAGACCTCGTCGCCGGTAACGACGGCGAGTTCTTCACCAACGATGCCACCCGCAACCACGCGGCCTACGGCTGGCAGGGCTCGGTACGGAAGCAGTTCGAGGCCGGCGAAGTACGCCATGAGCTCGTCACCGGCCTGCGCGTCCACCGCGACACCGCCGGCGGCGCGAACCAGCGCACGTTCTACGTGGTCGACGACGGCGTGATCGGCGCGGGCACCAAGGCCGCGGTGACCTCGGCCGGCTTCCAGGAGACCCTCGCGACGGCGTTCTTCGTCGAAGACGCGATCAAGTTCGGCGCCCTGACCCTGCGTCCGGGCGTGCGTTACGAGTTCCTCGACATGGCAAATACGACGTCGGGCGGCGCCTACACGCCCGTCGACAGCGAGATGGTCATGGGCGGACTGGGCTTCACCTACGAACTCACCGCGCAGAGCACGGTCTTCGGCGGCGTCTACCGCGGCGGCTCGGCGGCCAATCCTTCCGGCTACGCGGCCGGCACGCGCTCCGAAGAAAGCCTCGGCAAGGAGCTCGGCCTGCGTCACCGCGACCGCGCGACCAGCTGGGAACTCACCGCCTTCCATACCGATTTCCGCGACCTCATCGCGCCCGTGGTCGGCGTGGCCGGCGGCGGCCTGATGCCCGTCACCAATGGCGGCGGCGCGACTTCTTACGGACTCGAAGCCCTCGTGCGACACGACCTCGCCGGAGCGCCAGGCCGCGGCTTCGCGCTGCCTGCCTACGCGGGCCTGACCTGGACGCACGCGCGCTTCAGCGACATCGAAGGCAGCCGGCTCGGTAATTCGGCCGGTCTCTTCGCCGGTGCGAGCAACGGCAACGAGATCCCCTATATCCCGGAATGGAAACTCTCGGCCGGCCTAGGCTTCGAGACCGGACCGTGGGGCGGCTCGCTCGACCTCAGCTACTACTCCGCGACCTGGGGTACGGGTTATAACGCCGGCCCGCGGCTCGTCGACGGCTCCGGCGCGCCGGCCAATCCGTCCGCGCTCGACGGCAAGGTCGACGGCCTGCTCACCGTGGACCTCAACCTCCGCTATCAGCTGACGCCTTCCTTCAAGCTCGTCGGCGGCGTGCAGAACCTGCTCGATAAGCGGGCCATCATCAGCCGCGCCCCGCTGGGCGCACGCGCCAACGCCCCGCGAACCTTCTTCTGCGGCGGCGAACTGGCCTTCTGAACCCCGGACGCGACTTGCCACCGCCGGGCCGCGCTCGCATCGTCACGTTCCCCCGCGTATGCGCCCCGCGCCAGTCCAGCCTGACTCCGACCGCCTCCTCGACTTCGTCGTCGTGGCGCTCGCGGTCGTGGCGCTCGGCGTGTCGGTCAGCGGGCTGACCCGCACGCCCCCGCGACTCGAACCCGCGACGCTTCCGCCCGCGAAGGCCAAGCCGGCGCTGGTAAAGCTCGACCCGACGAAGCTCCGCACCGCGCCCTCCGCGAACGCGGACAGCGCCGCGGTCGCCCCTGATGCCGCGTTGGCGCCCGCGCCCCTCGCCCCGATCACCTCGCTCCCGGACCTGCGTCTGCCGTCCCTTCCGCAGGTTCCCGCCGCGACTGTCCGCCGCCCGGTGACGACGCCCACCGTCCCCGCCGTCGGCAAGACCGGCGCCACGGGCGCCGCCCGGGGCGGGGTGACGGCCGGCCCCGTCGTGCTCGATGTCGCCGAGATGGCCGGCCGGCAGCCTTGGCCGGAATATCCCTACGAATGCCTGCGTCGTCGCGAGAGCGGCGTCGTGCGCGTCGAATTCGAAGTCGGCGAGAACGGCGCCGTGCGCCGAGCCCGCGCGGTCAATACTTCCGGCTGCCACCGCCTCGATGACGCGGCGACCGAGACCATCCTGCGCCGCTGGGAATTCCCCGTCGGTGACGTCCGCCTTTACGAGATCTCCATCCACTTCCAACTCCAGTGACCATGCCCCTCGCCAACGTGCTCGTAGAGACCTTCCTCAAAGGCGGCCCCATCATGTGGCCGATCCTCGTCTGCCTGATCGTCGCCCTCGCGACCGTGGCCGAGCGTCTGCTCTACTGGCGTGACGTCCGTCGCCTCCGCGCCGACAAGGCCTTCAGCGAAGCCCTCTGGGAAGTCCGTCTCGGCCAATACGGCCCGGCCTGGCAGCGCACGCAAGGCGCGGCCTCGCCCTTCCTCGTCGCGCTCCGCTCCGGCCTCGCCAACGGCCGTACCGAGCCCGTGACCGCCATGCAGCTGCGCGCCGAAGAGACGCTCGAGGAGGCCGGCGCTCGCCAGTGGCTGCTGAGCACCATCGTCACGCTCGCGCCGTTGCTCGGCCTGCTCGGCACCGTCGTCGGCATCATGGGCAGCTTCCAGTTCATCGGCTCCGAGCAGCTCGCGGTCGCCAAGGTCAGCGGCGGCGTCGGCGAAGCCCTCATCGCGACGGCCGCCGGCCTGGGCATCGCGATCTTCTGCCTCATCCCGCACAACTTCTTCCACCGCCGCGCGCAGTCGCTGCGCCACGACCTCGAGCAGGCCATCAACCAGGCCGAGATCGCGCTGAAGAGCGCCGCGGCCGCCGGCCAGCCGGTGAGCGAATTCCAACCTGCGCCCGACGAAGCCGGGCGCCGTCGCTGAGATGGCCATCCGCCTCCGCCGGCCGAAGGACGAAGAGACGGGCGCACGCATCGAGATCGTGCCGCTCATCGACATCATGTTCTTCCTGCTGGCCACGTTCATCCTCGCCACGCTCGGCCTGACGCAGAGCCAGGCGCTCGCCCCCGTCCGTCTGCCCGCCTCCGCGGCGGCCACCGCCTCGGCTGAACGCGACCTCGTCGTCGCCGTCGACGCCGCGGGCACGCTCTCGCTCGAAGGCCGCGCGCTCGGCCGCAATGAACTCGTCGCCGAACTCCGCCGCCGCGCCGCCGCCGCGCCCGGCCGGCCGGCCCTCGTGCAGGGCGACGCCCGCACTCCCTTCGCCGCGATGACCCGCGCCCTCGAGGCCGTCGGCGAAGCGGGCATCACCGAAGTGCGTTTCGCCGCCGAACCCGTCGAAGCCAAATGAGCCTGCGCGCCATCCAGTTCGCCTTGATCGGCCTGCTCGTCGCCGTAGCCGGCTGGCAGTGGCAGCGCGACCTCGGCTTGCGCGCGGACTACGCCTCCGAAGGTGCCACACGCGCCAGGCTGGTCGCCGACCTCGCCCAGGCCCGCGCCGAAAGCGAAGGCCTGAAGCAGGATCTCGCCGAACTGCGCACCCAGCTCGACCGCACGCGCGCGTTGCGCGCCGACGCCGAAGCGGAGAACCGGAAGCAGACCGCCGAATTCGTCGCCCGCACCAAGGACTGGCAGGCGGCGCTCCGCGGATGGGAAGACGCCGTGAAGGCCCGCGACGCCCGCCTCGCCGCTCTCCAGGAACGAGAGAAACTCATCCTCACCAAACTCACCGAAGCCGTGAAGCACGCCGAAGCAGCGACCGCGCGGGCCGAGGAGATGAGGGTGAGGATCGAGGAAGGGAAGAAGTGATGGTCACAGGTGGTGGCGGTTAGCGGTTGGCGGTTAGCGGATAGAAAGAGACAGTGGGAGGACTGAGTGGATGACTGAATCGATGACGGATGACAGATGGTAAAGATCCCGTACCTGCACCTGAACCTGGATATCCGTACCAGAGTCCTGCTGGCCGAGACCCGAGACCTGAAAGTGTTTTAATGTCCCCAGCCAATCATCCGGTCTCCGGTTTCCCTTTGGATTAATCTCGGCTACCAAAAAAGAAACGCACGTGGTGCTATCCCTGCCTCGAGACAGCCATGTCGTGACGCGGTCCCGACCCTACCCATCCGCGAAGCTTACCCACAAAAAAGGACAGCACGTGGTGCTGTCCCTACCTTTAAGTGCGTTTGATCAATCCAGTCCTCGACGCAGTCCTCTACTCAGCCCTCCATTCAGTCCTCGATGATCAGGACCCCACCTTCTCCTTGATCGCCGCGAACATCTGGTCGGGCGAGAGGCCGTGGGCGGCGCGCAGGGTCTTCACGTCGGTCGCATGGCCGACGAAACGGTCGGGCCAGCCGAGGCGGAGCACCGGGGTACGGACGCCGTGTTCGGCGAGGGTCTCGAGCACACCCGTGCCGAAGCCGCCGGTGACGGCGCCGTCCTCGAGCGTGACGATGAGCTTCGCGGCCTTGGCCTGGTTGACCAGCAAGGTGCTGTCGATCGGCTTGGCGAAGCGCGCGTTGACGACGCCGACGGTAAGGCCGGTCGCGGCGGAAAGCTTTTCGGCGAGCGCCTCGGCTTCGGGCACCATCGTGCCGAGGGCCCAGAGCTGGACGTCGGCGCCGGCGCGGAGGACTTCGGCCTGACCGAGCGGGATGAGCGCGGGCTGCGCCTTGACCGCCTTGCCGGCGGCGGCGCCGCGCGGATAGCGGATGAACATCGGCGCGCCGGACTTGAGCGCGGTATGGAGCATGTCCGCGAACTCGTCCTCATCCTTCGGCTGCATCAGCGTGACGTTCGGGACGCAACGCAGGTAGGCGATGTCGAAGAGGCCGTGGTGCGTCGGGCCGTCGCTGGGCGAGACGCCCGCGCGGTCCATGCAGAAGGTGACCGGCAGACGCTGCAGGCAGACGTCATGGATGACCATGTCGTAGGCGCGCTGCATGAAGGTGGAATAGATCGCGCAGACCGGACGGAGGTCGCGGGCGGCGATGCCGGCGGCGAAGAGCGCGGCGTGCTCCTCGGCGATGCCGACGTCGTGGTACTGCGCGGGGAGTTCCTTCTTCAGCTGGTTGAGGCCCGTGCCCGAAGGCATCGCGGCCGTGATGCCGACCACGCGGGAGTCGGCCTTGGCTTCACGGAGCAACAGGGCGCCGAAGACGTCCTGCCAGGCCTTGGGGGCGCCGGCGGCGCCGGAAGCGAGCGAGTCGCCTGTCTCGGGATCGAAGGCGCCCGTGCCGTGGAATTTCTCGGGGTTATTGAGCGCGGCGCCGAGGCCGCGGCCTTTCTCCGTGCGGACGTGCAGGAGGATCGGACCTTGGGAGTCCTTGCAGAAATTCAGGTAGCGCTCGAGCGCGCCGAGGTCATGACCGTCGATCGGGCCGACGTAACGCACGCCATACTGCTCGAAGAGCGAGGAGCTATGCGTATACCAGTTCTTCACGTGGCGCTTGAAGCTCCGGCCGAAGTCCAGGACCTTGGTGCCGAGGCGGGTCTTGCTGAGGAAGCGCTTCAGGCCCTGCTGGGAGTTATTGTAAGGACGCGTGACGATCAGGCGGCTCAGGATGTCGGCGACCGCCCCGACGTTGCGGTCGATGGACCACTCGTTGTCGTTGAGCACGATGACCAGGCGCTTGGTCGACTTCGCGGCGTTGTTGAGCGCCTCCATCGTGACGCCGCAGGTGAGGGCCGCGTCGCCGATGAGGGCGACCACGTGCGAATCTTCGCCGAGGCGGTCGCGGGCGTTGGCGAGGCCGACGGCGGCGGAGAGCGCCGTGCCGGCGTGGCCCGCGCCGAAGACGTCGTGCAGGCTCTCCTCGCGATTCAGGAAGCCGCTCAGCCCGCCCGTGGTGCGGATGCCATCGAAGTCGGCGCCGTTACGTCCGGTGAGGAGCTTGTGGACGTATCCCTGGTGGGCCACGTCGAAGACGAACTTGTCACGCGGCGTGCCGAAGACGCGGTGCAGGGCGATCGAGAGTTCGACCACGCCGAGATTGGGACCGATATGGCCGCCGTTCTTGGCCGTGACGGCCACGAGGCGTTCGCGGATCTCCTGCGCGAGGAGCGGAAGCTGCTCGGGCGCGAGGGCCTTGACGTCGGCCGGACCGCGGATGGACGCGAGGAGCGACATCAGCCCTGCGAGTCTTCGCCGCGCTTGCCGAGCTGCTCGATGCGCAGTTCAGCGGCTTCGAGCGACTTCTGGCAGGACTTCAGGAGGCGCATGCCTTCCTCATACTTCGCGACGAGCGCGTCGAGCGAGACGTCGCCGGACTCGAGGGACTCGACGAGCTGCTCGAGCTGCTTGAGTTCGGCCTCGAAGCCTTCCTTGCCGGAAGCCGAGGCGGGTTTCTTGTCCGCGCACATGGGGACTACTGTCAGCGGAGCCCCCTCCCCTCTCAAGCGGATTGTGCGGATTCCGGGCGAGAAAGCGTGTCCGGCCCGCTCAGAGATACTGCGTCAGCGACTTGACCGTCGGCGCGTCGAGCCGGCGGACCAACGCCACGGCCAGGTCGACGCAGGCCTGCAGGTCGGCGACGTCGATGACCGCATTGTGCGTGTGGATGTAGCGGGCCGGCACGCCGAGCACGATGACGGGGAGGCCCAGCTCATGGGCCTGGAAGGAACGCGCGTCGGTGCCGCCCGTACGGCGGACCGCCAACTGGCATGGGATCCCCTGTTCGGCGGCGACCTGCAGCGTCAGGTCGACGAGGCGCGGATTCATGATCGCCGTCGGATCGTAGGCGCGCACCTGCGCACCGCCGCCGAGGGCGCCTTGGTGCTCCCCATGCGGGGCGAGGCCGGGCAGGTCGTCGGCCGGCGGGCCTTCGAGGACGATGACCACGTCGGGTTGCGCGAGGCGGGCCGCGACGACCGCGCCGCGGCAGCCGACTTCTTCCTGCACCGTCGCGACCGCGAGGAGATCGGCGGCCGGCGGAGCGGCGTCGAGCGCGTGCGTGGCGAGCGTGAGCGCGGCCATGCCGACGCGGTTGTCGAAAGCCTTGGCGACGTAGAGGCCGGGTTCGGCGAGGGCCGTGAACGGACCTTCCGGCACGACCGGATCTCCCGGACGGATGCCGAGACGCGCGACGGCGTCGGCCGAGCGCGCGCCGATGTCGACGAGCACCTTGTCGGCGGAAGCGGCCTGGGCGCCGCCCTGATGAGGCGGGAGCGCGGCGACGACGCCGAGGAATTCCTTGCGCGCGGAGCGCGCCCAGATGCGGAGACGCTGTGCGGCGAGGACGCCGTCGGGCCAGCCTCCGACCGGCACCAGGCGAAGGAAGCCGTCGGGGGTGATCGCCTGCACGAGGAAACCGATCTCATCCATGTGCGCCGTCAGCACTACGCGGGGACCGCCATGCTCCTTGGCGGGCGAGGCGAGGACGCCGCCGAGGCCGTCGGCGCTGAACGCGCGGCCGCGGAGTTCGCGGACGAAGATCGCGCGGACCGCGTCCTCATGTCCGGACGTGCCATGGGCCTGCGTGTAGTCTTCGAGCAGGCGGAGGACTTCAGGGAGACGGGTAGACATGGGAGGAAGCGGTCTGAGATGAAAGATGGAAGGCGAAGGATGGACGATGGAAGACGGAGGACTCGGGTCCTCGCATCCCCGATCAACGCGGCTGGCGGGTCTGCAGGCGCGGCTTCAGGCCGGCCTTGGCGGCGGCGTCGAGGGCGCCGACCGCGGCGCCGGTGAGGGAGCGCTCGTCGGCGACGATGATGACTTCGGTGCCGGGCGACTTCAGCGCGTGGTCGACGAGGGCCTTGGCGAGCGCGTCGGCGGCGATGGGCTTGCCTTCGAGGTAGAGCTTGCCGTCGCGGTCGACCCCGACGACGAGCGAAGAAGCTTCGGCGCCGGCCGTGCCCGCCGAAGCCGTGGGCGGCACGATGGCGAGGGCGCGCGTCTGCTCGAAGCGGCCGCTCAGGAGCAGGAAGAAGACGAGCACCACCATCACGTCGATGAGCGGCACGACGTTGATGTCGGCGCGACGGCGGCGGGCGACGACAAGGCTCATCGACGGCGGGCTTCGAGGGCTTCGACGAGGACGTCGAGCCGCGAGGAGAGGATCTCGAGCCGACGGCCCAGCCAGTTCGCGGCGAGCAGCGCGGGGATCGCGACGCAGAGACCGATCATCGTCGTGCTGAGCGCGAGGCCGACGCCGCGCGTGAGCGTCTGCGCATCCGGCATACCCTGCTCAGGGAAGAGCGTGGCGAGGCCGGCGACGGTGCCGAGCAGGCCGAGCAAGGGCGCGCCGGCCACGATGCTGTCGAGCAGGTGGAGGCCGCGCTGCAGCCGGATGAGCTCATGCCGGGCCCAAGCCTTGAGCACTTCGCCCGAGGCGCCGTCTTTCCAGCGCTGCACGAGACGACCCGCGACGGATTCGCCGTCGGCGGCGCCGACCTGGTCGAGCTGGCCGGCGAGGACCGCCTTGACGACGGTTTCGGGCGCGACCCGGGAGACCCGGAGGGCCAGGGCTCTTTCGATGATCAGGTAGACCGCCAAGAAGGAGCAGAAACCGAGCGGCCAGATGAAAGCGCCGGCACCTTGGATGAGGGTTTGCACCTCTCTAACCTCGGCAAACCCCCAGAGGTCGCAAGCCCGCCCTTTAAATTGACATTAAATGGACATTTTATGATTTTATATGATTTTATATGATTAAAACCAATCCTTTGGAACAAATGTGTAAAACCAATCCTTTGACTTAGCCCTAGGGGTGTTTACTGTGATTTTACCCCACTTTTCCTATGAGACTCAAACGCTCAGGTTTCTCGCTCGTGCTCTCGCTGACCGTCATGGCCGCGATGGTGATGCTGGTGATCGTCCTCGCCTCTTTCCTGCAGGTCGAAAGCCGTCTGGCGCAGAGCCATTCCGGCTATCTGCGCGCGCGCTTCAACGCCCTCGCTTCGGCCCGTATCGCGGTGGCCCAGCTCCAGCAGCTCGCCGGCCCCGACCAGCGCGTGACCATGCGCGCCGACATGTTCGCCAACAACGACGTCGCCGTGGGCAACAACGACGCCGCGACGATCGCCCCGGTCCGCGGCCGTTCGGACGGCGCGAACAACAACGCGCCCAGCGGCGGTCGCCTCTCCCACCAGAAGCGATACCTCACCGGCGTATGGTCGACCGGCGGCGCCGACGCCTCGCGCGCGCGCGACTGGGACGTGAGCAACCCGGCGGACTCACGCCTCTTCCTCGGCTGGCTGGCCTCGCCCTTCGTCGTCAACCCGGTGCCCGAACTCTCCGGCACGGCCCCTAACTTCGTCCCTAACAACACCTACTTCACGACCAACGCCAACCAGCGTGTCGTCGCCCCGGCGCGCGCGGCGGAAGCCCAGGCCCTGATCGATGACCTCGGTAATCCGATCGACCTCGACGCGACCCAGCTCGTGCCGCTCGTCTCCTACGGCACGCTCAACCTGCCCACCGGTCTCTCCGGCCTGCAGCGCAATTACATGGGCGCCATTGACGCCCGCCCGCAGCCGATGCCGGGACCGACCTACGCCGACACCACGACCCTCGGCGCCAACGGACGTTATGCTTTTTGGATCGGTGACGAAGGCGTGAAGGCCAAGGTCAACCTGCCCGACCACTATGCCTCGACCGGCGCCGGCACCTGGCTCTCCAACGAGAACTGGGACCGCGGGTTCGCGGGCTCCGCCAATCAGCGCAACGGCATCGGCGCCATCGGCGGACCGGGCGATCCGATCCGCGAAGGCGTCAACGCCAAGGGCGTCCTGCCTTCGGGCTTCAACTTCGATGCCTGGCGCGCCCAGGACATCACGGCCGCTTCCGGCAATCCGCAGGCTTTCCAGCTGGCGAAAGCCGTGGGCATCTCCGGCCTCTCCGCCTGGGCGGAGCGTCAAGCCGGCCCGGCCGCCGGTCAGGCGATGTCCGACGCCGCACGCCTGCTCTGGCATGACATCACCACCTATTCCTTCTCGACGCTCACCGACACCTACAACGGCGGCGTGAAGATCGACCTCTCGACGGCGTTCGAACTGCCTTATGCGATGTACCGGGGAATCGAGGTCTACCCCGGACAGAAGGACGTCACGCAGGTGACCGACGGCCGCCTGCGGAGACAGTCGCTCTTCCATGGCGCGCCCAACGCCCACCCTAGCACCACGGGACTCGGCACGAACGGGCTGGCGGTGGACCTCGACTACAACCGTCCCAACCTCGTCGACAAGCTCGGCTCCCCGAGCGACCTGCTGCTCGCCTCGCCGCGCGCCTCCGAATGGGCGCCGCGCTACCTGAGTTCGCTGCTCGGCAACTCCTACAACCTCCTCCGCGCGCGTAACGGCGGCAACGGCACGGCCCTCGGCCCCTTCAGCGAATCGCCGGAGCGTCTGGGCTTCGTCTATGAGGCGCCGCTGCGTTCGGCCTTCTTCGAATCCTACACCCACAACGCGAACGTCGTTTCGCGCCTGCTGGCGAACACGGAAAACAGCCCCAGCGCCACCGAGAACCGGGTGGGCACGACCAACTGGTACAGCGGCAGCGGCGTCGTGAACAGCGCCAGCAACGGCCTCACCCGGCGCATCAACGCGCTGCCTTGGTCGGAACTGCCCGAGACCCATCCGGAGAACCTTAACGGACGCATCGTCCGCGGACCCACCTGGGACCTTTACCGCAATTACTACCGGATGTACAAGCGCGAGATCGAACAGGCCGGCCAGAGTTCCGGCGCGCTGCGCGGCCAGCCCGCCGCCCCGGCCGACGCCGTCGTGGCCCGCGGCATCGAACCGCTCAGCTACGCGACCGGCAACCGCAATGCTCCCGTCCAGCGCAGCCGCCAGGTGATTCCGGGCGGCGGCATCACGCCGTGGGCCTTCGCGCAGCGGCCGGACCAATTCTACTCGGCCGGAGGTCAGCTCAACGCCGACCGTTATTTCTACCGCAACAACCTCTCCGCTCCCAGCGACACGCCGAGTTTCCAAGCCGAGCAGCGCCTGCGCTACCCGAACATCCTCGCCCATAACTATGTCGGCGCTCAGTTCGGGGCGAATTTCGTGACGAACTTCGACCGGATGGGCCTCGCCCAACCCCGCCCCGCCAACGGCGACGCCTATTACAACCTCAGCGGCACTTTCCCTGACACCACGACGCGGACCTGGCCAACCTCGATGAGCCTCGCCCCGAGCATCGTCCGCTTCTCGATGATCTTCTCCGGGGTGTTCTCCGACGCCAGCGCCTCCGACCTGAACGGCACGCTCGGCGTGACCGTCGATCCGGTCGTGATGGTCCACAATCCCTACGACGTGGCCATCGAGTTCGAGGGCCTCGCGATGGTGACCAACGGCGACTCCCTGCCCTACATCTTCGACGTGCAGCTCCAGCAGTGGGATTTCGCCGACACCCATTGGCAGTATTTCGATCCGTATCCCAGCTCCCCGACCCGCAACAGCTCGCAATGGGAACCCCGGCCGCGCAGCCTCACCGACCCGCTGTGGGTCGGCGAACGGGTGCAGCGCGACCTGCTCATCGGCGAGGTCGCCCTCGGGGACGGCGCCTACGAGAACCGTTCGTTCTCGTTCCGCCTCGTCAATCCCGGCAGCAAGTTCCGGCTCGAGCCCGGCGAGGTCAAGACGATCAGCACCAAGTTCATGGGCGGCGACTATCAGTCCAACCGCGCCAGCAATACCATCATCGCGACGAACGACTTCGGCTACGACCTCGGCAGCAACGCGGTCTACAAGATGACGCCCTTCTATAACGTGCGCTACCGACGCAGCGGCGACGTCACGACGCAGCTCGAGGAAGGTTCCGCGGCCGACCTCACCAAGCCCGACGGTCGCCTCTGGACCTGGGGCTTCATGCCGACCCGACGCAGCGACGGAAAATTGTACGTATTGCCCGCGCCGACCGGCGCCGGCCAGGCACCCGCGCACGGTTTCTTCGGCGGTTATTGCTACAACGGCGCGGCCGGGGCGGACAATCCCGCCGCCTTCCACAACGCCGAAGACCTCTGGAGAGACGTCAAGAACTCGCGACGCCTCCGCGACGCCTTCGGCGTCGACTGGGACGGTACGGCCAAGAAGCTCAAGACCGTCCTGCAGTTCGCCTCGCCCCCCAACCAAGGCAAGACCGTCCGCTTCGTCGTCCGCAACAACGGCTGGGTCAACTACGACAACCGTATCGTCGGCGAGGAGGGCGTCCCGAACACCCCTGGGTATGTCTTCCCCCGCCTGCGCAACGGCACCACCGCGGTCGGCGGGCACCAGCACTGGAACTTCTACCTGCTCAACAACAAGAGCATCGAAGGTCAGGCGCTGAACAAGGACCGCCGCTGGTTCGGTTCGCCCACGACGCAGAATCCCACCTATAACCCCTCGGCCAGGACCGTCACCAATTACGCCTATGAGGGCTCCGGCACCGCTCCGGGCCAGCATCTCGTCGACGAGTCCCTGTTGCTCAACTTCCAGGCCCTCACCGCCGGCTGGCCGCTGTACGGCAACGACAACGGCCATTGGAGCAACATCATCCAATACAACGAGCAGTGGCTGAACAGCATCGTCGGCCGAACCGCCCGCACCCCGGACTATCGCCTCCCCACCGGCCGGGCCAACGCCTCCCACACCGGCGTCCTCTGGCGCGGCGACGTCAACGTGCTCGGCCAGCAGGTCACGTACGGCCCCGAGAACGGCGATCCGGAATTCGGCCGGCCTGAGATCATCAGCGGCAACCGCGCCGCGACGCTCAACGGACGCATCGTGTCCTCGATCAGCGCCTCCCGCGGGAACGACAAGCAGCCGTTCTTCATGACGGACTTCCTGCTGCGCTCCGCGGAGATGACCGGCCAGACGCGCGACATCTGGTATCCGTCCAACAACACCTCGGCCCAGTCCACCTTCCGCATCAACGCCGGCGGCCTGAACCTGCGGCTGGAGACGCCCGCCGAGATCTTCAACGCCCCGATGTCGCCGTTCTTCCTGAGCATGCGGCCGCAGCAGGCGCACCTCTACGGCTACGACGGCAAGGCCCACACGCCGATCGGCTGGGTGCTCTCGCAACGCGGGCTGGACTCGGAACCGCAGCTCGCGCTCAGCGCCAACAACATCAACGCCTACTGGGGCGCCAGCGTGAACCCCACCGTCAGCCAGCGCTCGGACACCGTGATCTTCCCTGTGCCGCGCCGGCCGCTGCTCTCGCTCGCCCAGCTCGGTTCGGCCGGCTTCGCGCAAGTCAACACGGACGCCGACCTCACCGTCGGCTCCTCTTTCGCCCATCCCGGCATCACGGACCTGACGAAGGTCACCGACTGGCCCGGCCCCAAGGTCGAGACCGGCACCGACAAGGCCATCCCCGAGAACGGCTACGTGGGCATCCACGAAGGCACGCGCATGGTCCGCAACTTCGCCAACGTGCGCACCGACCACGCCTTCGTGGCGAACCTCGCCCTCTGGGACGCCTATTACTTCAGCGGCCTGAACCTCCAGGCGAATTCCTACTCGCTCCCGGGAGAAAGGAATAACTTCCCCAACGGTCCCGACCTGCCCGTGGCCACCGAAGTCGCCAGCGACCAAGCCTCCGCGCTCCGCCGGGCCGTCGGCAACGTGAGCGGCTTCGATGCGACGTCGTTCCGGGACATCAAGGCGGCCCTCGAAGCGGGCTACAACCCGCTGGCCAACAAGCGCGTGGTCTTCCAGCCGGACGCCCGGAGCGCCGTCGCTGACGGCACCTTCCCCGCCGCGCAGGATTTCCCGCACCCGACCTACCTCTCCCGCAACGCCCTCTACGACGGCGGCTTCAACGTCAACTCGACCTCGAAATCCGCGTGGAAGGCCGTCCTCGCCGGCATGCGCGGACAGACCATGCCTGACGGATCTTCCGTCAGCGGCACGGTCCTGACGCGGTTCGCGCGGTCCTTCCGTCCGACCGGCGGCGACATCAACGCCTGGAACAACTACCGCGAACTCACCGACGCCGAAATCGACCGGCTGGCGGCCGAGGTCGTCAAGGAGGTGCGCGATCGCGGGCCCTTCATGTCCTTGGCCGATTTCGTGAACCGTCGCCTGCTGGATTCCACCGCGGCGCAGTTCCGCCAACACGGACTGAAAGGCGCGCTGCAAGCGGCGATCGACCGGTCCGGCATCAACAACCAGGCGATCCGCGATGCCGGCGGAAACCTCTCCGACGGCACGTTCGCCGCGCCGGCCGCGCCGAATCCTTCGATCAGCTTCACGGACCCCAACGGCGGCAGCGGGCGAGGTTCGCCGAACTTCACCAACAGGAATCTCGACGGACCTGGCGTCTGGGCCGTCCTGCGCAAGGCCACCAACGCCGGCGCCCCGCGCTTCCCCAACATCGACTCGATGAGCCAGCAGACCGGCGCCAACGCCGACCAGAGGGTCACGGCGGGCCTGGGCGCTCCGCAGCTCGTCACCCAGATGGACGTGCTGAACACCGTCGGCCCCAACCTGACGCCGCGGTCGGACACCTTCACCATCCGGGCTTACGGCGAAGCCCTCGACAACGCGGGTAACACCATCGGCCGCGCGTGGGTGGAAGTCGTCGTGCAGCGAGGTTCGCAGATGATGATCCCGGCCGCCCGAGGCCCGGCCTACGAGGAGATCAACCGCCGACGTCTCAGCTACCGCGTGAACGGACAGTCCACCAGGGAATACGACTTCATCCCGATGCTCGATGTCTACGAAAGCCTCCACCCCGGTGGCGGCCTCGCCAGCATCCGTCTGCCCGCCAACGCGACGCCGGCCGAACGAGAGAACTGGAACATCAACCGTCTGCTCGGTCGTCGCTTCAAGGCGACCTCGATCCGCTGGCTCAACGCGAACGAAATCTGATCCTATGTCCTTACGGAAACTCCTGACGGGGCTGCTGCTGGCGGCCCTCCCCCTCGGTACGGTCGCCGCCGAAACTGAGCCGAAGAATCCCGGCGGCACGTCGGGCGACGCGAAGAAAACCGCCGGCAAGACGGGCGGCGACGCCCGCTCCCGCAGCCAGGCGGAACGTACCTGCGCCCTCACCGTCACCTGGTGGGAGATGCCCCTCCTCCCGGAAGGAGAGACCATGGAACTGGGCGTCCAAGGCGATCGCGAGGTGACCCCGATTCATCCGAGCGCGATGACGCCCAGCGGCACCATCCTCTACGAAGGACCGGCCAACGTGGCGATCGTCCGCAAAGCCATGCTCCCCGACCCGAGCGGCAAACCCGGCGCCAAGCCGGTCGAGACCTGGGTACCCTTCGCCGGCTTCAACCTCGCGGAGAACGATCGCGAGGCGCTGGTCATCATGTTCGCCTCGGAAGGCGCCCAGAAGGTCATGGTCCGCAAGTTCAACATCAACGTGGAGGCCTTGCCCTTCGGAGGCTTCGACGTACTGAACTTCAGCAAGAACCGCCTCCTGTGCAGCATGGGCGGCAAAGTGTTCTACGCCGAGCCTTCCGGACGCAGCCGCAGCCCGCTGGTCATGACCAAGCGGGAAGTCGTGAACTTCTTCATGGGCGTCACCGACGCCGACGGCCGTCAGAAGCTGATCTACCGGGCGCCGCTCATCCTGCATGAGAAGAACCGCCGGATCTGCTTCGTCCTCGAGAATCCGGCGGCGGAATCGGAAAACCGGTACGTCTGCTACACGATCATCCAGCACGTCTCGGGTCACAGGACCATCGAGAGCCTCCGTGGCCTGCGCGCCAACCCGCCGTCAGCCGAACCCACGCCGGAGGCGTCTCCCGCCCCGGCGACGGAGACCGAAACCCCGAAGAACGGTTCGGCGAAGCCCAAGGCCGCCTGAGGCGGTCAGAGCTGAGCCGCCGCTTCCCGGTCCGCCAGCCAAGTGACGCGGGACGCGAAAGCGCGCAGCGTCTGGCCAGGGTGCCGGGAAGGATGGAAGTCGCCGCAGGTGATCTCGCGCAGGGCGGACGCCTTGGCGGCGCCGCCGACGAGCACGACGATCGCAGCGCACTGCGCGAGGCCCGCTTCGGTGATGGTCAGCCGCCAGCCCCGACCCGGCCATTCCGTGGCGACGAAGCGAGGGCCGGACGGCTGACCGATGAGGGGGCAGAGCGGCCAGAGCGAGGCGATATGGCTGTCGTCGCCGAGACCGAGGACGCAGAGGTCGAAGGCCTTGGCGGGCGAGCGAACGGCCCAGGCGGCCTCGTAGGCGGCCGCGGCTTCGGCCGGAGGCAGTTCGACCGGCCAGGGGAAGCGGCGGGCGGCGGGCACACCGAGCGCATCGAGCATGCCGCGGGCGGCATGGCCGAAGTTGGAGTCATCCGATGAGAGCGGCACGCAACGTTCGTCGCTGACGTGCCAGTCGATGCGGGCGAGGGCTTCGGCCGTGAGCGCGCCCGTACGGACGACCCAGGCGTAGAAGGCCTTGGGCGTGGAACCGCCGCTGAGGCCGACGGAGGCCGGGCC
>JBDKIN010000168.1:0-3897 GCA_039797095.1 Verrucomicrobiota bacterium
ACCCCGCGATTGGTCGCGAAGATCATCCGGCCCGCCGCGTTGCGTCGGGCGAGCCAGGCGGCCGAGCCGTTGCAGAGGGCGCATTCCCCGTCGATGAGGACGATCAGCGGCGCGGCAGGCATGTCCGCTACCCTAACAGGCCGCCCGCAGGTGGAAAGGGGTAATCTTCCGCCCTCCGCCGGCAGAAAGGACCTTTAAGGCCAGCGAAAGCGCTTGTCATGGACCTGCGGCAGTGCCAAGTTGCCCGTCCTGTTGGCCGGAAGGGTATCCAAGTGGCTAAAGGTCGCGGACTGTAAATCCGTTCAGCTTCGCTGTTCGTGGGTTCGAATCCCACCCCTTCCACCAGCAGGACGTCTGAGGCCCCTCCCAAGGGGGCCTCTCCCTGCCTTTATCCCTGAAATCCGCGTTGACTCCGAGGGCCGCCCACGGCTTCCCTACTGACACACATGGCCAACATCAAAGCTAACAAGAAGAGCATCCGCCAGACCGCCCGTCGCGCCGAGCACAACAAGATCGTCCGCACCCGTCTCAAGGGCCTCGTCAAGAGCCTGACCGGTGACAACGTCGCCGCTTCCGCCTCCCAGGTCGCTTCCGCCGCCGACAAGGCCGCGAAGACCGGCGTGATCCATCGCAACAAGGCGAACCGCATCAAGGCTCGCCTCGCGAAGAAGCTCGCCGCCGCCAAGAAGTAATGCGGGGTCAGCCCCTCACCGACCCCGTCGCCTCGGCGCCGGGGTTTTTTTGTTCCTGAGATGTCCGCCTCCCTCCCCGCCTCCATCGGTTTCGCCGCCGGCCTGCTCGGCGAAGAGGCCGTGCGCATGGACGTCCTGACCCACGGCGCCGGCTGGGTCGCCCTGGCCAAGCCGAGCGGCGTGGCCTTCGAGGAACACCCGTGGCAGCACGGCGCGCCCACCCTCCTCGGCCAGCTCCGCGCGCAGCTCGAAGCCGGCAAGCCGGAGATGGTCCGCCTCGGACTCGCCGAGCCGGCCGCGGTCTTCGGACCCGAACCCGAGACCGCCGGCATCGTGATCCTCGCCGACCGCGCGACGGCCATGGCCGGCTGGCGCGAAGCCCTCGGCTCCGGCGCCTTCCGTTTCGAATATGAATTCGTGGCCCGCACCGAAGACGCCCCGGAGGACGCCGGCCTCTGCGACCTCCCGGTCGGCATGGACGACTCCCAGGAGCGCGCCTTCGTCTCGCACCGCAACGGCAAGCACGCGCAGACCCGCTTCGAACCCGGCCGCGCCTGCGGCCGCTGGCGCGTCTGGGCCGCGCACACGCCCTTCCCGCGCCGCGATCAGGTGCGCATCCACGCCGCGGAATGCGGCATCCGCATCGCCGGCGAACTGAAGTATGGCCGCTCGGGCCGCGTGACGCTCACCGACACGACGCCGAAGGGCCGCCTCAACAAAGGCGAGGACAAGCCGCTGCACCGCGGCCTGCTCCTGCGGGTGGCCCGCGTGACCGGCAAGGTCGGCGGACAGACGTTCGAGATCGTCGCGCCGCGTCCCGATGATTTCGCGACGGTGGTGAAGCGCCTCTCGAAAGGGATCTGATCAGGCCCCCGACGGGAACCGCAGCGAGAAACGGTCCGTCGTGCGCGCGTAGCCGTCGGGACTGTTCAGGCGTCCGATCGGGGCGTACCGCGCGTAGTCGACCTTCCAGGTCGCCGGATCGGCGACGCCCTCGCGCACGTGCGCGAGCAGGAGCTCGATCACGACGAGGCGGTTGTCGCCGTATTTACGGATATCGAGGACGCGCCCTTCGAGGGCGACGGGACATTCGACGAGCCGCGGCGGACGCACGCGCTCCGAGGGCGTCAACGTGAAGCCGGCGCGCGGCACTTCGCTCACGCCGGGCGGCAGCGGGCGCGCGCACTCGACCATCTTCGCCGCGACGGCCTCGTCGCAGATATGGATGACGCACTCGCCGTTGGCCTGCAGGTTCGCGGCGGTGTCCTTGGGCGTGCCGTCGTCACGGTCGGCCGGGGCGAGCACGGCGATCGCGGGCTCGGTGCCCATGACGTTGAAGAACGAGAACGGCGCGGCGTTGACCACGCCCGCGGCGTCGAGGGTCGTGACCAGCGCGATCGGACGAGGCACGACCAGGCCCGCGAGGAGGCGATACGCCTGCGCGCCGGGATGGGCCGCGAGGTCGAAGCGCACGCTCATGCGCCGGGCGGCGGATCCTCGCCGCCGTGCGAGACGATGGCCTCGCGACGCAGGCGATCGTGCCGGTAGGACATGATCACGTAGATGCCCACGCCGACGCAGATGCAGGAGTCCGCCACGTTGAAGGCGGGGAAACGGTAATACGGCAGATGGACGTCGATGAAGTCGATGACGTGGTCGCCGAAGAGGCGGTCGCGCACGTTGCCCAAGGTGCCGCCCACGAACAGACCGAAGGCGAGCTGGCCGCCCTGGAGTTCGCGCAGGAGCGGCTGGCGCCAGCGCCAGACGAGCGCGAGCACGGCCAAGGCGAGGAAGACCAGGAACGGACGGACGTCATGCTCGGCGCCCAGGCCCCAGGCGGCGCCTTTGTTGCCGACGTGCACGATCCAGAACCAAGGGAAGACGAAGATCGGCGCGCGCTCGGGGTCGTTGCCGAAATACGCGCCGAACGGGATGTGCCGCACCACCAGCAGCTTCGTGGCCACGTCGGTGACGATGGCGGCCACGCAGACCGTCCAGAAGGAAAGGTAGGGACGGAACCGGGCGAACATCGGAGGCGCGCTTAGGTGTCGCTCGGATCGTCTTCGCCGCCGCCGCCACCGGTGCCGAAGCCGACTTCGTCGCCGATCTCGCCGAGCGGGTTGCCGCCGCGACGACGATGGGCGCGACGGTTACGCTCGAGCTCCTTCTGGCCTTCGAGGGAATAACGGGTGAACGGCACGGCGATCAGGCGCGCGGCCGGGATCGCCTTGTTGGTGATCTCACAGGTGCCGTAGGTGCCCTTCTTCATGCGTTCGATGGCGTCGGCGATCTCCTTGAGCGCTTCCTGCTCATTGGAGATCAGCGAAAGGGCGAAGTCACGGTCGGCGGTGTCGGTGCCCGCGTCGGCGAGGTGCTGCGAGTAGCCCGAGAGGTCGCCGGCGTCGTCCTTGCCCGACTTCTTGAGCGCTTCCTCGGAGTGGAAGGCGAGGCCCTTGTGGAGCGCGTCGCGCATGTCCACGAGGAGGCGGTAGTAGCGGCGGAACTTCTCAGGTACCTGCTTCGACTCGTCGACGAAGCCTTCGCCCTTGCGGAAGGGATTGGAACCGCCGAGCAGGTCGGCGATGGAGGCGGCCGCGATGTTGTTCGAGCGGTTGCCCTGCGAACGGGCGGCGGCGGCGGCCTTCTCGCGCGCCTTGCGCTCCTCGTCCGGCACCCAGACGTTCAGCTTGGACTTGGACTTATTACGCTTTTCGAGGTGAGCCTTGAGGTCGGCCAAGGTGTAATACTGGAGCTTCGCACGCGGGGCGACCTCGAGGGCGCCGACCTGATGGTGGACGTCGCGGTGCTCAGTGAGGAGCTTCTTCTGGACGGCGTGGTCGACCTTGGGGGCCTTCGCGGCCTTGCCCTTCGCCGCCGGAGCGGCCTTGGCGTCCTTGGCGTTCTTGGCCGGAGCGACCGGCGCAGCGCCCTTCTTCGCGACCGGCGCCGCCTTGGCGGACTTCACGGGAGCGGCGGCCTTGCCCTTCGGGGCCGGAGCCTTCGCCGCCGGCTTGGCGACGACCTTGGACGCGGGCTTAGCGACGGGCTTGGCGACCGGCTTGGCCTTGGCCTTCGGCGCCAGGGCGGCTTTCTTGGCGGACTTCTTAGGATCGGGTTTCTTGGACATCGGTGAGAGGGGTCAGAGTTGGGAGTATTTGGCGAGGAGCGCTTCGCGGCAGCGTGGAGATACCATACCAAAACGGCC
>JBDKIN010000169.1:0-5314 GCA_039797095.1 Verrucomicrobiota bacterium
CAACCGTATCGGCGTCTCAGGGCGGCCGAGGGTAGGGCGTGGCTTTGCCGCGCCCTCCGAAGAGAAGTGCACGATGAATCGTGCCCCTACCTTGGTTCGCCCTGCGGCGACCGGCTGACATCGGCATCAGCCTATCCATTCCGCCCTCAATTCAGTCCTCAACGCAGTCATTCCTTCTGCCATCTGTCATCCGTCATCGATTCAGCCATCCATTTATGTCGGGTGGCAGGTGGCAGCCCCGGATGGCGGGTGGCGGGGCTTTTCCATTCAGTCCTCCGTGGTCAAATCTGTCATCCGCCCTCTGCCATCGACTCAGCCATCTTGCCTCGCGTCACTCCGCCGCCGTCAGTTCTCGGTGGAGTTGGAACAGGGCGTGGAAGCTGTCGGCGTAGAAGAGGCTGAGGCGTTCGATGAGCTTGCTGTCGTGCCAGGAGACCACGTTGGCCTTGAAGGTCAGGCGGGCCTCGCCGAGTCCCTCGGGCTTGCGCGCGGAGAGTTCCTGCGAGAAATGCAGCGTCGAGGGGAGCTTCTTCGCGTATTTCTTCTGATCGGAAAGGAAGGCCGCGATCGCGCCGAGCTGCGACTGGCCATCGAGGGTCAGGTGCACGGTGGCCTCGCCGGGGACGTCGCCTTCGCGCGGCTGGTAGAAAGCCCGGACGAGCGCGGTCGAGCCTTTGAGCGTCGCGCGGGCGTTGAAGTCATCGCGCGCGGTCAGGCGGTAAGCCGCGTCATGCGCTTTGAGGTGTCCGGCGACGGCCTTCCAGAGGGCGGGTCTCATGTCCTTCAATCTTGTCGAAGTCGGGCCGGAGGCAAGCGGACCGCACGTCATCCGCCGTCGAGTTATTGACAGAGAACAAAAAGGGCGTGCCGGTCGGCACGCCCTTCGGGGAAGGAATCAGCGGACGGCTTACTTCTTTTTCTTCGCCGGCTCCGCCTTGGCAGGCGCGCCGAGCGGGTGCTCCTTGAGGACTTCCTCGACCGTGTAGAGGGCGTTGTTCTTGCCCTTGATCGCCTCGCGGACCTTCTTGACCTGGGCCGGCTTGACGGGCGGGAGGTTGTTGCCGAAGGACTGGCGGACGTAGGTGATCACCGCGGCGACTTCCTCGTCGTTGAGGAGCTGACCCAGGCCGGTCATCACCGGCTGGCCGGAGGCGGCGTCGCCATAGGTCTTGCCGTCGATCGTCTGGACGCCGTAGAGGCCGTTGAGGACGATCTTGATCACGCGGTCAGGGTCTCCTTCGAGCCAGCCATTGGACGGATAACCGGGCGTGCGACCCAGGGGCGGGTAAGCGCCGCGGGCGGGCTTGCCGGGTTCCTTGGGCATCTCGGCGCCACGGCCGTCGGCTTGGTGGCAGGTCGAGCAGTGGGCTTCGCGGAAGTAGACTTCCTTGCCCTTGTCGTAGAGCTTCTTGTCGTCCCTCGAGAGCTTCTTGTCCGACGGGCCGTAAGAGGTTTCCTTGACGTCGGCGAACTCGCGCAGGTTCACCTTGCCCTTGCCCTCAGGGAGGGACTCGAGCTGCTTCAGCGTCTGGCGCAGGCAGTAGGCGATGTAGTAGTCCTTGGAGCCCTTCAGGGTCGCGGCGGCGGCGATGGCGCGCACGGTGTCCTGGCCGCGGAAGAAGCTGAGGCCGCGGACGCCTTCGAGCTGGACGCGCGGGTGGGCATCCTTGACGGCGTTCTCCATGATCGCGAGGGCGTTCGGGAGGCGGTCGCGCTGGTAGATGGCGACGCGGACGGCCTGGGCGCGGGCGCGGGGTTCCGGCGACTTCAGGAGCAGGCCGAGGAGCTCCGGGTTCACGACGTTGTGCCACTGGTGGACCCAGAGGGCTTCCAGCAGGTGGTGGGCGTCTTCGACCTTGTTCGGGTCGAACTGCTTGGCCCACTTCTGGGTCGCGGCGATCACCTTGGCCGTGTCGTGCTTGTGCAGCTCGATCTTGGCGCGGCGGCGGACGTTGTCTTCGTGCTCGGTGAGGAGCGCGAGGAGGTTCTCCACGGGCTCGCCGTCGATCTTCTTCGGCGTGAGCAGCGGGCGGCTCGGGTAGGTCAGGCGGTAGAGGCGGCCGTGCTGGTGGTCGCGGTTCGGGTCACGCAGGTGGTGCTGCAGGTGGCCGATGAGCATCTGCGACCAGTCCATGACGTAGAGCGAGCCATCGGGGGCGACGGCGACGCCGGAGGGGCGGAAGTTGCCGGCCTTCTCCTTGTCGGTCTCGAGCAGGTTCGGGAGGAGGGTCTCGCCCTTGAGGCCGGCGCCGTCCTCGGTGATCTTCGCGCGGAAGATGCCCTGCACGGTGATCACGTTGGTGTTCAGGAACACGCCCTGCCAGTCGTCGGGGAAGTGGCGGCTGCTGAGGAGCTCGGTGCCGGGGCACGGACGCGACGGACGGTTCCAGAACTGCTTGAAGCCGGAGTGGGCGCCGGTGTCGAGGTGGCTCGAGAAGCCCGGTCCGAAGTAGTTGGCGTTGCCGGTGGCGTCGGTGATGATGTCGTTGCCCCAGTAGTCGAAGACGCGACCGTGCGGGTTGGCGAAGCCGTAGGGCACGTGGCGGGTCAGCTTATTGGTCTGGGGTTCGAAGCGGTAGATGGCGCCGTTGGTGTTGCGCAGCACGCCGTTGAAGGTCTCGACCTGGGTGCGGTGGAACACGCCGTCGGAGAGGTAGATGGCGCCTCCCGGTTCATAGCAGATGGAGTTCGTCTCGTGGTGCGAGTCGGCGGCGTCCATGCCGGTGAGCAGGCGTTCCTTCCAGTCGGCCTTGCCGTCGCCGTCGGTGTCGCGGACGTACCAGATGTCAGGGGACTGGATGAGGATCACACCGTCCTTGTAGAACTGGAAGCCGGTCGGGCAGTTGAGGCCGTCGAGGAAGGTCGTCGACTTGAGGACCTTGCCGGTCTTCGGGTCGAGATCCAGGACGATGAGCTTGTCGAAGACCTTGGTGGTCGGGGAGGTCTCCGGGTAGGTCGGCCAGCAGGCGATCCAGAGGCGGCCCTTGGTGTCGAAGTTCATCTGCACCGGGTTGATGAGCTCGGGGATGGTGGTCTCGTCGGCGACGAACTCGACCTTCACGCCTTCCGGGGTGGAGAGGTGCTTGAGCTGCTCTTCGCCGCTGAGGTAGGGGACGGGTTCCTTGCGGTTCGGGGGCACCGGGATCTCGGCCTTGAGGTTGTCGTGCTTCACTTCGACCGGCTTGCCCTGGGCGGCGGCCCAGATGCCCTTGTCGTGGTTGGCGGTCTTGAGGTCGCGGTTGGCGAGCTCGGCGCCGAGCACCGTGGCGTTGTCGATGCCTTCGTATTTGATGCGGGAGCGCTGGCCGAAGATGTTGAACTGGTCGACCGTGCGGTAGCGGTGGTGCCACTGGGTGCTCTTCTCGTTCACCTCGGCACGGACCTTCTCGTTGACGGCGTCGGAGGCCTTGCCGAAGACGGCCTGGAACTGGACCGGGGCGAAGGCGGCGTCACCGGAGGCGTTGACGTGGATGCCGTTGAGGGTGAGCGGGGACTTGGCCGCGGCGTAGAGCTTCTGGGAGGCGGCGAAGAGGTCGACGAAGGGGACGCCGTTGGCTTTGGCGACGGCGGCCATCGCGGACGTGTAGAGCGCGAGGTTCTGATTGTTGTGGACGGCCAGCTTGGCGTCGAAGTCGGCGGACTTCAGGTCTTCGTGCGCGATCGGGGAGAAGAGGACGACGCGGACCTTGCCCTTGCCGTAGTCAGCGGCGAGGGTCGACTTGAGCCAGGCATCGAGGTTCGACTTGAAGGTCTCGAGCCCGGCCGGACCGGAGAAGGATTCGTTGAAGCCCCAGTAGGCGAAGATCACGTTGGCGTGGAAGTGCGCGCCGGCGTGGTAGGTGACCTCGGTCTTGCCGACCTTGGTGGTCAGGGCGCCGGGCTTCATGTTGAGGAAGTAGTCGAGGCCGGCCACTTCGTCGGAGCGGTGGGGCTTCACGCCGACTTCGTCGCCGGAGAAGCCGAGGTTACGGACCACGAGGTTATGGTTCGGGAACGCCTGATGGATCAGCGTCTCGAAGTGGCCGTGGTGCTGCTGCCGGTCGGCGAAGCCGCTGCCGACGAAGGCGATGTTGTCACCCTTCTCGAGGGTGAGGTTCTGGGCCGAGACGGAGACGAATCCGAGCAGGGCCAACAGGAGGGTGGACAGCTTGCGCATGGGGTTTCTGGTTTTGATAAAAAGAGGGAAGGCCATGCGGTGAGGCATGGTCGGTAGGGGAGATGAAAACCTGTCGCTCTTTCAACAATCTGCCAAGGGGAATGTTCCTCGGGCGGACCGCGTTTGACCTTCAAATTCGGTCAAATGCGGCCGCCAGGGGGAGGGGCGGCTCGAGAGTATCGAGTATGGAGTATCGAGTATCGGGGGACTGATGGCCTTGGGGTAGGGGCAGCACCGCGTGCTGCCATAGTTCCTTGGGTAGGGTTGAGCGCCCTCGCTCAACGGCGTGGCCGCCGCAGGGCGGCCGAGGGTAGGGGCGTGGCTTCGCCGCGCCCTCCGAAACTGAGGGCACGATAAATCGTGCCCCTACCTTGGTTGTTATTACCCACAACCGGAGACTGGATGATTGGCTGGGGGTTATGGAAGCCCGCCGCAAACTTTCCGGTTTCCGGTGTCCCTTTGAGTTCTGTCATCTGCCCCAACCGCCAACCGCTTAGACCTTTGCGCGCGTCCCTTACTTCCCCAGCGCGGCGTTGATCGACTTGACGACGGCTTTGCCGAGCGTGGCGGAGCCTTCGGTGTTAAAGTGCACGTCGGCCTTGTTCTGGTGCTGGGCGAGGGTGGGCGTGATCGCGGCGTTGAGGTCGTCGATGGCAACGTCGTTTTCCTTCATGACCTTGAGGGCGATGTCATTATAGACGGCGACATCTCCGAAGGTGCGCTGGGGCGTGAGCTTGCCTTCCGGGACGGGAGTGGTGGTCGCGAAGATCACCTTGGCGCCGGTCTTCTTCAGGTCGGCCACGAGCGAGCGAAGGTTCTTTTCGTAATCCGCCGGTTCGACCTGGCGCTTGCCGTCTTCCATGTGGCGCAGGTCATGCAGGCCGAAGTTGAAATGGATCACGTCCCACTTGCCGTTGCCGAGCCACTTCGCGAGGTTCGCCGTGCCGTTCTTGGTCGGGCCGCCGTTCGTCGGGATACGGTGCACGTTGGCCTTGCCGGCGAGTTCCTGGCGGACGGGCAGGGTGTAGCCGATCGAGATGGAATCACCGATGAGCAGCACGCGCGGCAGGCCGGCGACGTCCTGGATCGGCGCCATGGCCGGGTTCGGGGCCTTGGCCTTCGCCTTGGCTTTGGCTGGCGCTTTCTCCGCCGGAGCGG
>JBDKIN010000170.1:0-3219 GCA_039797095.1 Verrucomicrobiota bacterium
CCTGTTACCCTCTTCACCGGCCAGTGGGCCGACCTCAAGATCGCCGACCTCCTGCCTAAGGTCAAAGCCATGGGCTACGAAGGCGTCGAACTCGCCTGCTGGGGCGACCACTTCGACGTCGTCCGCGCCGTCAATGAGTCGGGTTACGTCGAGTCCGTCTGGGAACTCCTGAAGAAGCACGACCTCGGCTGCTGGGCGATCTCTTCGCACCTCGTCGGCCAGGCCACCTGCGACAACATCGACGAACGCCACCAGTGCATCCTGCCCGCCCACGTCTGGGGCGACGGTAATCCGGAAGGCGTCCGCCAGCGCGCGTGCGCCGAGATGGCCCTGACCGCCCAGGCCGCCCGCAAGTTCTTCGACGCCGGCAAGGCGTACATGGCCAACAAGCCGAAGGGTTCCGGCAAGACCGTCGTCAACGGTTTCACCGGTTCCTCCATCTGGCACGCGCTCTACGCCTTCCCGCCCACCAACCAGGCCTACCTCCAGAAGGGCTACGATGATTTCGCCAAGCGCTGGAAGCCCATCCTCGAGGCCTTCGAGAAGCACGACGTCTACTTCGGCCTCGAAGTGCACCCGACCGAGATCGCCTTCGACATCGCCTCCGCCCAGCGCGCGCTCGACGCCGTCGGCAATCACAAGCGCTTCGGCTTCAACTATGACCCCAGCCACCTCGGCTACCAGGGCGTCGACTACGTGAAGTTCATCCGCACCTTCGGCAAGCAGATCCACCACGCCCACATGAAGGACGTCTGGTGGGGCCACGGCGACGGCTCCGTCGGCGTGTTCGGCGGCCACACCGATTTCTGCGACCCGCGTCGCGCCTGGGATTTCCGCTCCGTCGGCCGTGGCGACATCAAGTTCGAGGACGTCATCGTCGCCCTCAACGACGTCGGCTACGCCGGCCCGCTCTCCGTCGAATGGGAAGACGGCCGCATGGACCGCTTCTTCGGCGCCGCCGAATCCGCCGCCTACGTCAAGAAGCTCGCCTTCCCGACCAACAAGGTCGCCTTCGACGCCGCTTTCGACAAGTCCGCCCAGGGCAAGTGATCACTCCTTAAACGAACACACTTATGGCTACCAAAGTAGGCGTCATCGGAGCAGGGGGCATGCTCCAGTACCACGCGGCCGGCTTCAAGCAGGCCTACGCGGAAATCGTCGCCGTCGCGGATCCCGCGCCGGGCGCCGCCAAGAAGGCCGCCGAGAAGTGGGGCATCCCGCATCATTACGAATCAGTCGACGCCATGCTGGCTGAGCGCAAGGAGATCCAGGCCGTCAGCGTCATCGTCCCCAACAAGTTCCATGCTTCGCTCGCCATCCAGTGCCTCAACGCCGGCAAGCACGTGTTCTGCGAGAAGCCCCCGGCGCTGAGCGCTCCGGAGGTCCTTGAGATCATCGCCGCTGCCAAGAAGGCGGGTAAGCACGTGATGTTCAACTTCAATAACCGTGCCCGCCCCGAGTCGCAGGCGATGATGAAGTACGTCGAGCAGGGTCAGGTCGGCAAGGTCAACTCCGCCCAGGCGAAGTGGATCCGCCGCACCGGCATCCCGGGCTTCGGCGGTTGGTTCACCACCAAGGAACTCTCCGGCGGCGGCCCGCTCATCGATCTGCTGCACATGGTCGACCTCGCGATGTATTTCATGGGTTACCCTGAGCCGGCGCACGTCCTCGGCCAGACCTTCAATGACTTCATCGAAGACAAGTCCTTCAAGGGCCCGTGGGGCATTCCGGACCGGGTCGGTGGCGTCACCGACGTCGAGAACGCCGCGCATGGCTTCGTGACCTTCAAGACCGGCCAGGTGCTGACCCTCCAGGTCTCCTGGGCCGAGATGATCAAGCGCGAAGAAGTCTCCGTCGTCTTCCAGGGCACCAAGGCCGGCGGCAAGGTCGAGCGCCTCTTCGGCATCGACGGACTCGACAACACCGCGATCGATACCTGCGAGCTCTACGTCCAGGAAAACGGCAACAGCGTGAACCGCTCCATCGTCACGCCCGCGTGCGAGGACATGGGCCGCATCGCCTCCGCCGCGAACTTCATCGAGTCCATCGAAGGCCGCGCGAAGCCCCTGAACACGCCTGAGCAGGCCTACCGCCTGATGCAGGTCATCGACGCCATCTACGCTTCGGCCAAGTCCGGCAAGCCCGTCTCCCTCTGACCCGCACACCTATGGCATCCCTCAATCGCAAACTCCGCATGGGCATGGTCGGCGGCGGCCGCGGCGCCTTCATCGGCGGCGTCCACCGCATGGCCGCGGCCCTCGACGGCAAGATCGACCTCGTCGCCGGCGCGTTCTCCTCGGATCCCGAGAAGTCCCGCCTCTCCGGCCAGGACCTCTGCCTCGACCCTTCTCGCGTGTACGCTTCGTACGCCGAGATGGCCAAGGCCGAGGCCAAGCGCCCGCTCGGCGACCGCATCGACTTCGTGTCGATCGTCGCGCGCAACGACCTTCACTACCCGGTGGCCAAGGCCTTCCTCGAGGCCGGCATCCACGTCATCTGCGAGAAGCCCCTCGCGTTCTCCCTCGCCGAAGGCAAGAAGCTCCGCGCCATCGTCAAGAAGAGCGGCCTGGTCTTCGCGCTGCTGCACAACTACACCGGCTACCCGATGGTCAAGGAAGCCCGCGACTTCGTGGCTGCCGGCAAGCTCGGCAAGATCAACAAGGTCCTCGTCGAATACCCGCAGGGTTACGCCATCGGCGCCCTCCAGTCCGGCAAGATCCAGAAGATCGCCAACTGGCGCATGGACCCGAACTGCTCGGGCGTCTCGAACTGCGTCGGCGACATCGGCACGCACGCCGAGAACCTCGTCCAGTACGTCACCGGCCTCGAAATCCAGGAGATCGCCGCCGACCTCAGCACCTACATTCCGGGTCGCCTGCTGGATGACGACGCCAACATGCTCGTCCGCTACAAGGGCGGCGCGAAGGGCGTCCTGCACGCCTCGCAGATCTCCACCGGCGACGAGAACAACCTGAACATCCGCGTCTACGGCACCCTGGCTTCCCTCGAGTGGCATCAGGAGCATCCGAACGAGCTGATCGTGAAGTATCTCGACCAGCCCCGCCAGGTGCACCGCCGCGGCAACTCCTACAACGGCGCCGCCTGCAAGAAGTACACGCGCACGCCGTTCGGCCATCCCGAAGCCTTCATCGAAGCGTTCGCGAACATCTATCGCGCCGCCGCCGAAGCCATCACCGACCGTCTCGAAGGCCGCAAGGC
>JBDKIN010000171.1:0-4692 GCA_039797095.1 Verrucomicrobiota bacterium
CATGACGCTGAGACGAAGAAAGGCGGCCTCGACCTGACCGCGCTCCGCTACGACGCCGCTAAGCCTGAGAAGTGGGTGTTGTTGCACGACGCCGTCGCCGCCGGCGAGATGCCTCCGGCCAAGCGTAAGAGCCGGCCCGACCCGGCCGAACGCGCCGCCTTCGTGGCCGAGCTCGGCGGGCGCCTCACGACCGACATCGCCGCCGCGCACCCGCACCGGATCGGCCTGCGCCGGCTCACCCGCCAGGAGTTCGAGAATTCGCTCAAGGACCTCCTCGCCCTGCCCCGTCTGGACATCACCGGATTGCTGCCGGCCGATGGACGCGTATCAGGCTATGATAAGATCGCCAGCGGCCTCGACCTGTCCCCCGGCCACCTCGCCGCTTACCAGGAAGCGGTCGAGAAAGCCCTCGACGTCGCCATCGCCACGCAAAGCACCGCCCCCAGGGTATACAACAAACGCATCTACCCGGCGGGACTGTTCAAGTTCGGCGCCAACCTGGCCCACGGACAATACGTCCTGCTCAAGGACAAGCAGCCCGACCCCGCACTGCCGGTCCGCGGCGGCTTCGAGGATAAGCGAGGGCACGTCGGCTTCGAGGGTCCGGACCTCAAGGAACGCGGGCAGCTGGTGAAAAGCTCGCCGGTCGCCAAGAGCCAGAGCGCCGTCGGCCTGCTCAACCCGAACCTCGCCGGCTATGAGGCGGCGATGAACGTCTCCCCGATCTTCGCCGGCAACTATCGCCTGCGTCTCTCCATCTGGGGCTTCCGCTGGGCGAACGGCCGGCCCAATCCGTGCGACGCCCCGCAGGCCGCCGTGCTGCGCGCGCACGAAGAGGGAAAGCAACAGGAAGGCGGGCGCCTGCTCGCCGCTTTCACCGCTCCTTCGATGGAATCAAAGGAGGGCGAGATCATCACCTGGCTCGATGCGCATGAATCCATCGTCTTCGACCCTGTCTCCGTCCCCTGGAACGGACTCCGGATCGGCCAGGTCGCCGGTCGCGCGGCCAAGCACGTCGGCCCGGGCGTGGCGCTCGACTGGTTCGAGATCGAAGGACCTCTCAACCCCGTCTGGCCGCCGGTCAGCCACTTACGGCTCTTCGGTCAGCTTCCGCTCCGCCCCCTGCCCGCCGGTGCCGACGTCGTGGCGCCGCGCCGCGAGAAAGTCCGGAGCATCGGCGGCTATCTGCCGAGCATGCACTTCGACCTGACGCCGGCGGAACGTGAACCGAAGCTTGAGACAGTCTGGTCCGAGAGCCCGGTCGAAGATGCGCGCCGCCTGCTGGGCGACTTCCTGCCACGCGCCTTCCGCCGTCAGGTCGCTCCGACGGAGATCGAACCGTATCTCAGGCTCCTCCAGACCAGACTCGCCGCCAAGGACTGCTTCGAGGACGCCATGCGTCGCGTCTATGTCGCGGTGCTCACCTCGCCTGAGTTTCTCTTCCTCCCGGCGCCGACCCAGGATGAGGCCCTCGCCTCACGCCTCTCCTATTGGCTCTGGAACGGGCCGCCGGATGAGAACCTGCTGACCGCCGCCCGCGAGGGCACCTTACGCCGTCCGGAAACCCTCCGTGCGCAGGTGGATCGACTGCTCGCCGACCCGCGGGCCGAACGCTTCACGCAGGATTTCGCCCGCCAGTGGCTCGAACTCGGCCGGCTGGATGAGACCAACCCCGACCCGTCGCTCTATCCGGAATACCGCTTCCTGCTCGGACAGGGAGTCGCCAACGAGACCCCGGCCTTCCTCCGCGAACTGATTGCGCAGGACCTTCCCGCCCGCGCCTTGGTGAAGCCGGGCTTCGCCATGCTCACCCAGCGGCTGGCCGAACATTACGGGATCGCCGGCGTCACCGGCGTCGAAGTGCGCAAGGTCGCCTTGCCCGCTGACAGCCTGCGCGGCGGACTGCTCGGCCAGGCCTCCGTCCACAAGCTCACGGCCAACGGCACCACGACCTCGCCGGTCAAGCGCGGCGTCTGGGTCTCCGACCGCCTGCTCGATGACCCCGCGCCGCCGCCTCCGCCCGGCATCTCCGCGGTCGACCCGGACACGCGCGGCACGACGACCGTCCGCGAACAGCTGACCAAGCACCGCTCCGACCCGAACTGCGCCGCTTGTCATGCGAAGATCGACGCACCCGGCTTCGCGCTCGAAGCCTTCGATCCGGTCGGCGGACTGCGCTCCCGCTACCGCTCCAACGGGCAAGGCGACCAACCGCCGGAGAAAGGCCGCACGGACTGGCGCGTCGAATACAAGCTCGGACCCGCCGTCGACGCCTCCGGCGAGCTGCGCGACGGCCGCGCCTTCCGGACCGTCGCGGAGTTCGTCGCACTGCTCGCGGCCGATGACGAAAAACTCGCCCGAGCTTTCGTCGCTCATCAGGCGCGCTACGCCACCGGCGCCGAAGTGACCTTCGCCGACCGCGCCGAGATCCGTCGCATCGTCGCCCAGGCCAAGGAACGTGGCTACGGCCTCCGCTCCCTCATCCACGGGCTCGCCCAGAGCCCCCTCTTCCTCCAGGCTTCGCCCCGCCGATGAGAACCACCTGCCTCCTGCTTCTCCTCTCCGGCGTCGCGCAAGCGGCCCTGCCGCTCCAACCCTCCGGCGCGAACGGGCGATATGCGGTCACGACCTGGAAACAGGACTGGGCCGGTTGCACGTGGGAAGACGGCATCGCCGAAGGTCGCGTGGATGTGATCGTCCGCGGAGAGGAGAAGCGCTGGCGAGTGTCCTACGCCGTCGGCCAGATCGGCCCCTCCGCCGGAGGCGTGGCCTGGAACCAACCGTTCGCCCCGACGGAAGAAATCACCTTGGGCTACGTGCTCCGCTTCTCACCCGGCTTCGACTGGGGCAAAGGCGGCAAGCTCCCAGGAATCGGCGGTGGAGAGAAGACGACAGGGGGCCGCCCGGCCGACGGCTTCAACGGTTTCTCCGTCCGGCCGATGTGGCGCGCCGACGGCAAGGCCGAGGCCTACGTCTACCACGCAGGCCAGAAAGGAAACTACGGGGACAGTTTCCGGATGCCTGCGGATTTCCGCCTACCCGCCGACGAGGACATCACGGTCACCTTGCGCGTGAAGCTGAACCATCCGGAAAAAGCGGACGGACAACTGGAACTGACGTTCGCGACGAAGTCGTCACGCCAGAGCCTGCGCCGCGACGACCTGACCTGGCGCAAGCGACCGGACCTCAAGGCGTCCGCACTCCTCTTCGAGACCTTCCACGGCGGCAGCGACCTCAGCTGGGCTCCCCGCCGTCCCTGCGCCGCCGAGTTCGGCCAGCTCCGTCTCACCCTTACCCCTTGAACCGCACCCCATGAACCGACGCGACTTCCTCCTCGCCGCAGGCGCCTGTCTCGCCCTGCCCGCCTTGGCCCGGGAAGCGGAGAAACTTCCGCCCAAGCGCCTCGTCGCCATCCACGTGCCGCTGGGCATGATGCCGGCGTATTTCTTCCCCAAGGCCGGCGAAGCCTCGAGCCCCTACCTCGACCTCCTGGCCGGCCACCGCGACCAGTTCACCACCTTCGCGGGGCTCTCGCATCCCGGCGTCGACGGCAATCACCACGCCGGGCAATGCTTCCTGTCCGGCGCGCCGCATCCGGGCCAGCCGACCTTCCGTAACAGCCTCTCGCTCGACCAGCTGGTGGCCGAGAAGATCGGCGAAGACACCCGGTTCGGCTCGCTCGCGGTCGCGGTGCGTCAGGGCGAGCACTACGCCGACTCGGTGGCGGTCTCACGCTCCGGGGTCATCCTGCCGGCCGAAGCCAGCGCCGAGCGCCTGTATCGCAAGCTCTTCGTCGCCGGCACGCCCGAAGAGAAGGCCGCCACCATGCGGCGCATCGCCGCCGGCGGCAGCGTGCTCGACCTGCTGCTCGCCAAGGCGAAGGGTCTGGAGCGCAGCTCCGACGCTCAGGACCGCGCCCGCCTCGACCAATACTTCCAGAGCATCCGCGAACTCGAGACGCGCCTGCAGCGCAACCTCGCCTGGGAGCACCGCCCGAAGCCCAAGGTGGCTTACCCCATGCCGAAGGACATCGCCGACGCCAACGAAGTCGTCGCGCGCTCGCGCCTGATGTTCGACCTCGTCCGTCTGGCGCTGCAGACCGACAGCACCCGCGTCGTCACGCTCACGCTCAGCACCTTCTCGGTCGTGCCCCACGTGCCCGGCGTGAAGAACGAGACCCATGGACTCACGCACCACGGCAACGAACCCGACAAGATCGCGGAGCTGCGCCGGATCGAGGAAGCTCAGCTGCGCGTCTTCGGCGAGATGCTCGCGGCCTTCCGGGACACGCGCGAGACCGGCGGCAATCTCCTCGACCGCACCCAGGTGCTCTACGGCAGCTGCCTCGGGAACGCCAACTCCCACAGCAACCAGAACCTGCCGATGATCCTCGCCGGCGGCGGCTTCCGCCACGGCCAGCACCTCAGTTTCGACACCGTCAACAACACCCCCTTGGCCAACCTTTACGTGAGCATGCTGCAGGGACTCGGCGTCGAAGCCGACAAGTTCGCCACCAGCACCGGCACCCTTCGCGGCCTGCGGTCCTGAGGAACGGGATTGCAGGTCCGGGACGACCTGCTGACATGGGCGCAACCCCATGCGCTCCCTCCTGCTGACCCTGCTCGGCCTGACCGCCACCCTTCCCGCCCAGGACATCGTCATCTACGGCGGCACCTCCGGCGGCATCACCGC
>JBDKIN010000172.1:0-8388 GCA_039797095.1 Verrucomicrobiota bacterium
GGCTTGCCGAGGCCGGGGCCGTCATGCGTGACGAGCAGCGGGGCGGCGGTGCCGGGGACGTATTGGGCGGGGATGTAGACGGTGACGGTCCGCTTATAATCAATGGTGTGCGTCTTGACGATGAGGGTCTTGGGGTTGTTCGGATCAGGGACGCCGAACTCCTCGCGGGCGATGCCGGGGTTGAATCGTTTTGTGGTCTTGGAATCGATCTGGAACTGCTGGATCTTGCCCTGCGGCACGCCCTCGACGGCCTTGGTCTCGGGCGCGGCGACGTAGTTCGGGCCGACGAGGTAGTTGCCGTCGGCGAGCGAGGTCTTGTCGCCGAGCTTCACGAAGGCCGGCGCGCCCGGGGCGTCGAACGCGCGCGTCGGCGGCGTGGGGCGAGCTTGTTTCTTCGGTGCCTGAGGGGCGGCCTTAGGTTTGTCGGCGGCGATGAGCAAGGCCAGCGGGGCCAGCAGAAGCAGGGCGAGGAGGGGGCGCATGAGGATAGAGATGGCCGATGACGGATGGCGGAGGTTACTTCGCCTTCTTCTTGGCGTTGTTCTTGCCGGCCTTGCCTTTCGGCTGCTCCGCGAGGGTCAGCTTCGCGAGGGCCACGTATTCGTCGGTCTGCTTCTGCCAGAGGTCGGCGAGTTCCTTGGCCTTCGCGGGCATCTTGGCGGAGAGGTCGAACTGCTCGGCGCGATCGGTGCTCAGGTCGTAGAGGGCCCAGGCGTCGCCCTTGGCGGCGACGAGTTTGTAGTCGCCGACCCGGATGGCCTTGTTCTCTTCGTGCAGCCACCAGAGGCTGGGGCGTTCGATCGTGACGTCTTTCGCGAACGCGGGCGCCAGGCTCTTGCCCGGGGCGGCGGGAATGGGCACGCCTTTCCAGTCGGCAGGCTTGGTCGCTCCCGTGAGTTCAAGGATGGTCGGGACGACGTCGATCACGTGCGCCGGGGTGCGGCGGAGCTCGCCCTTGGCGGCCAGGCCGGCGGGCCAGTGGGCGATGAGGGGCGTGCTGATGCCGCCTTCGTGGACCCAGGTCTTGTGACGGCGGTGCGGGGTGTTGGCGGCATTGGAGAAGCCGGGCCCGAGGCAGAGGTACGTCGCGGCGCTGCCCATCTCGGCCTGCGGGTCGTGGCCGCCGTCACGCACCATGATCTCGGCGCTGGCGCCGTTGTCGGAGGCGAACAGGATGAGCGTGTTCTCGTAGGCCCCCATGGCCTTGAGCTGGGCGATGATGCGGCCGATCTCCTGGTCCATGCGGTCGACCATCGCGGCGTGGATGGCCATCTTGGTGGCCTGGAAGCGACGTTGCTCGGTGGTGAGCGAGTCCCAAGGGAGCGGACGGTTCACTTCACCGGAGCCGAGCTTCTCCATCGCGGTCGGGAAGGCGTAGGGCGGGCCGACTTCAGGTTCGACCGCGGAGAGCGTCGTATTCGTCAGGCCGAGTTCCTTCTGGCGGGCGTGGCGGGAAGCACGCAGGGCTTCCCAGCCGGCGAGGTACTTGTCGCGATACTTGGCGATGTCTTCGGGCAGGGCGTGGAGAGGGAAGTGCGGGGCGATGAACGGCACGTAGTGGAAGAAGGGCTTGTCGGCATGGTTGGCCGCGTGATCCTTGAGGCAGTCGATGGCGTGATCGGCCGTCGCGATGGTCGCGTAGTATCCCTTCTCATCGGCCGGGACCTTCACCGGGACGTCGTCGATCGAGTTGCCCTTGGCGCTGAAGAAGTTGCCTTGGTTGCGCATGTCCAGCGAGCGGTCGAAACCGCCGGCGAGGACCGGGCCGTCGATGTGCCATTTGCCGCTATGGTAGCTGCGGTAGCCGGCCGGCTTCAGGTAGTCGGGCAGCAAGCGTGCCCAGGACTGACGGACGCCTTGGCCGCCGCCACCGAGGCCGGGGAGGGCGTCGCGGTGGATCTGCTGCGCGTAGTAGCCCGAGAGCAGCGCGGAGCGGGAGGGCCAGCAGCGGGCGGTGTTGTAGAACTGCGTGAAGCGGACGCCGTTCTTCGCCAGCCCGTCGAGGTGCGGGGTCGCGATCTCGCTGCCATAGCAACCGAGGTCGGAGTAGCCGAGGTCGTCGGCCAGGATCAGCACGACGTTGGGTCGCTGCGGAGCAGCGAGAGCCGTCAACGTGGCGAAGAGCAGGGCGAATAGGGGACGCATGGGGGTGAGGGCAAATTACTGGTTAAAGCGGGCGGAGGGCAAAGACGGAAATGGGGTCAGACCCCATTAATAGGGTCTGACCCCATCGGGTCCGGATGGTTCGGCGCTTACTTCTTGGCCGGGGCTGTTTTTTTCTTCCGACCGGTCTTGGCTTTGGCGTCTTCGGCGGCGAGTTGCTCCTTGCTCGGGGGCGTCCAGTCCGCCGGAGCGGGGTTAGCCACGCTGAGCGGGAAGGCGTCGTCGTAGGCTTTCATTTCCGCGCCGAGCCGTGCTTGGAGGCGACGCAGGGTTTCGGCGTGGGCCGGGAGTTCGGCAAGGTTGGTCAGTTCGCGCGGATCCTTCTCCAGGTCGAAGAGCTGGGTACGGTCGACGAGCGGGTAGCGGATCAGCTTCCAGCGTCCGTCGCTGAAGGAGCGCATGCAGTCACGGTAGGCCAGATAAGCCCCGTCGCGGACCGTCGGCTTTTCGCCGCGGAGCACCGGCGTCAGGTCGAGACCATCGACGCCGTCGGGCGACCGGGCGCCGGCCAGCGAGACGAAGGTCGGGAAGAGGTCCATGAGATAAGCGAACGCGTCGGTGCGTCCGTGAGGGATGCCGGGTCCGGCGATGACCAGCGGGACATGCATGCCGCCGAACTCGTAGAGGTTCTGCTTGCCGAAGAGCCCGTGCTCCCCGAGCGAGAGGCCGTTGTCGCCGGAGAAGACGATGACGGTGTTCTCCCATTGGCCGGTTTCCTTGAGGGCGGCGAAGATCCGGCCGATATGGTGGTCCAGTCCGGTCACGCAGGCGTAGTAATCCGCGGTCTGTTGTCGGGTGTCTTTTTCCGTGCGTGGCCATGGGGCGAGGCGCTCGTCACGTACGGTCATCTCGCCGTTGTTCCAAGGGTGCTGCGGACTGAACGCAGGGGACAACGCGATGCGTGCGGGGTCATACATCGCGTGGAAGCGGGGTTCAGCCGAGCGCGGGTCGTGCGGGACGGGCGGGGCGAGGTAGGCGTAGAAAGGTGCGGCGTCCTTGCGGGCGGCATGCTCCTTCAGGAAGCCGATCGTGCGGTCGGCGAGGCGCGCGCTCGCGTGGGCGCGATCCGTGGCGGGGTCGCCCTCTTTCTTGGCATCATCGATGATGTTCGTCTGAAAGGCGTTCACTCCTGCGGTGAAGGCGTTGCCCCCTTTGCCCATGTGCCAGGTGCGGTAGCCGGCCGAGGCGAGCACGGCGGGCAGGAAGGTGGCAGGGTTGTCGGCCTCAGGCCGGGCCGCCTTGGCGCCCGGGATGCGCTGCCAGGAGCGTCCGGTCAGCATCATCGTGCGGCTCGGGGTGCAGACCGCGCCGATCATCGAACCTTGCGTGTAGGCACGGGTGAACGTCAGGCCGCGGGCGACGAGCGCGTCGAGGTTCGGGGTGATGAGACCGGGTGCGCCGAGCGCACCCAAGCCGTCGGCCCGATGGTCGTCGGCGTGGATGTGGAGGATGTTCGGCCGCGCCGCTAGGAGCTGCGCGGCGAAGCAGGCTGAGAGCAGAAGCAGGAAAGCGCGCATGGGCTTACTTCTTGGCCGGAGCTTTCTTGGCAGGCGGGTTCTTGCCTTGGGCGCTGACGACCTTGGGCTTGTCGATCTTCTTCGCGCCGGCAGGCAGCGTGGCTTGGTCGAAGGGCAGGACGGTTCCGTCTTCGAGGACCTTGAGGAGCACCTGCTTGACGTAGGTCTTGTGCGGGTTGCCGGCGTGGAGCTGGATGGCGATGAGGCCTTCGAGGGCGCGGCCCTTCTCGTCGTGGTCGATGAAGACCGAGGTCGTCTGGCCGTTGACCTTGTGCTCGAGGCGGTTGCCGCGGGCGATGACCGTGAACTCGTTGTACTGGGAGATGTCGGCCTGCACGCGCGGGCGTTCGCCGACCTGCCAGCGCTGGCCCGTCGGGTCCATCACCACGTCGACGCCGTTGTAGCCGAAGATGCCGCGGCCGCGTTCTTCGTAGGTCATCGCCGTATGGACGTCGGTCGGGTGGACGTCGCACTGGTAGCCGAGGATGGTCCAGGGCGTCACTTCGGGCAGGCGGCGGCTGCGATACTGTACGCCCGAGTTGTTGTCGCCTACGACCTTGACCGTGGCGCGCAGTTCGAAGTCCTTGACCTTGCCGTTCCAGATCAGGAACGAGTTCGTCTTCGGCTTGCCGACTTCGCTCGTGCCGACGATCACGCCGTCCTCGACGGTCCAGAGGCCTGGTTCACCGTCCCAGCCCGAGAGGTCCTTGCCGTTGAAGAGCGGCGTGAAGCCGTCCTGGGCGAAGACGGGCAGGGCGAGCGCGAGGGCGAGGAGGGAGAGCAGGGGTTTCATGGGGTGGCGCAAGATTGATGTGACCGACGCACAAAAGCCAGACCATCGAGACGAATCAGTCCCGCCTTTTTCGTTCAATAATGATCGGGGCTGTTTTCCAGCCCGCCCCCTTGCCCTGGCTCCCCCTTAGAGCGCGAGGAAGACCAGCTCGCCCGCCTTGCTGTCCGGGACGATCAGGACGCCCGCCTTTTCGTCGAGGTAGTGGTCGGCGGCGGCCTTGAGGCCCTGTCCGAATTCCTTGGGCGCGGAGCCGTCGGCTTCGTAGCGGGTGACGCGGCCGGTCATGACTTCGGAGACGTAGAAGCGACCCTTGGAGTCATGGACGAGGCCGTCGCCGGAGCGGTGGCCCTTGGCGAGGGTCTTCCACCTGCCTTTGTTGTATTCGAGCACGTCGCCGGTGAAGAACTCGGCGACGCGGATGCGGCCGTTGGCCAGCACGTCGATGCCGTTCGGGTTGAGCATCTTCGGGGTCGGGGCGATCGCTTCGGTGACCTTGCCTTCGAGCGTGACCCGGAAGACGCGGGCGATGACCGGGATGGCCTTGTGTTCCGGGCTGTCGATCGCGAAGAGCTTGCCGTCGGTGCCGCGCATCTTGGTGACCGCACCCATGTCGGTGATGAGGACGCTCTTCTTGTCGGGCGACACGACGACGTCGTTGAGGAAGGTGGGCGGCGTCGGGAAGGCGGCGGGTCCGGCCAGCAGGGTCTTGTTGCCCTTGGCGTCGATGGACCAGACCTTGTCGAAGTCGGCGGTGATGAGGCGGTTCGCGACGAAGACGATGCCCTTCGGGTCGTCGAGGCCTTCGGTCAGCACGGTGACTTTGTCGCCGTCGACCTTCACGATCTTGCCGTCGCCATCGCCGGCCTTGCGGGAGGCGCCCATCAGCGTCACGAAATACTTTCCGGCAAAGCCCTTGGTGACGCTTTCGGGCGTCGCGCCGACGGCGAGGTTACGCTGGGCGGGGATCTCGACGATCGGTTTAGCCACATCGTCGACGCTCAGGTTCTGGCAGCCGACGACGCCGAGAAGGGGGAGCAACAACAGGCAGGAAGTCTTCATAAGACCCTTATTTCCGCTTTCCCGCCGAGCGGAGTCAAGCGGTCAACCGACGATGAGCCAGACGGCGGCAAAGGCGGTCAGCCAAGCCAAGACGGACTCAAAGGCGTTCTGCTTGATGCGCTTCAGGATCTGCCAGCCCAGGACAACGCCGGCGACGACGCCGGGCAAGAGTACGAGGTTCGTCATCAGGGACGGCCCGGTGACCAAGCCCAGGTTGCCGCTGAAGGGCAGTTTGAAGAGGTTGATGAAAAGGAAGAAGCGGCAGAACACCCCGAGGTGCTCCTTTTTCTCCAGGCGCTGGGCGAGCAGGTAGACCGTCATCACCGGGCCGGCCGCGTTGGCGAGCATCGTAGCGACGCCGGCGATACCGCCCATGCCCCAGGTAAAGGTACGGTGCCGGGTGAGGGCGAGGAGCTGCTCGCGCCGATGGTGCAGGACGACGTTGAAGGCGAGGAGGGCGAGGATGAGGACGCCGATGACGATGCGGGCGGAGCCGTTGTCGACCCGGTCGAGCAGGAACCAGCCCGCGAAGACGCCGACGACGGCCGCAGGGATCATCGGCACGATCTGCCGCCAGCTGCCGCCTTGGCGGTTGATGAGGTAGCCCATCAGGTCGGCGACGATGAGCATCGGCAGGACGATCCCCACCGACGGCTTGGCGTCGAAGATCTTGGCCATGATGACGACGTTGAGCGTCGCCGTGCCGGCGAGGCCGGACTTGGAGAGCCCGATGCACAGGGCTCCGAAGAGAGCGAGCAGCAGGATCCACCCGTCGGCGGGCAACAAGGTATGGCCATGGATCCAGTCTAGCATTAGGCGCAGTCAATCACCGGACGTCGCACCGCTCCAGCCTGCTTTTCCTTCCGTCTGGCTTAGCGCGGTGTCGCCGAACAGGCCGGGTCTGCCTTGGTGGGCAGCGTCGCGTTCCACTGCAGCGCAAGCTGGGTCAGGCGGGCGACGACCTCGGGCTGTTCCTTTGCCTGATTTTTGGTCACATCTTCGGCGCGATTTGCCGGCAGGTCATAGAGTTCGGAGCGCTTTCCGTCGAAGGTAGTGACCAGTTTCCAATCCCCCTCGCGCACCGCGAGGTCAGGCCAGTAGTCCGCTTCTCTCCGATTGCCGCTGATGCGCCAGAAGATGGGCCGCGTGCGCCGGGCCGCTTCGCCCTTGAGGGCCGGCAGCAGGTTTTCGCCGTCGGTTTGATCAGGCGGGTTGATTCCGGCGACGGCGCAGAAGGTCGGGAGCAGGTCCACCGCCGTCAGCACCGTGGCGTCGTTTTTCAGGCCGGCCGGCGCACGGCCGGGCCAGCGCACGATGAACGGCACACGGACGCCGCCTTCGAAGAGGCTGGTTTTCTGGCCGCGCAGTCCGCCGGTTTCGCCGACGTTGTAGTGGCCGCGATATTTTCCAGGGACGCCTTGGTCGTTCGCTTTGGGTTTCGCCGGGCCGTTATCGCTGGAAAAAACCACCAAAGTATCCTGGGCGATGCCGCACCGCTCCAGCGCATCGAGGATCAGGCCGACCTTATCGTCGCCATCGGTGATGACCGCGGCGTAGACCTGCTGCCGTGGGTCGAGGTGTTTCCACTGCGCCATGGCCTTGGCCGAGGGGCTGTGGGCCAGGTGGCTTTCGTGCAGCCACACGTTGACATAGAACGGGCGGTCTTTGTTCGCCTCGATGAACTTGATCGCCTGGTTCGGGATATCGTTGCCGTAGGGCCCGACTTTCGGACCAGGTCCGTGATAGACCGCGGAGTCATCGAAACCATAGTCCGCCATGGTCGGTTTGCCTTCGCCCAGATGCCATTTGCCGAAGTGTCCGGTGCGATACCCCGCAGTCTTGAGCAGGCGGGCGATCGTGGGCGCCCGGGGGTCCAGCCAGTCGGGCATCTCCGGCGGTTTGCTGACGCCGAAGACCGTGTTGATGCCGAAGCGACCGGGGAAACGCCCCGTCATGGCCGCCGCGCGGCTGGGTGAACACACCGGGCTCAGGACGTTGAATTGCTGGAAGTCGATGCCTTCGCTGGCCAGCTTGTCGAGGCGCGGGGTCTTCAGCCACGTGTTACCGTGGCAGGAGAGGTCTCCCCAGCCCCAGTCATCGGCGTAGATGAAGACGATGTTGGGCTTCGTGCGCTTCGGCGACGCGTCGGCCGCCGGCCAGGCGACCAGCGGGGCGAGCAGCAGGGCCGCGAGGAGGGTGAGGAGGGGTCTCATGGTCTGGTCCGAGGATTCACTTCTGCTTTTTGACGCGGCCTTTGCTGAGCGGCTCGGGCTCGCCTTGGTCGCCGCCGAGTCGGATCATCGTGGGGTAGAGCGACTCCCACCACTGATCGTAAGACGCGGCGAGCTTGGCGGTCAGCTCCGGCCGTTCGGCCGCCAGGTCTTTCCGGCAGGCCGGGTCTTTTTTCAGGTCGAACAGCGACCAGCGTCCGGGCGGCGTGACGCCCCAGTGGAACTGGGCGTCGGCTTTGGTGTAAGTCGCCGCGGTGGCGCCCGCTTCGACGGACCGCAGGGTGGTGCACTGGCTGGAGTATTGCTTGCAGGCAGGGTCATCGCACGGACGGCTGCGCACGAGGAGAAGGTCGCCCGTCTGCACGGAGGCCATCGCGTATTTGTGCGCGGCCGCCAGGCCGCTGGGCCAGCGGCCGACATGATGGAAAAGAAGGCGGTCATCGTTCCACGGCATCGGCTCCGTGGATTCGAGCAGCGGTCGGAGCGTGAAGCCTTCGAGTTTCGCACTGAGCGGAGGCGGGATGGTCGCGCCAGCGAGGTCGCAGAGCGTCGGCAACACGTCGAGGTGCGCCGTCAGGTTCGATACCGTGTGCGGCGTCCATTTTCCGGCCCACTTCCAGAGGGA
>JBDKIN010000173.1:0-3777 GCA_039797095.1 Verrucomicrobiota bacterium
AGGAGATCGTCCGCGAAGGCATGGTCGTCGTGAAGCGCAACGGCGCCCGTGAGGAGTTCGACATCGGTAAGATCGCCTCGGGCGTCCGCAAGGCCACCGACAAGCGTCCGATCGAGCTCGAGCGCATCAACCTGATGATCTCGGAGATCGTCGAGAACCTTCAGGCCAAGTTCGGCGACGAGGTCCCCTCCAGCGCCATCGGCGAGGAGATCATGGCCCGGCTTCAGGCCGTCGACCAGATCGCCTACGTCCGTTTCGCCAGCGTCTACCGTGAGTTCCGCGACATCGACGAACTCGCCAAGGCCATCGACCAGCTCCGCAAGGGAGGAAAGGCGAAGTGACCGCCGCGCTGCCTAAGTCCATCCGCCTCCGCACGCTCAACGCGCTGCTGGCTTCGATGGTGGGCACCGCTCCCCAGCTGCGCACCGACGTCGACGCCGTGCTCCGCGTCTTCGAGGCCGATGACGAGACCGACCCTCGTCTCAACGCTTCCGATCTCGCCGCCGCGGCCGCCCAGATCTTCCGCCTGCTTTCGCCGGACCGCGCGACGCCGTCCGTCGCCGTGCTCGACCATCGCGCCGAACCGTTCGACGCCCTCTGGGCCGGCGAACGCGTCGCCGCCGCCCTCGCCACGACCGGTGAATCCGCCGACGTGCTCTTCTGGGTCGTCGGCCTGCAGGACCAGTATCTCGCCGGCACCCGCGCCCGTTCGACGCGCTGGCGCGCGGCCTACGACGAAGCCGTCGACACCGTGCAGGGCCTGGTCGCCCGTCAGGCCGGCCGTCGCCGCGTGACGGTCGTCGTCCTCTGATTTCCCATGAGCGCCCCGAAGACGCTGTTCCAGAAGATCGCCGACCAGGAGATCCCCGCGAAGCTCATCCACGAGGATGCGGTCTGCGTGGCTTTCCATGACATCGACCCGAAGGCGCCGACCCATGTGCTGGTCGTGCCCCGCAAGGCTATCCCGCGTGTCGCCGCCGCCACCGCGGAAGACCAGGCGACCCTCGGTCACCTGCTCCTCGTGGCTGGCCAACTGTCCCGTCAGCTCGGTCTGGCGAACGGCTTCCGTATCGTGATCAACAATGGTCCGGACGGCGGTGAGTCGGTACCGCACCTGCACGTGCATCTGCTGGGTGGACGCGCCCTCCATTGGCCGCCAGGCTGAGGCCATGAGCGCGCCTGAACCCTGCCTCGTCCTCGACGGCTCCGCCCGCGCCGGAGTCCGGGTGGGAGTTCTCGCGGGCGGTCGCTGGGTAGGGCAGGGCATCTCGCCTGACGGCGCCTTGGAAGGTCTCTTCGGTTGCGTCGAAGCCGCGCTGGCGGACGCGAAGCTGTCGCTGGCGGACATCCGCTCCTTCGCGCTCTGTGTCGGTCCAGGTTCGGTGCTCGGCATCCGCATCGCCGCGCTCGCCGTCCGTGCTTGGTCGGCGCTCGAACCGCGTCCGATCTTCGTCTGGGAGTCCCTCTCCGCGCTGGCGCGCTCCGCGCTCGTCGCCGGCGAAAAAGGTCCGTTCCTCGTGGCCGTCGAATCGCGGCTGAAGCGCTGGCATGCCCTCGAGGTCGCCGCCGATGGGTCGCTCGGCGCGCCTTTCGAAGCCGAAGCCGCGGAGCTGAACTCCGCCGGCCGTCGTCTGTTCGCCTGCGGTGAAGTCGCCGTCACCGCCTTGCCTGCGCATGTCCCCGTCCCGCCGCCTTGGTCCGCCTTGCCGGCTTTGCTGGCCCAGCCGGGTTTCCTCCGCGAGGAAGCCCGCCCGGACGCCCTGAACGTCGCCCAGGATTTCGCGACCTGGTCCGGTGAGCGCCACCGCGCCGACGCATGAGCACGACCGCCGCCCGCGCCTGGGTCGAGATCGACCTCCCCGCCATCGACCGCAATGTCGGCCGGATCAAGCAGGCCTTGCCGCCGCATGTGCGTTACGTCGCGGTCGTGAAGGCCAACGCCTACGGCCACGGCATGCCGGAGGTCGCCACGCGCCTCCTGCAGGCCGGTGTCGACTGCTTCGCGGTGGCCAACGTCGCCGAGGCCGCGATCCTGCGCGAGATCGGACATGACGCGGATATCCTCCTGCTCAGCCCGACCTTGCCGACCGAACTCGCGCGCGCCGTCGCGCTGGGACTCGACATCACCTTGAACTCCCTCGCGGAAGCGCAGGCGCTCGCCGCGCTCGTCCGCGGCCGCGACCGTCGCGCGAAGGTCCACGTGAAGGTCGATACCGGCATGGGCCGCGCGGGCGTCTGGCATGAGCAGGCTGCGGAACTCTTCGCCTTCGTGCTCGCCGAACCCGGCCTCGAGTGGCGCGGGGTCTACACGCATTTCTCCGACGCCGACCACGACCAGGCCTTCACCGCCGCGCAGCGCGCGACGTTCCTCCGTCTGCTGGAGACGATTCCTGCTTCGGTCCGCGCCGGCCTGCTGATCCATGCCGACAACAGCGCCGGCCTCGAAAGTTTCTCCGCTTCTGCTCCGTTCAATGCCGTGCGGGTCGGACTGATGCAATACGGCCTGCCACCCTCGGCTGGCTCCTTCCTGGCCAGCCTCCGTCCGGAGCCGGTGCTTTCCTTCCACGCCCGTGTGGTCTTGGTCAAGGACCTGCCCGCCGGTACGGCCGTCAGTTATAATCGCACCAAGCTCCTCGCTCGCCCGAGCCGCGTGGCCATCGTCGCGGTCGGTTACGGCGACGGCGTGCCCACCGCCGCCAGCAACCGCGGCCACTTCCTCGTCCGTGGGATCCGTTGCCCGATCCTGGGACGCGTGACCATGGACCAGACCATCGTCGACGTCACCGATGTCCCGGCCGTGGCCGTGGGCGATGTCGTCACGATCCTCGGCGCACAGGGCGGCGACCGTATCACGGTCGCGGAGTTCTGCGCCTGGTCTGACTGCATCCCATGGGAGGCCCTGTGCACGCTCACGCAGCGCGTCCAGCGCGTCTACCGGACCGACCGCACCTGATCATGGCTGCCTTTCTCCGTCTCGCGCTGCTCTGTGTCTTCACGGTCGTCTTGCGCGCGACGGACGACCCTCTCGCCGTCGCGATCGGCCATGCGGAAGCGCATTCACAGGGCGATGTCCCGGCCAGCTTCGTCGCGGCGGATTACTGCGGCGACCTCCGCGACCTGCCGATCGGCGTTTTCGACTCTGGCGTGGGCGGCTTGACGGTCCTCGAGGCCCTCAAGGCCCACGACCGTCACGACAATCGCACCGGCAAAGAAGGCGCGGACGGCGTGCCGGATTTCGCCGGCGAGCGTTTCGTCTATTTCGGAGACCAGGCCAACATGCCTTACGGGAATTACTCCGCCGTCGGTCGCACGGATTTCCTCCGCGAGCTCATCCTGCGGGATGTCCTGTTCCTGCTCGGCCGACGCTATGCCCAAGGTCAGAAGCCGCCGGTGAAGGCCATCGTCATCGCCTGCAACACCGCCACCGCTTACGGGCTGGAGGACATCCGGACCGCCGTGAAGGCATGGGGATTGCCGGTCATCGTGGTCGGGGTCGTCGAAGCCGGCGCGCAAGGCCTGGCCGAGACCACCGTTGGTGCGCTGGGCGGCGTGGCCGTGCTCGCCACCGTGGGCACCTGCGCCTCCAACGCCTATCCCAAGGCGCTCGCCAAGGTGACCGCCCGTCCCGTCCGTCAGCTAGGTTCGGCCACCCTCGCCGCCGCCATCGAGGGCGATCCTTCGGTCACGACGCCGATCCGGGACATCATCCGTGCCGACGTCGGAGCGTTCTTGAAGTCCGCCGCCGCCGACAAGGCCGCGCCGATTGACACCTTGATG
>JBDKIN010000174.1:0-2889 GCA_039797095.1 Verrucomicrobiota bacterium
CGGAACACGCCCCCAGCGTGGCGAACGGGGGGCGAGGAGGAAATACCAAACCGAGGCTATTTCTTCTTCGGGAAGGCCACGGAGAACGCGATGGCCAAGGCCAAGGTGAGACCGATGACCGAGAGCGACAGCTCGGTGGGGAAATGGACGCGTCCGTGGTCCACGAAGCGCACCGGCATCCAGGAGGCGAACTGACCTGCCGGCTGACCCAGCGAAGCCGCCCACGGCAGGATCATCTTGAGGCCGATGAAGACGAGGACGAAGGCGAGCGCAGGCTTGAGGAAGCGGAAATACTGCATGAAGCCGGCGAGGGCGAAATACATGGAGCGCAGCCCCATGATCGCGAAGATGTTCGAGGTGAAGGCGACGAAGCGCTTCTCCTCGATCGGGAGGTCCGGCGGCAGGATGCCGAGGACGGCGGGGATGGAATCGATCGCGAAGATGAGGTCCGTCCCTTCGACGACAATGAGCACCAGGAAGAGCGGCGTGAAGCGGCGTACGCCGTCTTCCTTGACCCAGAACTTATTGCCGTGCAGGTGCGGCGTAAGGGGGAAGAACTTGCGGGCGACCTTCACGAAGAGGTTCTCGTCCATGCCCTTGCCTTCGTGCTCGTCCCGGGACAGCGCCAGCTTGACGCCGGTGAACAGGAGGAACGCCCCGAAGATCGGGAGCAGCCAGGTGAAGCTCTCGACGGCCGCGACGCCCGCGATGATGAAAAGCGCGCGCATGGCGACGGCGCCGATGATGCCCCAGAACAAGACGCGATGCTGGAGGTGGTCCGGGATCTTGAAGTGGGCGAAGACGAGGATGAAGATGAACAGGTTGTCGACCGAGAGGGCGAGTTCCAGGACGTACCCCGCGGCGAACAGCTGCGCGTCCTCCGGTCCGCGCCAGGCGGACAGCAGGAACCCGAAGGCGACCGCGAGCGAGACCCAGACGACGCACCAAGCGACGGCCTCCTTGAAGGAAGGCTTGTGGTCGGTCTTGTTGAAGACCCCCAGGTCAAGGGCCAGCATGCTGGCGACGAAGCCAAGGAAAGCCACCCAGGCCCACGCCGGAATCACCAAGGGAGCTTCGGCCAGGACGGAAAGAGGAATACCCATGCACAAGAACTTGGCCGAAACCGATGGGAGTCAAGCCAGCCTGCCGATGCGGGCTTGCCCGCCTGCCCGGGAGCAGGCTAACTCAGTACCGCGTTCCCGTAGTTCAACGGATAGAACATTGGTTTCCTAAACCGAGGATGTGGGTTCGATTCCCGCCGGGGACAGCGACGCGACGGGGCGACCTCAGTGACCCTTGAGGCGATACCCCTGGACGCGGGTGTCGGCCGAGCGACGGTAGACGTCATCGACGTCCTTCAGCGACATGAACGTCCAAGGCGCCAGGATACTCTCGCCGTTCTTCGTCAGGACGATGTCGTCCGCCACATGCACGCAGGTGTGCAACCCTTCGCCGTCATCAAGGAAGCACAGGATGTCGCCGAACTTGTAAGGCGGATCGACGGCGACGTAATCGGCCAGCAGATGCTCCGACGCCTTGGCGCTGTCCAGGTAGAGGTCCTTGGCTTCTTCCTCGAAGAAGTTCAACGAGGTCCAGTGGCAGTCCGGCAGCCGGCCCTTCAAGCCCATGGCGGCGGTCGGGAAAGTGTAGACGCGGCGGCGGGCAAGGGTGGGCAGGAACTGGGTGACGTCGACGTCCTGCGGGGCGCGGCGGCGGGTGATCGCCACGAGGAAAGGCGTGCGTTCGGCGTTGAGGCTGCCGGCGCTCCAGTAATCGATGAACGTCGCCCGGCCCGACTTGAGCGGCAGCTTGAGCTCGACCAGCAGGCTGCGGACGCGCGTGATCGTCCGGAAGACGGCGGTGACCTCCTCCGAACCCTGGGCCAACGTCAGGAGGGCCTGGATGTCGCTGAAGACCAGGGCCGAGCCCCGTCGCCAGAGCAGCTTGCGCATCAGTTCCTGCTGCGGCTTGGTGATCTCGGTCTCGGCCAGCCAGTCATCGATGTCGCCGCCGTGGATGAAGACGGGGTCACGCTGATACTCGTTCGCGGACGACTTCGCGAGTTCGGCGTAGAGGGCCGACCGGGAGGCTTCGGTCATCGCGACAAGGTCCTCGACCTTAGGCAGCACGACCACGTTGTTGCCGCTGGCGACCACCTGGGTCGGACCCAGCAGACGGTCGACGAGCGCGGAGGGGAGCCCTGCCTTCTCCATGGTCGCCCGGACGCCTTTCTCGGTGGTCTGCTCGAAGGTCCAACGGGTCACCGAGGAAGGCTTCGCGACGACGGCGAGGATGTTCTCCGGCGGCTCGAGATACACGGTCCGCACCTGCAGGTCGCCCCATGGGCCCGGCTTGGCGACCCAGACGGGTTCGGCGGAGAAAAGGCCGGCCGTGCCGAGGCACAGGACTGCGACCAGACCAAAGATGGATGACGACCGTGACGGCACGTTTGGTTTAACATCCGTAAAACCATGAAGTTCCAACAAAAAAATATGACAGTGGCGCCAAGACGGCCCGGCGGATTCGCATTGTAGAACCAAGGCTTCGTCCGCAGGGATAGTGCGAACCTTTCCCGTGACCCGACCCAAAGCCAAGAAGACCGCGCCCGCCCGCCGAGCCGCCAAGCCCGCCGGACGCCGCGCCACCAAGCCGGCCAAGCGTCAGGCTGACGCCGCCTCCACCTCCACGCCCGAAGCCGCCAAGGCCCAGCCCAACCAGCGCATCGGCGTGCTGATCGACGCGGACAACGTGTCCCACCAGCATCTCCCCACCCTGCGCCGCTTCATCGGCGAAACGACCATCACCGCTGCCAAGGCCTACGGCGACTTCCAAGGCCGCCTCAGCGGCTGGCGCGCCGCCGCCCAGGAATGGACCGAACTCGAACTCGTC
>JBDKIN010000175.1:0-2965 GCA_039797095.1 Verrucomicrobiota bacterium
CCGCCTGGCCCGCTTCGATCGCTGCGTCATCCTCGACGCGCATTCCTATCCGACGGGCCCGCTGCCCACGCAGCTCGCCTTCGGCCCGTCGCCCGAGATCGGGATCGGCACGCAACCAGGCCACACGCCGCCGGCCTTGCGCGATCTCGCCGTCGATTTCTTCCGCGTGCACGGGTACGGCGTCGGCGTCGACGTCCCGTTCAGCGGGGCGATGGTCCCGAACGCCTGCTTCGGCCGCGACCCGCGTCTTTGGTCGGTGATGGTCGAAGTGCGCCGCGACCTGTATATGGACGAAGCCACGGGCGAGCGCCACGCGGGGTTCGCGCGGACGCAGGCGGTGCTGACGGAATTCCGCGCGGAGCTGCTCCGGCTCGCGGTCACTTGACGCCCGCTTCGCTCGCCGACTGCTCGACCTCGGCGCGGAGCAGGCCCATCGCTTCGTTCCACATCACCTGCATGCGCGGCAGCTGCGCCGCCTTCGCGGCCTCATCCTGCGTCTTCCAGCCGGCTTCGATCTCCTTCCATTCTGCGACGAGGGCCTTCGTCTTCGGATGCTCGCCCCAGCGCTTGGCGGCGCCATCGAAGACCTGCGGGTGCATGAACTTAAGTTCCTGGATCGTGCCGATTCCTTCGCGGATGATATTCTCGCGGCGAGCGTCCGGCGGGCGGCTGTCGACGGAGATGTCTTCCTGGGCGTCCAGTCCGAGCGAGCGGGCGCTCCGCGGCGCCCCGACGGAGGTCTTGGAAGATTTCTTGCCCTCCGTTTCACGGACCACCCGGGCACGGGCCGGCGCGGCGGGTTTTTCGTCCGACCCGGAAAGCCACCAGCTCAGGGCGATCCCGACCGCCGCCAGCGCGACGATGCCGCTCAGGAGCGGACGGCGGACGAGGTGAGCGAACATGGAAGGGCGTCCGGCGACGGTCCGGCCGAGGTCTTACTGGAAGACCGGAGGAGCGGCCGGTTCGGGGGCCGGAGCCGCGGGGGCGGAGGACGGGGCGGGGCCGTTGGCGTCCCGCACGACACCGGGGCCGGTGATCGTGACCGTCGGCTGGCTGGCGGCGGGCGTACCGGCGGCGGCCTGCTTGAGCATGCCGAGGCCGCGGCTGCGGATCGTCGAGAGTTCGTCCATGATGGCCTGCTTCTGGTCGTCGCTGGCCGAGCGGTACTGGGTCTCCAACTCGCGCATGCGGCCGAAGTTGTTGCGGAAATCTTCGTTGGCCATCGCCGCGCGGAAGGCGTCGCTGATCTTCTGGCGGTCGCCGCCGAACATGTCGTCCACGGCCTTACGGCCGTCGTCGCGCCAGGTGGCGAACTTCGCGTCGAGTTCGGCCACGGGTTTGGACTGCTTCACGAGGTCCTTCTCTTCGACTTCGGTGCCGACGTCGTCCTTACGGCTGAGATTGAGCGCCTTGACGGCGCGGGGCTTGCCGGTCTCGGTCGTGAGTTTGGACACCGGGGAGCTGGTGCGCTTGGCGGTGCTCTTGACCACCTGGCCTTCGTCGCCTTGAGTCCACTGGTAGGCGGCATAGGCGCCATAGCCGAGGGCGCACAGGGCGATGATCGCGTAAAGTCGGTTCATGTTCATGGGAGAGGATACCAGATATAACTCCGGGGAGAAGGCGAAGTTGCCGAGGGTTCAGGCCTGCGGGTTCCTTTCGGCCTGTTGCTTGACGTGCTCCAGCACGCGGCCCTGGACCATGCGGACGATTTCCTTGGTCCAGAGGTTCCAATAGGACGCCGGGGAGAGATTAAGAAGGTAATGGCTTTCCCCGATGAGCCGGGTCCGGCCGTCGGGCAGGGGCTCGAGCTTGAAGCCGCCGTCCAGGCTAGCATAGGCGCTATGGAGGTGGGCCGAGTCGATGGTCTTCCCGAAGAAGCCCAGCTCGCGCATCGAAGGCGGCGTGGAGAGCACCTTGAAACGGAGTTCCTGCCCGGGCTTCCAGACCGTGACGACCTCGGGCATGTCGCCCGTGCTGAGCTTACAGAGACGCGCGGCGCCGACGCCTTCGCCGTCGGTCGCGGTGCCCATGGGGTGGGCCACGCCGAACTGGAACAGGAGATTCTCCGTCGGGGGCAGGTCACGGATGTCATGCAGCTGCGCCCAGACGCGCTCGGCGGGGGCTTCGATCACGATCTCGCTCGAGGTCGTATCCTCCAGCGGGGCCGGCGGATTCCAGCCTTCGAGCGCGACCATCGCGACGATGCTCAGCCAGGCGGCGGACTGCAGCCGGCCGTCGGCGATGCGTTGCTTGGCGAGCAGATGGCCGAGGCTCGCGCCGACGAAGGTGATGCCGGCGCCGAAGGGCGCGGCCATGAAGACGCAGATGATGCCTTCCATCGCGCAGCCGCAGAGGATCAGCAGGATCGCGCCCAGCAGAGTGAAGGCCGCGGCATGGGCCTGGCCGAAGCTGCCGCCCGCCCGGCGCACCTTCACGCCGGTGGTCACGCCGATCGCGAAAGGCAATCCGCAGAAGAGCGCCCAACCGAAGTAGCCTCCGGTCTGTTCGAGCCCGGCCGGGAGCATCTTCATGTCGGCGAGGGCCAGCATGCCTGCCGTGAGCGCGGCGGTCACGGCGGTGGCGAGGACGAAGGGCACCGCCAGCCGGCCCGCCATCGCGGTCGGCGTGGCGGCTTCGCCTTCGGTGTCGTCGCCTGTGGCGGCGAGCCAGAGCGCCAATCCGGCGCCGGCGAAAGGCACGTGGATGAGCAGGCCGAGGACCGGGGGGAGGCTCCAGCCGAGGACGGTCGCGCGGCGGGCGGCGACGAACGAGGCGAGGAGGGGCATGGCGATGGCGACGAGGAGCTTAAAATACAACACCGCGTAGCTGCCTGCGCCCGTCGGGATCAGGGCGGTGCCCTTCGGGTCGAGCGGCAGCACCCGGAAGATGAGCACCGCATGGGCGAAGGCCCAGGTCGGCATCATCAGGAGGAGGGTCTGCAGGCGGCTCGGCTTCATGATGATGT
>JBDKIN010000176.1:0-2711 GCA_039797095.1 Verrucomicrobiota bacterium
ATCCTTCCAAGCCAACAAAAAGGCCCGCCGGTGAGGGCGGGCCTTGAGGAGGCGATGGACGGATCGCTTACTTCTTGGCGAGGTCGAAGCGGTCAAGCTCCATGACCTTGGTCCAGGCGGCGACGAAGTCCTGGAGGAACTTCTCCTTGGCGTCGGCGCTCGCGTAGACTTCCGCGAGGGCGCGGAGCTGCGAGTTGGAGCCGAAGACGAGGTCCACCGAGGTGGCGGTCCACTTCACCTGGCCGGTCTTGCTGTCGCGGCCTTCGAAGAAGTGCTCGCAGACCTTCGCCTTCTCCCAGACCACGGACTGGTCGAGGAGGTTGACGAAGAAGTCGTTGGTCAGCGCACCGGGCTGCTTGGTCATCACGCCGAGGCCGGGGAAGCCGACGGTGGTGTCGAGCGCGCGCATGCCGCCGACGAGCACCGTCATCTCCGGCGCCGAGAGCGTCAGGAGCTGGGCGCGGTCGACGAGGTTCTCCGGCGCCGGACGGTCGAGCTTGCGGCCGAGGAAGTTCCGGAAGCCGTCATGCTTGGGCTCGAGCACGCCCACGGAGGCGACGTCGGTCATCTCCTGGGTGGCGTCGGTGCGGCCGGGGTGGAAGGGCACCTTGACCGGCGTGCCCGCCTTGGCGGCGGCGGCTTCGACGCCGGCGTTGCCGGCGAGGACGATCAGGTCGGCCATGGAGATCTTCTTGCCTCCCTTGGCGGAGGCGTTGAAGGAGGCCTGCACCTTTTCGAGCGCCGCGAGGACCTTGGCGAGTTCGGCCGGGTTGTTCACTTCCCAGTCCTTCTGCGGGGCGAGGCGGATGCGGGCGCCGTTGGCGCCGCCACGCTTGTCGCTGCCACGGAAGGTCGAGGCGGAAGCCCAGGCGACCGAGACGAGCTGCGAGTTCGAGAGTCCCGTGGCGAGCACGGCCTGCTTGAGGCTATCCACGTCAGCGGCATCGACCAACGGGTGGTCGACGGCCGGGAGCGGATCCTGCCAGAGCTGGGCCGGGGGCACGAGCGGTCCGAGGCCGCGGACATAGGGACCCATGTCGCGGTGGGTGAGCTTGTACCAGGCCTTGGCGAAGGCTACTTCGAACTCCTTCGGGTTCTCGGCCCAGCGCTTGGTGATCTTGGCGTAGGCCGGATCCATCTTCAGCGCGATGTCGGTGGTGAACATCATCGGAGCGTGACGCTTCGACTTGTCATGCGCGTCGGGCACGGTGCCGGCGCCGGCGCCGTCCTTGGGCGTCCACTGCTGGGCGCCGGCCGGGCTCTTGGTGAGGACCCACTCGTAGTTCCAGAGGTTGGTCAGGTATTGGTAGGACCAGCGGGCAGGGGTGCTCGTCCAGGCGCCTTCGAGGCCGCTGGTGATCGTGTCCGCGCCGTTGCCCTTGCCGTACTTGTTCTTCCAGCCGAGGCCCATCTGCTCGAGCGGGGCGCCTTCGGGTTCCGGACCGACGTTGCCGACGGGCGTCGCCGCGCCGTGGGCCTTGCCGAAGGAGTGACCACCGGCGATGAGGGCGACGGTTTCTTCGTCGTTCATGGCCATGCGGGCGAAGGTCTCGCGGATGTCCTTGGCGGAGGCGAGCGGGTCGGCCTTGCCGTTGGGGCCTTCGGGGTTGACGTAGATCAGGCCCATCTGGACGGCGCCGAGCGGGTTCTCGAGTTCGCGGTCGCCCTTGTAGCGCTTGTCGCCGAGCCATTCGGTCTCGGGACCCCAGTAGATGTCTTCCTGCGCTTCCCAGACATCGGCGCGGCCGCCGGCGAAGCCGAAGGTCGGGAAGCCCATGTCTTCGAGGGCGACATTGCCCGTGAGGATCATGAGGTCAGCCCAGGAGATCTTGCTGCCGTACTTCTGCTTGATCGGCCAGAGCAGGCGACGGGCCTTGTCGAGATTGGCGTTGTCCGGCCAGCTGTTCAGCGGGGCGAAGCGCAGGGTGCCGTAACCGGCGCCGCCGCGGCCGTCGGTCGTGCGGTAGGTGCCGGCGGAGTGCCAGGCCATGCGGATGAAGAAGGGGCCGTAGTGACCGTAGTCGGCCGGCCACCATTCCTGGGAGTCGGTCATCAGGGCCTTGAGGTCCTTGCGCAGGGCTTCGAGGTCGAGCTTCTTGAACTCCTCGGCGTAGTTGAACGCCGGGCCCATCGGGTTACCGCGCACGTTGTTCTGGTGCAGGATGCTCAGGTTGAGCTGGTTCGGCCACCAGTCACGGTTGGTCATGGCGCCGGCGGCGGTGTGCCGATTAGCGGGGGCGGGGTTGCCCATCACGGGGCATTTGGAGATGTCGGACATGTCGGGTTTATTGTTGGGAGTGGAAGGGGTGGCCTGGGCCAGCGCCTGGCCGGGGGTGAACGTCAGCGTGAGGGCGGCGAGCGCCAACAGCTTCAGGGTCTGGTATCTTGGTGTCATGGTGGTGAGGGGAAAGGGAAATCAGGAGCGGGACTTCTGCTGGCAGCCCGGGCAGGTGCCCCAGTAGATCACTTCGGCTTCGTCGATGCGGAAGCCGCGATGATCATGGGCGTGCAGGCAAGGGGCTTCGCCGACGGCGCAGCAGACGTCCTCGGTCTTGCCGCAGGTACGGCAGACGAGATGGTGATGGTTGTCGCCGACGCGGTCTTCGTAGAGGGCCGGCGAATGCGCGGGCTGGATGCGACGGATGATGCCCTTCTCGGTGAGGACGTTCAGGACGTTGTAGACCGACTGGCGCGAGATGGTGCCGATTTCG
>JBDKIN010000177.1:0-2854 GCA_039797095.1 Verrucomicrobiota bacterium
TGCAGGGGCGAGCCCGGCGGGATCCACGGGTATTGCGCCGCGTCGTACGACCAGAAGTGCTGGTGGGCGTCGAGGCGCATGGCGTCAGACCACGTCGACGATCGCCTTGATGACGCCGGACTCCGGCTTGAGCCAGGTCGGGAAGGTCGCGATGAGGTCGTCGAACTTCGCGTGGTGGGTGATCCACGGCTTCGTGTCGATCACCCCGTCTTCGATCAGCTGGATGATACGGGCGAAGTCCTTCGAGCGGGCGTTGCGGCTGGCCATGAGGGTCAGCTCGCGGCGGTGCAGGTGTGGCGCATGCGGGAAGGTGAGGTCCTGCTGCGTGATGCCTACGTAGACCACGCGGGCGGCGAAGGCCGCGTAAGCGAAGCAGGCGACCATCGACTTGTTGCTGCCCGTGGCGTCGATGACCACGTCGGCCAGCTGGCCGTCGGTCAGGGCCGCAAGCGCGGTGACCTCGGAGCCGTCGCCCTTGGCCTGGATGACGCCGTCCACCTTCATCACTTCCGTGCAGAACTTCAGACGGTCGGCGTTCATGTCCATCACCACGCACTTCGCGCCGGACACCTTGACGAACTCCACGGCCGAGAGGCCGATGGGGCCGGCGCCGATCACGAGGACCGTCTCGCCGGCCTTGGGGGCGGCGCGGTCGACGGCGTGGCAGCCGATGGCGAGCGTCTCGACGAGCGCGAGCTGGTCGTAGGAAAGCTTCGTGGAGATATGGAGCTTGCGGGCCGGCAGGAGGAACTTCTCGGCCATGCCGCCGTCGCACATCACGCCGAGGGTCTTATGGTTCTCGCAGCAGTTGGTGAAGCCGCGGCGGCAGCTGTAGCACGTCTGGCAATTGATGTAGGGCTCGACGGAGCAGCGGTCGCCCGGCTTCACGTTCGTCACGCCCGGACCGACCGCGAGCACTTCGACGCCGAGCTCATGGCCGGGAATACGCGGATAGGAATAGAACGGCATCTTGCCGAGGTAGCCGCCGTAGTCGGTGCCGCAGATGCCGATGCGGTGCACGCGTACGACCGCTTCGCCCGCCGCGGGCGCGGGCGGTTCCGGGATATCAATGCGGGCGAACTGACCGGGCTGGTCGAGACGGATGGCCTTCATCGGCTCAGTTGTTCTCCTTCAGGCCTTCGAGGTGGCCGAGGTTCTTGACCGGGGCGAAGATCGCCTGGACTTCGGAGAGGAGCTGCTGGTCGATCGGTTCCGCGGCCCACTTGGCCCAGTTGCGGATGTTCGTCGGATTGGCGCTGCCCGAAACCGTCGTGGTGATGTCGGGATGCTGGAGCGAGAACTGCAGGGCGAGCTTGGCGATGTCGCTGCCCTTGGCGGCGCAATGCGCGGCGGCGGCGCGGGCGGCGGCCTTCACTTCCTCGGGCTCCTTGAGCCAGGCCGGGAGCGGCGCGTTGGTGAGGAGGCGGGCGCTGAACGGACCGGCGTTCATCACGCCGATGCCCTTGGCCTTGAGGTAAGGCACCGTCTCGTCAGAGAAGCGGGTGTTCTGGAGCGTGTGCTGGTTGTAGCTGAGCACGCAGTCGACCTCGGCCTGGTCGCAGATGAACTTGAAGATCTTCTGCGGATAGCCGCTGAAGCCGATGGCCTTCACCTTGCCGGCCTGCTTCGCCTTGCGGAGGGCCGGGATCGTCTCGTCGACGATCTGCTGCATCGGGACGAACTCGATGTCGTGGCAGAGGATGATGTCGAGGTGATCGGTGCCGAGGCGGTGGAGGGAGACGTCGATGCTCTCCGCGACGCGCTTGGCGCTGAAGTCGAAGTGCTGGAGGTCGTAGCGGCCGAGCTTCGTGCAGAGCTTATAGCTGTCGCGCGGCACGCCGCGGAGGGCGATGCCCAGGAGCACTTCGGACATGCCACGGCCGTAGAAGGGCGACGTGTCGATGAAGTTGAGGCCGCAGTCGAGGGCGACCTGGACGGACTTCAGCGCGTCGTCGAGGGCGACGCTGCGGAATTCCTGGCCGAGCGACGAGGCGCCGAAGCTGAGGATCGGGAGTTCGATCCCGGTCTTACCGAGGGGGCGAGTCTTCATGGGGCGAAAGTTCAGGCAGTACGGCAGCCGACGGTGAGGAGCACGTTCCCCCAGAGGGCCTGGTCGCCGGTCTGGATGGTGAGGATGTGGTCAGCGGATTCGACGGCCTTGTAGAAATCCCACTTCAGGACCGGCTGCAGTTCGAGCTTCAGGCCGGCGGCCTTCACTTCCTGGCGGAACTCGGCCCACACGGGCGGCTCGCCCTTCTGCGCGTAGGAGTCGTCGGGCGGGATGCCCATCGTGTTGACGGCGTCGACCGGCACGGCGCTGAGCACCGCGCGCAGCACTTGGGCGACGGTCGGGATGCCCGGCGAAAGATTGAGCGAGACCAGCTCGGCGTTCGGGCCCTTCTTGCCCCAGACCGGGTAGTTGCCGTCGGCGATCAGGATCACGGAGTGGTGGCCCGCGCGGGCGAGCACTTCGGAGATCTTCGGATGGATGAGCTGGTGCTTGAGCATGGTCTTAGCGGGATAAGTGGGTGCGGATGGCCTTGATCGTCTGCGCGGCGGCGGCTTCGGAGTCGGGCAGCGGGAGGATCTCGCCGGAGAGATAGCCCGCGAAGCCGATATCCTTGAGCGCGGCGATCGCCGAAACGGCGTCCGTGTGGCCGAATCCGATCGCCTGGCGGTTGCTGTCGGCGAAGTGCACGTGACCGACGTGGCGTCCGCAGGCGCGGAGCGTGGCGGCGTTCGAGACCTCCTCGATGTTCATGTGGAACAGGTCGCAAAGCAGCTTCACGTTCGCGATCCCGCGCGACTCGAGGAACTGGGCGGCGTCGAGCTGACGGTTGAGGAGGTTGGTCTC
>JBDKIN010000178.1:0-5507 GCA_039797095.1 Verrucomicrobiota bacterium
GCGCGCCCCTTCGGCTGGCCGACGAATTCGCGCGCCTCGACGGGGCCGGCCTGGCTCTTCCACGCGGTCACGCGACCCTGCGCATCGAGCGCGACGCCCTTCGCCGGATCCAGGTCGACCAGCAATCCGGCCGAGGGAACATCGGCGGCGAGGGAGGAGGCGGCGCAAAGCAGACCAAGGAGGCGGAGGCTCATGGGGAGGACTGCATTGAGGACTGAGTCGAGGACTGAATCGAGGGCTGAATGAAGCACTGCAGACTGGGCTGCGAGAGGGCTAGGGCCGGGGTCAGGGCTGTCAGATGGGGGCGGCGGATGGCGGTAAGCGGATGGCGGTTGGGAATATTTCGGGTCACAGGGCTCGGCTGCAGGTACGGCACAGGTTCGGGAATCAGGCCCGGAGCCTGTACCTGAACCTGATTCCCGATTTACAGTAGTTAGCCCCAGCCCTAGCCTTGGCCCTATCCCAGCAAGGCCCTTCCCCCTGCCTCTTTCTGTCTGGAACTCTCCCGGCCCCTTGGCATCTAATAACCCCATGTCCCCCCGCGTACTTTCCCTCCTCGGATTGTCCCTGCTGGCCGCCCTCACCGGCCGCGCGCAATCCGCCGACACGGTCTTCATCGAAGCCGAATCTCTGGTGTCCCAGGGCGGCTGGAAGCTCGACACGGCTTTCACCAATATCGTCGGTTCGCCTTACCTCCTGGCCCACGGGCTCGGCAAGCCCGTCGCTGATGCGACCGGCACGGTCCGCATCCCCGCCGCGGGCGAATACCGCGTCTGGGTCCGCACCAAGGATTGGGTCGCCCACTGGAAGGCCCCCGGCACCCCCGGTCGCTTCCAGCTGATCGTCAACGGCCAGCCCGTCGCCGCCGAGTTCGGCACCAAGGGCGCCGAGTGGCATTGGCAGGCAGGCGGCAAGGTCACCCTGCCCGCCGGCGACGTGAAGATCGCCCTGCATGACCTCACCGGTTTCGCCGGCCGCGCCGACGCCATCCTCTTCAGCAAGGACGCCTCGTTTGTTCCGCCCGAAGGCGCCGCGCTCGTCGCGGCCCGCGCGCAGTGGAACAGCCCCAAGGGCCCCGAAGACCAGGGTGAGTTCGACCTCGTCGTCGTCGGCGGCGGCTACGGCGGCATGGGCGCCGCTCTCTCCGCTTCCCGTCAGTCCCTCAAGGTCGCTTTCATCCAGGACCGCTTCGTCCTCGGCGGCAACGGCAGCTCCGAGATCGGCGTCTGGGCGATGGGTGGCACCACCCGCGGCAAGTACCCGCACCTCGGCGAGATCATCGAAGAAATCGGCGATCGCTCCCCCGACAGCCCGGGCCGCGTCGACAGCTTCGGCGACGAACTCAAGGAACAGGTCGTCCGCAAGGAGAAGAACATCAGCCTCTTCCTCGGCCACTTCGCCACCGGCGTGACCATGGATGGCAACCGCATCGCCGCCGTGAAGGCCATCGACGTCAAGACCGGCCGCGAGAAGGTCTTCCGCGCCAAGTTCGTGGCCGACACCACCGGCCACGGCTGGGTGGGCGCCTATGCCGGCGCGACTTTCCGCACCGAGCCGAACAAGCGCATGGGCATGTCGAACATGTGGTTCTACCAGGACGAAGCGCAGGCCTCGACCTGGCCCGCCACCCCGTGGGCCCTGCCCCTCGAGATGGGCGACTTCCCTCTGCTCCAGAAGTCCAAATCCCAGATCAACGACAAGCCCTTCATGAAGGCCGAGTGGTTCTGGGAATCCGGCTTCGACCAAGATCCGATCAAGGACCTCGAATACATCCGAGACTGGAACTTCCGCGCGATGTACGGGGCCTTCTCCGCCCTCAAGAACGGTCCGCAGAAGGACAAATACGCCCTCGCCGAGCTCAAGTGGGCCTCGCATGTCGGCGGCCCGCGCGAATCGCGCCTCTTCGACGGCGACATCATCCTGAACAAGGACAACATCGTCCAGCGCACCGACTTCCCGGACGGCTGCGTGCCCACGACCTGGGACATCGACCTTCACTACGCCAAGGAGCAGTACGCCAAGAAGTTCCCCGAGAACCCGTTCATCTCCCGGGCGGCCTTCGGGTACGTCGACGCCAGCGGCAAGCACATCGCCGCCGTCGACCGTCGTAACGGCTACCCCCTGCCCTACCGCCTGTTCTACTCCAAGAACATCAGCAACCTCTTCTTCGCCGGCCGCCACATCTCCGTCACGCACGAGGCCCTCGGCACGATCCGCGTCATGCGCACCATCGGCATGATGGGCGAAGTCGTCGGCAAGGCCGCCTACCTCGCCGTCCGCGAGAACACCGACCCGCGCGGCGTCTACGCCAAGCACCTGCCCGACCTGATCAAGCTCATGGAACAGCCCGGCCGCATGCGCCGCAGCGACCTGCGCTCCGAGCTCTTCCTCGACACGTCGATCGCCGACTTCAAGGAACTGCCGACGGCCCGGATGAACCTCGACCTGACCAAGGGCACGCCCACCAAGCTCTCCGCCGACGACGTCAAGGAACTCGCCAAGCTCGGCGGCATCGTCGTCGACGACGCCCAGGCGAAGTATGAAGGCAAGTGGACCGAAGGACGCGGCATCCCCCACCTCGCCACCGGCTATCACTACGCCGCCGGCGCCGGCAACCGCGCGACCTACACGTTCGAAGTGAAGGACGCCGGCAAATACGAGCTGCGCGGCTACTGGGAAGGCCATGAGAACCGCTCGGGCAACGCCCTCCTGACGATCAACCGCGCCGGCGAGAAGCCGGTCGCGCTCCGCCTGAACCAGAAGAACGGCGTGATCGAGAAGCCCACGGTCCTCGGCAAGTTCACCTTCGCGGCCGGCACCCACACCCTCGTCCTTTCCGCTGACGGCGCCAAGGGCAACGTCCATGCCGACGCCTTCCAGCTCGTCCTTGCGGAGTAAGTGATGGTTCCGCCCCGCGTCAGCGCCTGGCTGGTCAGAGGCTGGCGTCTCGGGGCTTTGCTGCTCGCCGCCCTGCTGCTGCAACGCACGACCCCGCTCACGGAGTCGGCGTTGTCGCGCCTAGGCCTGGCCGACGCCAAGGCCTTCTTCCCGGAGGCGCGCCGCCTGAAGTCCGGCCCAAGCCAGACGCTCCTCGTCGAGGACCAGTCCGGCAACCGCCTCGGACGGCTGCTGACCACTTCGCCCGACGCCGACGCGATCCTCGGTTACGCCGGCCCGAGCAACGTGCTCGTGGCCCTCGACCTGCGCGACCAGATCGTCGGCACCCGCATCCTCTCCAGCCAGGACACGCCGGAACACGTCGAACAGTTGCGACGCTCGACCGCGTTCGACGACTCCTTCAAATCCTGGCGGCCGGCGGCGCAGCCGGCGCCGAAGCTCGACGGCTACGCCGGTTCGACGCTCACGGCCTACGCGATCACCGAATCGATCCAGCAGCGGCTCTCCGGGAACTACGTCTCCCTGCGCTTCCCGCTCCCGCTCACGCTGAAGGAAGTCCGGACGGCCGGCTTCCCGGAGGCGACCGGCTTCGAGCCCAACGTCCCCCGCCTCGGCTGGAACCTCGTGCGCGGGGCTAACCGCGCGCACCTCGGCTACGTCGTCCGCTCATCGCCCTCGGCCGACGAAGTCCAAGGCTACGCGGGCCCGAGCGAGACGCTCATCGCCGTCGAGCCCGACGCCCTCCGCCTCCGCAAGGTCGTGCTCCGCTCGACCTACGACACTTCCGATTACGTCAGCCGCATCCAGGACGAAGAGCCTGACCCGCAGGGCCGTACCTACCTCTCGAAGCTGACGCAGTGGAACGTACGCGAGTGGGCGGAGTTCGATTTCCGCAAGGCCGAGCTCGATACGGTCGCCGGCGCGACGCTCACGAGCTATGCGCTCGCCAAGGGACTGCAGACGCGCTTCGCCGACGATCAGCACGGCGGCAAGCGCGAGCGCGAGGCCGCCGCGCGGTCCTGGAAGTCCGTCGCCCTCGGCTGTTTCATCCTCGGCGCGTTGCTGATGACGTTCACGTCGTTGCACGCGCGCCCGTGGATCCGCCGGGTCTGGCAGCTGCTTCTCGTCGGCGGCCTCGGCTTGTGGCTCGGCCAGCTTCTCTCGCTCTCCCTCTTCGCCGGCTGGGCCCGCCACGGACTGCCCTGGGGCACCGCCCCCGCCCTGCTGGCCCTGGCCGCCGTGGCCCTGCTCATCCCTTGGGCCGCCCGCCGTCAGACCTATTGCCACCAGGTCTGCCCCCACGGGGCCGCCCAGGAGCTCTTAGGAGGCTTCAAGCGCCTCCATGTGGCCGTCCCCGCCCGATGGCATGGCTGGCTGGGCAAACTGCCCTCCTTGGCCCTCGCCGGGGCCTTTCTGGCCGCCTTGGCTTGGCCTCGCTGGTCCCTAGGCGAGGCAGAACCCTTCGATGCCTGGGTCCTCGGCACCGCCGTGGCCATCCCCCTTGGCCTGGCCATCGCCGGCCTGGTGGCCTCGGTCTTCGTCCCGCAGGCCTATTGCAAGTACGGCTGCCCGACCGGCGCCCTCCTGAAGTACGTGCGCACCAGCAGCGCCGACGAACGCTGGGCCCGCCGCGACACCCTCGCGGCCCTGGTGCTCGCCGTAGGCGCCACGATCGCTTTCGTCCCGCAGGGTGACGCCGTAGCCGACGAACCGGCCGACGCCGCCGCTCGCCGCCCGATCACCGAACTCCATGGCGCCGCCTTCGGCACGACGTGGACGGTGAAGATACGCGGCGACCAGGTCGACGCCGAGCTGCTCAAGCGCGAGCTCGAGGCCGAGCTGAACCGCGTGGAGTTCTCGCTCTCGCACTGGCGCGCCTCGTCGGCGACCTCCGACTTCAACCAGCTCGAATCCACGCAGCCGTTCGGCATCACGCCGGAGCTCGCCGAGCTTACCGAACTCGGCCTGCGCCTCAGCCGCGCCACCGACGGCGGTTACGATCTCACCATCGCTCCGCTGACGGCGCTCTGGGGTTACGGACCCGCCGGCCAGCGTCCGACGCCCGCCCCGGCGCAGATCCGCGAGGCCCTGGCCCAGGTGGGCTGGAAGAAGCTCACGCTGGACAAGGCGAACCTCACGCTCGCGAAGAGCCACGAGAAGCTGAGCCTCGACCTCGGCTCCCTCCTGCAGGGCTATGCGGCCGACCGCGCCGCGCAGGTCCTGCGACGTGAAGGCCTCGAGGAATTCCTGATCGAAGTCGGCGGAGAGATCCTCGCGGCCGGCACCTGGCGCGTCGGCCTCGAAGATCCGTTCCAACCCCGGCTGACGATGGAGACCCTCGTGCTCACCGACCGCGCCTTGGGCGTCTCCGGGTTGTACCGCGCCCGCAAGGCGGCTGCCGGCAAGCCCGTCTCGCATATCCTCTCGCCCCAGACCGGCGAGCCGATCGTGACCACGCTCGAACTCGCGGCGGTCTTCCATCCGGACTGCGTCCAGGCCGACGCCTGGTCGACCGCGCTCATGGCCATCGGCTTCGAAGCCGCCAAGCTCATCGCCGAACGCGAGAACCTCGACGTCATCCTCGTCACCCCGGACAAGCAAGTGTGGCG
>JBDKIN010000179.1:0-5322 GCA_039797095.1 Verrucomicrobiota bacterium
GCGGCTTGACCGAAGCTTAACGAATGGCTAACTTCCCTGATGTATCCGAAAGCGCCTGCAGAGGCGTCGTATGATACCACCAGGGGGCCGCCGCAAGGCGGCCTCGCTTTTTATACCTCAACCCAGCCGAGGGTGAGTTCGTTCAGTCTCCGGATTAGGTGGTGGGCCCCCTGTTCCTTAATGAAACGATTAGGATGAAGGGACTGTTTTAAAAGATAGGCGGTTAGATCGGCGACCTGCAGCTGCCGCGATTCACGTGATGTTTGGCTGAGGGGTCTGCCGATGACATGAGCGTGGCAGTCCTCATGCCATGCTCTGGGCGTCTGATGCATCTGGTCGTGAATGATGAAGAGATGGTTACTTAAGTTAAAGTCCCCGGTGCCAAGCCACACTTTGAGGTCCATGATGCATCTATTCCCGGTACGCTGAAGGGGGTCAGAAGATTCTTTATCTGCTATCCAGCCGAAAAAACGAAGTTCCGGACTCTCGCTGAGGACTCCAACGAGCCGTCGAATCACCAGTAGGCGTTGTTCTCGTCTCAATCCGCAGTGCATGTTGGCCGCCCCGAGAAATTCCGCGGCATGGATTTCGTGCCGCGGATCAAGTCCGTAGACGTCCATGGCCCACTGACGAAAGACGCGTAGACGGTTGTCTACCCTGTGCCAGTCGGTGTGATGAACTGAAAGGCCAGCTAGGATGTAGTGTTTGGTGGGAGAGTTGATCAGCCCTGGGTCGCCGCTTTCGTCGAGGTAGATGAAATGCACGCCAGAGGTTGTTGCTTTACCAGCAGACGGTCGACTGGCGGAAGCCCCTATGACTAGGGTAGGGACAGCACCATGTGCTGTCCTAGTGTGAACAGGTAGGGCTGACCGCCACGGTCAGCCGCGGTTGAGCGAGGTCGATCAACCCTACCCGATGCAGGCTATGTCGTGACGCGGTCCCGACCCTACCTTGAGGCAAGAGGACGGAACTCAAAGGGAAACCGGAGACCGGAGGATTGGCTGGGGAGATGCATTTTCAGGTCACGGGTCTCGGCCCTCAGGTCTCTGGTTCGGGTTATCAGGTGCGGGTGTCAGACCCGGGACCTGTGCCCGAACCTGAACAGCCGTACCTGATGCCCGATGGCCGAGACCTGAGACCCGAAATAGTTCCGCAGCATCCTTCCCGGTTTCCGGTCTCCCTTTGATTGGCTGCCTACCCCTACCCCTACCCCTACCCCTATCCCTTTTCTCACCTTTGCACTTTTGCACCTTCTTACCTTTGCACATGCTCTCACACATGGCCTTACCCCCTCTGCCTGCCGATCTCCGTGCCCGTCGTGATTTCCTCCGGCAGGTCGCCTTGGGTGCGGCGATGTTCGCGGTGCCGGGCGCGTTCGCCGAGGCGCTGACGCGCACGCCGAAGCAGACCGAGGGTCCGTTCTATCCCGACAAGCTGCCGCTCGATACCGACAACGACCTGATCATCGTGAACAACGGCGTCACCCCGGCGGTCGGTGAGATTGCCTGGCTGTCCGGTCGCATCCTCGACGAACATGGCGACCCCGTGCGCAACGCCTTGGTCGAGATCTGGCAGGCGGACAATAACGGCGCCTATCTCCACACCAAGACCGGCAACGCCGCCAAGCGTGACGGCAACTTCCAGGGCTTCGGACGATTCCTCACCGGTGCGAACGGTGAATACGTATTCCGCACTATCAAGCCCGTTCCGTACAAGCCGCGCACCCCGCACATCCACCTTGCCGTGAAAATCAAGGGCAAGAAGGAGCTCATCACCCAGTGCTACATCAAGGGCCATGAACAGAATGCGAATGACATGGTCTACAAAGGCATCAAGGACGCTGCGCAGCGCGAGAGCGTCACGCTCGCCTTCGATCCGCTCAAGGGCTCCAAAGCCGGCGAACTCTCCGCCCGCTGGGATGTCGTGCTCGGGTTTACGCCAGAAGGGTGAGTGAGGTAGGGGCAGCACCGCGTGCTGCCCTCGTTCGCCGTAGGGCGAACCAAGGTAGGGGCACGATTCATCGTGCACTCCCGACCGGAGGGCGCGGCGGAGCCACGCCCCTACCTTTAGCCGCCCTGCGGCGGCTTGATGCATGCTATGTCGTGACGCGGTCCCGACCCTACCAGGGGTAGCAGGCTAGGGCAGCACGCGGTGCTGCCCCTACCCTACCCCTAACCACACCTTTGCCCTTTTGCCCCTTCCCCATTTCCGCACTATCTCCCCATGTCCTCCGCTACCCCTCGTCGCGATTTCCTGAAACAGTCCGCCTGGCTTTCGCTCGCCGCGCTGGGTCTGTCCGCCCGCGCCGCCGAGCCTGCGCCGGCCGGCAAGATTTCGCGTCTGCGCACTTCGCTCAATGCTTACTCGTTCTACGTCGAGCTGAACCAGGGGCTCAAGGATCCCAAGCACCCCAAGGCGATGACGCTCAGCCAGCTGCTGAACTTCACCGCCGAAGCCGGCTTCGACGCCATCGACCTCACGGGTTATTTCTTCGCCAGCTATCCCAAGGCGCCGACCGACGCCGAGATCTTCGCTGTGAAGCACGAGGCCTTCCGTCTCGGACTCGAGATCAGCGGCAGCGGCGTGAAGAACGAGGTCACCACGGCCGACCAGGCCCTGCGCGTCGAAGGCAAGCAGCGCATCAAGGACTGGGTCGAAGTCTGCGTGAAGCTCGGCGCTCCCGTGCTGCGCGTCTTCGCCGACACCAATATCCCGCCCCATAAGTGGCAGGTCGTCTCCGGCGGCGCTTCGCGCGACGTCGTCGAAGGTTGGATCGCCGACGACTTCCGCGAATGCGCCGAATTCGCCGCCGCCCGCGGCGTCTTCCTCGGCGTGCAGAACCACGGCGATTTCCTGACCACCGGCGCCGAGCACGTCAGCCTGCTCAAGCGCGTGAACCACCCGAACTGCCGTGCCATCGTGGATACGGGCAAATATCTCACGGACGACCCGTACGTGGACATGGCGCTGGCCGCGCCGTACGCCGTGAACTGGCAGGTCAAGGAGACCCCGTTCGGCAAGCCGAACAAGCCGCTCATTGATATGCGTAAGATCGTGAAGATCGCCCGTGACGCCGGGTACAATGGCTACCTTCCGATCGAGTCGCTCCCCATGGGCCGGAAGGATTACGACACTCCGGGCGAATTGCGCCGCATGCTCAAGGAGCTGAAGGCGGCGATCGCGGAGTGAGATTCTGTCTCTAGGTAGGGGCAGCACCGCGTGCTGCCCTCGTCTGACTCTTGTCTCATCGGCCACTCTGCCACGTAAGGCCAGTCTTCGGGCCTGCCGGCAAATCCTGCCCTTACTGGATTTGAGCGGATATAGGCTTTGGTTTCCAGGAGCTGTTCATAGCTCCGTATCCGATGGTCGAAGGCGTCGCGTTGCCAGTCCGTGGGCCAGGCGTAGCCGATGTCCCTTTTGAATGAGCCGAGTGTCTGCTGTATCCGCGACGAGTGTGGAATCATCACGATGCCGTGAAGATGGTCCGGCATCGCGAGCATCATGAGAGGCGTCCATTTGCCTCTCTCGGCAAGATGATGGGTCGATGCGAGGATGGCGGACCAGGCGGAGGTATTGTCGAAGTGCCGGACTTTTCTTTGCCGATGGCAGACAGTTATGAAGAGGGGGTCGCGTTCGTGCACCCAGAGAGGGCGTTGGTGGGGGAGGTATTCGCGGATGCGGAAATCCATCCGGACAGGGTGGAACGTTTAAATCATGGTTCGAAGCAGGAGAGACCCTAGGGCAGCACGCGGTGCTGCCCCTACCTCGATACATTTTGCCGAGGCACAAAAAAGCCCCCGATTTCCCGGGGGCTTGATCATCGCGCTGTAACCTAGGCTTACTTCGCGCGGGCTTTGACGAAATCGATGTTATGCTTCACCTGCGGGACGCTGTCCTTCCAGTCGGCTTCGTGCTCGATGGAGATGTGGCCGTCGAACTTCTGGCGGATGAGTTCCTGGAGGCAGCCGTCCACGTCGACCACGCCCTTGCCGGCGACGACGACGGTGGCCTTGTGGCCGAACTCGGACTTGTCCTTGAGGTGCACGCTGACGATGCGTCCTTCGAGCACCTTGATCGCCCAGACGGAGCTCAGGCTCGAAGTGGCCCAGTGGCCGATGTCGGCGCAGGCGCCGATGCGGGCGTCGCGGCTTTCGACGACGCCGAGGATGTAGAGGGGATCCCAGACCTTGTACTTGGTGTCGATCTTGCCGTCCTTGGTGAGGCGGGTGCCGTGCTCATGGAAGGCGACCTTGATGTCGAACTCCTGGGCGGCGGATTCCCAGTGGGCGACCTGCTCGGTGGATTCGGTGCAGACGGCGTAGAGGCCCATCTTCTTGGCGAAGGACATGATGGCGTAGACTTCTTCCTTCGTCTTGGCGGCGACGACGCCGTAGTTCACGGCGCGGACGCCTTGGCGGTCCAGCTCGGCCTTGATCTCGGCCATGGTGGCCTCGGACATGGAGTGGTGGGTCTTCTCCTTCGAACCGGGCTTCACGGCCTGTCCGGGGAAGATCTCGATGAGGTTGCCGCCGGCTTCCTTGGTCTTGGCGATGGCTTCGAAGAAGGAGAACTCCTTGAAGGTGTAGGCCTGGGCGCCGACGAACCAGCCGTTCTGGCGGTAGGATTCCGGGATCGGATCGGCGCTGACGCAGGCCGCGGCGGCGAGGGCGAGGAGGGTGAGGAGACGCATGGGTGTGGGGTGTAAGGACAGAGAAAGGCACCTAGGGTTCCCTAGGTCAAGAACCCCTCCGCCGCGAGATGGCGTAAACAGGTCCTTTTGGGTCTCATCGGACATGTTTTGGCGCGAACTCGGCGAGGCTCTGCGGGCATGGTGGGCCGGGCGTCCGCCCCCGGCCGATTTCGGTGCCTGGGGCGAACGCCAGGCCGAAGCACACTACCGCCGGCAAGGGGGGCGCTGCCTCGCGCTCAACTGGCGCCACGGCCGCGATGAGCTCGACCTGGTCGTCCTTGAGGGCGAGGTCCTCGTCTTCGTCGAGGTGAAGACCCGCCACGCCGATGAGGGCGGGGAAGGGTATTGGGCGGTGAATCGAAGGAAAAAGAGGGCTTTGCGGCGGGCTGCTGGCGCATGGATTCGCCAGATCGGGGGTGCGTGTCATACGCGCTTCGACGTCGTGGAAGTTCTGGTTTGCAAGGAAGGCACCGTCCGCCTCCTTCAACACCGTGGCGAAGTCCTCTTCGGACGTCGCCGCTTCTAGACTCCGATGTCCGACACCGACCGCCATCCGTTCCTCTCCGGCCTGAGCAAGCACCGCGGCGCCCAGCCGACCTGCGTGGTCATCTTCGGCGCCTCCGGCGACCTGG
>JBDKIN010000180.1:0-5034 GCA_039797095.1 Verrucomicrobiota bacterium
CTTCGCCAACCTCGGCTGCATCGCCTGCCACCAGCGTCCGGACTTCGAAGGCAAGGACGCGCATGACCGCGTGCCGATGGGCCACATCGCCGATAAATGGCATCCCGCCGCGCTCGTGGAATACCTGCAGGATCCGGCCAAGCACTACCCGGCCACGCGCATGCCGCACTTCCGCCTCGAGGAAGAGGAAGCCACGCAGCTCGCGGCCTATCTGCTAGCGAACTCCCGCATGATCAAACGCCAGCCCATCGCCGGTGACGCCGCCCGCGGCGCCGCGTTGATCGTCAGCGCCGGCTGTCTCAACTGCCACGCCGGCATGCCGGCGACGACCCAGCCGCCGCTCGCGAAAGTCCTCGCCGCCGGCGATAAGGGCTGCCTCTCCCCTGACGCCACCGCTCGCGCCACGGCGCCGGACTTCGCGCTCACCGGATCGCAGCGCGCCTCGCTGAAGGCCTTCCTCGCCACCGACCTCGCTTCGCTCAAGCAGGACACGCCGGCCGAATACGCCGAACGCCAGATCAAGAACCTCAACTGCGTCGCCTGCCACGCGCGCGACGGCGCGGTGAGCACTTGGACCAAGGTCGACGGCGAAGCGAAGAAACTACGCGACGCGCTGCCGGCCAAGGAACATGTCGAAGGCGAACCGGTGCACGACGCGCCCATCCCGCCCCTCACCTGGCTCGGCGAAAAACTCCGCCACGACTGGATGAGCAAGTTCATCGCCGGCCAGATCGAATACAAGCCGCGCCCGTGGCTCATCGGCCGCATGCCCGGCTTCGCCCACCACGCCGACTCCCTGGCGCTCGGGCTGAACCATCAGCACGGCCTGCCCCAGAAGGAAGCCGACGAACCGACTGCCGACGCCGAGAAGATCGCCAACGGCGAAAAACTCGTGAGCGCCGACGGCGGCTTCAACTGCATCACCTGCCACGCGGTCGGCGAACAGGAAGCGACCGCCGTCTTCGAGGCCCCGGCCATCAACTTCGCGGAGTCCGCTGAGCGCCTGCGCAAGGGCTACTACCACCGCTGGGTGCTGGCCCCGACCCGCATCGACCCGGACACCAAGATGCCCAAGTATGCGGACCCCGAGGGCGTGACCCAGCTCAGCGAACCCTACGAGGGCAAAGGCCCGGACCAGTTCGAAGCCATCCGGCTGTACATTAAGTCGGTAAAGTGATGATGTGTTAGGGGCAGGGGCTGGGGCTGGGGTTGGGGTAATAATACATGCAACCCCCTAACCATAAATGGCTTGCGGGATACTTTAGGCTACTACGCCTACCCCCACCCCTACCCCTACCCCTCTTCGGTCATCCTGCCGATAATCGCCTAGGCGATGCCTAGGAACATACTCGACTCAACGGGCATCTCCATATGCTTCATCTCACCCCAAGTCCCTCTATGTCCCAACTACATCGTCGTACGTTCATCAAGAACTCCGCCCTGGCTGCCGCCGTGGCCGGCATCAGCGCCCAGACCTACGCCCAGTCCTCGGGCGCCAACGGTGACCTCCGCGTCGCCGTCGTCGGCTTCCGCAGCCGTGGTCTCGAGCACATCAAGGAGCTCAAGAAGATCAAGGGCGTCCGCATCGTCGCCCTCTGCGACGTCGACTCCAAGGTCGTCGCCAAGGGCCTGAAGGACAACCCGGGCGCCAAGGGCTACACCGACATGCGAAAGATGCTCGAAGACAAGGACATCGACGCCGTCTCCATCGCCTCGCCGAACCACCAGCACTCCATCCAGGGCATCTGGTCCCTCCAGGCCGGCAAGCATCTCTACGTCGAGAAGCCGCTCTCGCATAACATCTTCGAAGGCCAGCAGCTCGTCGCCGCCTCGAACCACTTCTCCAAGCTCGTCGTCCAGGCCGGCACCCAGAGCCGCTCCGGCGTCGGCATCCGCGCCGCCATCAAGGACGTCCATGCCGGCAAGTACGGCAAGGTGAAGCTCGCCCGCGCCATCTGCTACAAGCGCCGCAAGTCCATCGGCCCGGCCCAGAAGAACGCCATCCCTTCCGAAATCGATTACGATCTCTGGAACGGCCCGGCCGACGTCCAGGAATCGATCCGCGGCAACGAGACCGACAAGGTCAACGAAGCCTCCAACCAGGGACCGGTGCACTATGATTGGCACTGGTTCTGGAACTACGGCGGCGGCGACCTGTGCAACCAGGCGATCCACGAGATCGACATCGCCCGCTGGTTCCTGAACACGCACGAAGTCTCCGCTGAGGTCGTCTCCGTCGGCGGCCGTTTCGGCTACGTCGACTGCGCCGAGACCCCGAACACCTTCATCTCGATCCATAACTACGCCGACGCCCCGCTCATCACCGAAGTCTACGGCCTCACCTCCGACGGCAAGATGAACGGTCCGATGAACAAGTTCGGTAAGTTCTCCGAGCTCAACAAGGGCCAGAAGTCGGCCAAGTCGCCGGAAATCGGCATCATCGTCGAGTGCGAGAACGCCACCATCGTCGTCCCGGACTACAACTCCGCCCAGGTCTACGACAAGGACGGCAAGTTCGTGAAGACCTACGGCAAGACCGTCGACGCGGTCGACCTCACCGGCGGCGCCTCCGGCCACCACGCCAACTGGGTCGCCGGCATCCTCAAGGGTTCCAACGAAGGCATCCACGCTCCGGTCCGCGAGTGCCACCTGTCCACCGCCCTCGTCCACTCCGCCAACATCTCCTTCCGCCTCGGCGCGAAGAAGAGCGCCGGCGAGATCAAGGAAGCCATCAAGGCCAGCTCCGGCCTCGCCGAAGCCTTCGGTCGCATGGCCGAGCACCTCGGCCGTAACGGCGTGAACCTCGACGAATCCAAGGCCACCCTCGGCGCTCCGCTCACGCAGGACACCAAGACCGAACTGTTCACCGGCGCCAATGCCGAAGCCGCCAACCGCGACCTGGTCGCGAAGCGCGCCGGCCGCAAGGGCTTCGAGATTCCGACCACGTTCTAAGCTCCTCCGACGAAGCGGAGCGGTCGCCAGGCCGCTCCGCTTTTTCATCTCTAAACCAAATCCAACACACCATGAAAAAGACCCTGCTCCTCCTGAGCCTCTCGGCCGCCGCCCTCCTGATCGTCGGCTGCGCCAACGACGCCCAGTCCCCCGCTCCCAAGGCCGCCGCCGGCGCGCCCAAGGCCAACCCCAACAAAGTCGAGATCTTCAACGGCAAGGACCTCACGGGCTTCAAGAAGCTCGGCGGCGACGCCACCTACGCCGTCAGCGCGCAGGGCAGCCTCGTCGGCACCTCGACCCTCAACACCCCGAACACCTTCCTCGCCACCGACAAGGACTACGGCAACTTCGTGCTCGAATACGAATTCAAGAACGACCCGCGCCTGAACTCGGGCGTGCAGTTCCGCAGCCACTCCGAAGCCAAGGAAGTCACCTACAAGGGCGGCGACGGCAAGCCCGCCAAGGTCCCGGCCGGACGCGTCCACGGCTACCAGGCCGAGATCGATACCGATCCGAAGAACGTGAAGAAGGACGCCCCCGGCGCCCGCATGTGGTCCGCCGGCCTCTACGAAGAAGGCCGTCGCGGCTGGATCTTCCCCGGCTTCGGCGGCGGCGACGCCCTCGCCTTCTCCCAGCAGGGCCGCGAGATCACCAAGGTCGGCGAATGGAACCGAGTGAAGGTCGAGGCCAACGGCCCCCGCATCCGCACCTGGCTCAACGGCGTGCAGCGCGTCGACGTCCGGGACGACGGCTACCGCACGGGCTTCATCGCCTTCCAGGTCCACGGCATCGGCAAGGACGCCGCCAAGGCCGGCACCACCGTCGAGTGGCGCAACATCTCGCTCACGAAGATCCCCGACAACAGCCTGACCGAGTCCGAGAAAGCCGACGGCTGGAAGCTCCTCTTCGACGGCCGCTCCAGCAAGGGCTGGCGCTCCGCCAAAGGCCCGGACTTCCCGAAGGCCGGCTGGTCCGTCGAGAAGGGCACGCTCCGCACCGCCAAGGGTGACGGCAAGGAATCCGCCAACGCCGGCGACATCATCACCATCGAGCGCTTCAAGGAGTTCGAAGTCTCCGTCGACTTCAAGCTCACCAAGGGCGCGAACAGCGGCCTGAAATACTTCGTGCAGCCTGACCTCAACCAGGGCGCCGGCTCGGCCTTCGGCCTGGAATTCCAGATGCTCGACGACGCCGTGCACCCGGACGCCAAGCTCGGCCGCGACGGCAACCGCACGGTCTCCTCGCTCTACGACCTGAAGACCGCCTCCAAGGACAAGCGCGCCAACCGCATCGGCGACTTCAACAACGCCTACGTCATCGCGAAGGGCACCAAGGTCGAGCACTGGCTCAACGGCCGTCTGGTGATCTCCTACGACCGCAGCACCCAGGAGTTCCGCGACCTGGTCGCGAAGTCCAAGTATGCCGATCCCAAGTATGGCAAGAACTTCGGCGAGTGGGCCGACGGCCACATCCTCCTGCAGGAACACGGCGACGAAGTCTGGTTCAAGAACGTGAAGCTCCGCGACCTCGCCCCGAAGCCGGTCGCGAAGCCCGCCGCCAAGGGTGGCAAGGGCGGCAAGAAGGCCCCGGCCAAGAAGGAAGAAGCCAAGAAGTAAGCCAGCCCCCAGCGCCCGCGAAGGCCGGACGACGCAAGTCGCCCGGCCTTTTCTTTGCCCGCGTGGCTGAGGCATTGCATGCGTCCCGCCGCAGACCTAAAACATGCTCACCCCGAGCCATGCGCCCCTCCCTGCTCTTCGCCGCCTTCTGCACCGCCCTCGCCGGGCTCTTCGCGGCCGAACCAAAACGCCCGAACATCCTCTTCGTCATCGCCGACGACTGGGGCAACGGCCACGCCGGCGCCTACGGCTGCTCCTGGGTCAAGACCCCGCACTTCGACCGCCTCGCCAAGGAAGGCCTGCTCTTCCTCAACGCCTATACGCCGACGGCGAAGTGCGCGCCTTCGCGCTCGAGCATCATGACCGGACGTCACCCGTGGCTCCTCGGCGCCGCGGCCAACCACTTCCCGTATTTCCCGCCGGAAATCGGCATCCTGCCCGACGCCCTTGACAAGGCGGGCTACTT
>JBDKIN010000181.1:0-22135 GCA_039797095.1 Verrucomicrobiota bacterium
GCGACGTCGAGGGTAAGCCCGTTGAGATCATGGCCGGCGTAGCCGTTGACCTGCAGGTCGACGAATCCGGCGCTGAGCCAGCGCTGCTCACCATGCTCGGCGAACTCCACCGACCTGATCACGCCGCCCTCGATCTCCACGGCCAGACCGCGACCCGTGACCGGATCACGTCCAAGGAGTCGCTGGGGAGAGGCAGCGGACACGGAATCAGCGGGCGAGCTCGGCCGCCGCGGCGTCGTCGATATAGAGCGTGCAATCGGCGTGCCGCTGGACGATCGAAGCGGGACAGGCCGGCGTCACGGGGCCTTCGACCGTGCCTTTGACCGCGGCGGCCTTGCGACGGTCCGGGACCGAGAGGATGATGCGCGCGCTCTTCATGATCTGGCGGATCGACATCGACACGGCCTGCTTGGGGACATCGTCGAAGGTAGGGAACCATCCTTCGCCGAACTGCTGCTGGCGACAGGCGTGATCGAGGTTCACGACGATGTAAGGCACCTCGGTCTCGAAGTCCGCAGGCGGATCGTTGAAGGCGAGGTGCGAATTCTCACCGATGCCGGCGAAGCAGAGGTCGATCGGACAGGCGGCGATGCGCGCGTTGAGGCGCTTCAGTTCGGCGGCGAGATCCGGGGCGTCGGCGTCCACGGGCACGAACTCGGCCCGCGCCGGCAACTGGTCGATGAAACGTTCGCGGAGATACTTGCGGAAGCTCGCGCCATGCGCCTCGGGCAGGCCGACATATTCGTCGAGGTGGAAGACCGTGACCTTGGTCCAGTCGATGCCCGGTTCCTTCACGAGGTGCTTGAGCGTCTCGAACTGGCTGGCGCCGGTGGCGACGATGATGTTCGCGCGCGGCTGGCGGGCGAGGATGGCGCGCAGTTCGCGGGCGCCGTGCGCGGCAGCGGCCTGGCCCATGGCGACGGCGTCCTTGTGCTGTTGGATCTTCATGACGGGGTGCAGCCAGACTGCCCTAGCCCGCCCCCGTCGGGCAAGCGCCTAACGCCAGCCAAACGGAGGCTTTCCAGCGATTAACCGACGAGGTCGAGACCGCGGAGGGTGCCGGTGGACGACGCGAACTTGTCCGCCTCGATGCCCATGCGCTGGAGCATGGAGACGTAGAGGTTCGGCAGCGGGTAATTGTTCTCGGTGTCGAAGACGTGGTGCTGACCATGCTTGAAGCCTCCGCCCATGAGCAGGGTCGGCAGGTTCGTCGTCGTATGGGCGCTGGCGTTGCCGAGGTTGCTGCCGTACAGGATCATCGTGCGGTCCAGCAGGGACTGGCCGTCTTCCTTGGAGGACTTCAGGTCGGCCATCAGCTTGGCGAGCAGCGTCATGTGCATGCTGTCGATCTGCTTGAGCTGCTCGAGCTTCTTGGCGGAGCGGCCGTGGTGCGAAAGGCTGTGGTAGCCGTCGGTGGTCGTGTGGACGTGGTCGATGTCGAGCGCCGGGGTATTGACGCTGTCCAGCATCAGGGTGACGGCACGCGAGGAGTCGGTCTCGAAGCAGAGGCGGGCCATGTCGTACATCAGGCGGACCTTGTCCATGTACTCCTTGGGGCTGCCCGGGTCGAGCGGGGCCGGCGTGGTCGCCACCGGGCGCGGCTTGCGCTCCCACTCCTTGGACATCTGCATGCGCTGCTCGAGCTCGCGGACGCTGGTGAAATACTGGTCGAGGCGGTCGCGGTCGCGCGCGCCCATCGTGCGGCGGAGCTCGCCGGCCTGGCCGCCCACGGCGTCCAGGATGCTCTGGCCGAGCTGGAGACGGCGTTCCTGCGCCTTCACTTCGGCCTCGGAGCCGCCCATGAACATCTTGCGGAAGACCTCGGAGGCGCGCTCTTCGGTCGGGATCATCACGCCGCCGGCGGTCCAGGAAAGACTGCGGGAGCCCCGCGCGCAATTGACGCCGAGGGTCATCGACGGGAAGCGCGTGAGGTGGCCGATGCGCTCGGCCATGAACTGGTCGAGGGAGATCGTGTTGCGGAAACCGCCGCTGCTCGGATGCGGAGCCGCGGTCAGGAAGCAGTTGTCGGCCGGGTGACCGCCGTCGACGTCCGGATGGGAGACGCCGGAGAAGACGCTGAAGTCGTTGCGATGCGCCTGGAGCAGTTCGAGATACGCCGACGGCTTATAGTCCTTCCCCTTGCCCGTCGGGAAGAAGTAGTCCGGGACGAGGCCGAGGTTATTGCAGATGCCCAGCATGCGACGGGGCTTGGTGCTCGGCGCCGGGGCCGCCGCGAAGGCCGGGGTCATGGCGTCGAGCATCGGCAGGGCCAGCAGCACGCCGGTGCCGGCCAGGAAGCGGCGCCGGGAGACGGAGCGCTTGAACGCGACGAAGGGAGCTTGGGAGGAACGGAAAGGGGCCATCGGGGTGGGTTTACTTATTAAGGAAGAGTTCGCTGGTGACAAGTCCGCGGACCAGGTCGCGGACGCCGTAACGGCCGGCCTTGGCCCCGTCGAGGATGGCCTCGACCTTGGCGCGGTCGGCGAAGCCCACCGGGGCGCCGGTAGCATAGACGGTGAACTGGCCGACCAGATTGCGGGCCAGCTGACGTTCGTCCGCGGCGACGAGACGCTTGAAATCACGGATATCCTTGAACGCCTTGCCGTCGAGTTCGCCGTAGGTCTCGATCGCCAAGGCGTTATGGAAGGCGAAGGCCTGGCCGTTCTTGCCGATGCCGACCTCGGGCGTCTTGCCATCGAGGGCACGATAACGTTCGCGGAAGCCGCCCATGACGTCGAAGCTCTCGAGTGCGAAACCCGGCGGGTCGATCTGGGTGTGGCAGGAAGCGCACGATTCGAGCGTGCGGTGCTTCTCCAGCTGCTGACGGATCGTCACGGCGCCCCGGGTGTCCGGCTCGACGGCGGGCACGCTAGGGGGCGGGGGTGGCGGCTTGCGGCCGAGGATGCGCTCCATGACCCAGGCGCCCCGGATGACGGGCGAAGTCGTGGTGCCGTTGGCGGTGACCTTGAGCACCGCGGCCTGCGTCATGAAACCACCGCGGACGCTGCCGGCCGGCAACGTCACCTTACGCAACTTCACGCCTTCGACGGGCGGGAGCTGGTAGAGCGAAGCGAGGCGTTCGTTGACGAAGACGAAGTCGGACTCGACGACGGCGCGGGCCGGCAGGTTGGCGCGCAGAAGCTCGGCGAAGGTGGCATGGCTCTCGTCCCGGGCCGAATCCAGCAGATGGTCGTCGAGATAGTAATCCGGGTAAAGCAAGCTGTCCGGGTCATTCGCGCCGGCCTTACGTAGTTCGAGCCAGTAGTCGGTGAACGATTCGACGAAGCGCTGCGAGCGGGCATCGGCGAGCAGGCGGTCGGTCTGGGCTCGGAGGACGGCGGGGTCGCGCAGCTTTTTCGCGTCCGCCAAAGCGCGGAGCTCGGCGTCGGGCGGGGAATTCCAGAGGAAGAAGCTCAGGCGCGAGGCCAGTGCGTGGTCGTCCAGCGCCCCAGGGGCCTCACGTAGGTAAAGGAAGGACGGCGAGCAGAGGACGGCGGCGTACCCCGAGAGCATCGCCTCGGCGAAGGAGCTGCCCGACTTCAGCGCACCCTGGATGACCGGCAGGAAACGGATCTCTTCGGCGGCGGAGACGGGGCGACGGTAAGCGGCGCGGACGAAGCGACGGAGCAGGCGCTCGGCGTCAGCGGCCACGTCGCGCGGAGTCACGGCGTAAGGCAAGGCCGCACCCTTGGGGGCGGCCTTGACCGGCAAGTCATCGAACAGGACCGCATAAGGCGCGGACGGCCATTGCGGGGCGAGGGGACCCTTCACGTCGATCCAGCGCATGACCAGGCCGGGCTGACCCTCGGGCGTGGCCAGGGGATTCTGCGCCCGGGAGGCGCCGGGGCGGGAGCGGAAGAAACGGGTGACGTCGATCTGGATGCTCTCGCCGGCCTCCAGCACGACGTCGAGTTCGGCGACGGTGACGTCCGGACCGAGGTCGATCGTGCCGATGCGGCGCAGCACGCGCGGAGGCGTGAGCGCGTAGACCGTGACGGGCTCGGAGCGACGGCCCTTGGAGATGTCATCGAGGTCGGGGATCTGCCAGCGCACCTTGCCCTTGGATTTCGTCTTGCCGGGACCGACCCAGACCGAGTGACCGCAGAGCTTGATCAGATAGCGGCCGGACTGGGGGGCACGGAAGGTGCCGAAGTTCGGTTCGACGGGCTCATAAGCGCCATGCACGACCCCCACGCCCTCTTCGTCACGCAGGCTGCGGTTGGCCTTGCCCACGGTGCTCGGGGCGTTGCCGGCGCGCACCTCCGGCTGTCCTTTGAAACCCAACGTCGGGAAGGTCGCGCGTTCGGGCGACTGGTTGAATTCGGAGAACTTCATCTTGCCGACGTAGCTCCCCTGCTGGCGGGCGTAATGGCGACCGCTCTCGGACTCATCGGGCGCGACGGAGGAGATGAACGCCGATCGCAGGGCCTCTTCGGCGGCGGCGAGGGTACGCTGCAGCTGGACGTGCGAGACGTCCAAGGCTTCGCCGCTCTTATTGTAACGATGGGCTTCGGTGTCCTCCGGGAGCGATTCCTTGATGTCAAGCCACGGCGCCTGAAGCAGGTCGCGGACGGCGTTCTCGTACTCGAAACGATTCATCCGTCGCTCGACCGAACGTCCTTGCCCGGCGATCCGGGCGACGTCTTCCCGAAGGAGGCTGGCGGAAAGCGCGCCGAGGTAGGCGGACTGCTCGCTGGCGGCGGGACGGGCCTTCTTCTTGGGCGGCATCTCGCCGTTGGCGGTGCGGTCGTGAATCTTGACCCAAGCGGCGAAGGACTTCGGATCCCGGAGATCCGACTTCAGGGCGGTCATGTCCAGGCCGCCTTTCTTCGTGTCGGCGTCGTGGCACTCGACGCAGTGCTTCTCCAGGAAAGGCGCCAGCGCCCCGGCGGAACCGAGGGGCAACAGAAGAAGACCGAGGATGGCGGCGCGGAAAGTCATGCGGAACAACTATTGAGACAGCGGAACGGACCCCGGGTTGCCAAGGTAATCCGCTGCGGAATGGGCGGTTTTGCTAGGCTTTGAGCCCTAGGCGTCAGGGATTGTGCCCCGGGCGACGACCCCCTGCCCTTCGGGATGCTTTCCGTCATCCGTTCCGCCGCGTTGGTCGGCGTCGAGGCCGTCCCGGTCGAGATCGAGGTGAACACCGGCGAGAAGGGCGAACTCGGCCTATGGCTGGTCGGCCTGCCCGACGCCGCGGTCAAGGAATCCGAAGAGCGTGTGCAGTCGGCCCTGCAGAACAGCGGACTCCGGCTGCCGGAGACGCGCACCACCATCAACCTCGCCCCCGGCGACCTCAAGAAAGAAGGCGCGATCTACGACCTGCCCATCGCCCTTGGTATCGCGGCGTCGACCGGGCAACTCGACCGGGCGTTCTTGCAACACTACCTTATCGCCGGCGAATTAGGCCTGAGCGGAACGACGCGGCCGGTGCGCGGCGGCGTGGCGATGGCGATCCTGGCCCGCAAGTCTGGCCTACGCGGCGTCATCCTACCAAGGGCATCGGCGGAAGAAGCTGCGCTCGTCGGCGGCGTCGAGGCCATCCCGGCCGACACCCTCGACGGAGCCTTGCGCTTCCTGACGGGCGAAAAGCAGGTCGCGCCGCTTGCGCCACCGCCCGCCGAAGCCGTCGCGAGCGAAGGCCAACCGGACTTCGCCGAAGTCAAAGGCCAGTTGGCGATCCGTCGGGCCGTCGAAGTCGCCGCGGCCGGCGGCCATAATCTATTGATGATCGGCCCGCCTGGCTCCGGCAAATCCCTCATCGCGAAACGTATCCCGACCATCCTGCCTCGGCCGGACGCGGAGGAGTTCCTCGAGATCCTCGGCGTGCATTCCGCCGCCGGCGCGGGACTCACCGACGGCCGACGCGGTTGGCAGCGGCCGTTCCGCTCGCCGCACCATACCATCAGCGACATCGGACTGATCGGCGGAGGCAGCATCCCCGGACCAGGGGAAGTCTCGCTCGCGCATCTCGGCGTGCTCTTCCTCGACGAGCTGCCGGAGTTCCGTCGCTCGGCGCTCGAGGTGCTCCGTCAGCCGCTCGAAGACGGCCAGGTCACCGTCTCCCGCGCCGCGGCCAAGGTGACCCTGCCCTCGCGGGTGATGCTCGTGGCGGCCATGAACCCTTGCCCCTGCGGGCACCTGGGCGACCGCCGACGCGAGTGCACCTGCTCGCCGATGCAGGTCCGTAAATATCGCGGTAAGATCTCCGGTCCGCTGCTTGACCGGATCGACATCCAGGTCGAAGCGCCGGCGCTGTCGATCGAAGAGCTCCGCGACGCCGCGGCCGGCGAGCCCTCGACGACGATGCGGGGCCGCGTCGAAGCCGCCCGGGCCTGCCAACGACAACGGTTCGGTGGCCGGACCGGCGGTTGCAACGCCCTGCTCGGCGGCCGGGAGCTCCGCGAATATTGCGCCCTCGAACGCGCGCAGGGCGACCTGCTCCAGCAGGCGATGGAGAAACTGGGCCTCTCCGCCCGAGCCTACGACCGCATCCTCCGCGTCGCGCGCACGATCGCCGACCTCGCCGAGGCGGACCGCATCGCCACCGCCCACCTCCTCGAGGCCATCCACTATCGTTCACTGGACCGGCGATGAAAACACTCGCCCGGCCATAGGAAAACCCTCCAATGGAGGCCTCCCCATGAAATCCCTGCTCAAGCTCGGGCTCTTCAGCCTGCTCGCCCTCCTGACCCTGCCCCTCGAGGCCGCCGACAAGATCCGCGTCCTCATCCTCGACGGCCGTAACAACCACGACTGGGTCCGCACGACCGAAGCCTGCAAGGCCACCCTCGAGGCCACCGGCCGTTTCACCGTGACCGTCGCCACCGCCCCCGCCGGCTTCACCAAGCCCAAGCCCGGCCGCCCGAAGGCCGGTGACGCCGCCGCGAAGAAAGCCTTCGACGCCGCGATGAAGGAGTGGAACGCCGAGGAAGCCGCCTTCGTCAAGGCCCACGCCGCCGAGTGGGAACAGTGGGCGCCGAAGTTCGCCGACCACCAGGTCATCGTGAACAATTACAACGGCCCTGAATGGGGCACCGCGATGAAGGACTCCTTCACCGAGTTCGTCATGAACGGCGGCGGCCTCGTCAACGTGCACGCCGCGAACAACGCCTTCACCGGCTGGGACAACTTCAACGAGATGATCTGCTGCGGCTGGCGCGGCGCCACCTTCGGCAAGCGCATCGCCGTCGACGACAAGACCGGCCAGGCCGTCGCGCTCGTCGACGCCGAAGAGAAGATCCAGGGCAAGGGCTTCGGCTCCGGCCACGGCGCCAAGCACCTCTTCACGCTCAAGACCCGCGACGCCGCCCACCCGATCATGCAGGGCCTGCCCGCCGAGTGGCTGCACGCCACCGACGAACTCTACGGCCGCATGCGCGGCAGCGCCGACCACATGCACGTCCTCTCGAGCTCCTTCTCCAAGCCGGAGTTCGGCGGCACCGACATGCATGAGCCGATGGTCTGGTTCGCCCCCTTCGGCAAGGGCCGCGTGGTGACCACCTCCATGGGACACATCATGGCCGCCGATACCAGCCATGACGCCCTGCACTGCGTGGGCTTCCAGACCATCCTCGCCCGCTCCACGGAATGGGCCGCGACCGAGAAGGTCACCCTGGCCGTGCCGGAAGGCTTCCCGACCCTCGACAAGACGAGCGTCATCGAGCCCGCCAAGGTCAACTGGAAGAAATAAGCCCGCCCGGCTCTCCGACGAAGGCCCGCGTAAGCGGGCCTTCTGCTTTTCAGGCAAAGCGACGCATCGCCACCGCCACGGTCGCGCCGATCTGCTCGGGCGTGAGGGTGATGCTGACGTGCAGGCACTTCTCGGTGGCGAGGTTCGGACGCTCCAGCGTGGCAAGCTGACTGCCGAGCAGGCCCGGCGGCATGAAGTGACCCCTACGCGCGTCCATCCGCGCCTGCAGGAGCTCCCGGCTGCCGTCGAGGAAGACGAAGAAGAGGTCGGGGTCGCCTTGGCGCAGTCGGTCGCGGTAGGCGAGCTTGAGGGCGGAACAGGTGAGGACCATCGCCTCGCCCCGGGCCTTGCCCGCCGCAAGACGCTGGGCCAACGCGGCCAGCCAGCCGGCGCGGTCTGCGTCGGTCAACGGCGTGCCCGCGCTCATCTTCGCGACGTTCTCCGGCGGATGGAAGCCGTCGGCTTCGATCAGCGTGGCGCCGGTACGGCGCGCATAGAGTTCAGCCACGGTGCTCTTACCGCAGCCGCAGACGCCCATGAAGACGAGGTTCGGGTGCGCCACCGGCGTTCAGAGGTTGATCGTACGGCCTTCGCGGAAGGACTGGTCGGCCGCGGCGACGATACGCATGGAATTCACGGCGTCGTCCATGTGCGCGGTCAGGTCGAGGTCCTCGCGGATGGCTTTTTCGAAATAGACCTGCTCGCGTTCGCAGAGACCGTCATGACCAGGATCGGCCTCGGTCGGGACGATCTCGTCGGGCTGGGTGAACTTGCCGTCGGGACCGAGCTGCGAAGAGTGGACCTTGAGCGCCTGCGCGGCGGAATGGGAATCGACGTCGGCCGAGTTGCCGGCCTGCGAGGCCTTGCCGGCGACGATCGAGACGCAGCCCTTCGGACCGATGACGTCCTTCACGAAGAAGGCCTCCTCGGACATCATCGGACCCCAGCCGGCCTCATACCAGCCGACGGAACCGTCGGCGAAGGTCACCTGGAGGTGGCCGTAGTTGATCTGGCCGGCGGGCATGTCCTCAGTGAGCCGGGCGCCGATGCCGGAGACGCGCACCGGACGGCTGCCGGTCATGAGGCACATCACGTCGACGTAATGCACGCCGCAGTCGACGACGGGGCTGCAGGTCTGCAGCAGGGACTTATGGGTGTTCCACATGTCGCCGTAGCTCTGCTGGTTCAGGTTCATGCGCATGACCAGCGGCTTGCCGAGAGTCTGCACGGTCTTGATGAACTGCGTCCAGGCCGGGTGATGGCGGAGGATGTAGCCGATGACGACCTTGCGCTTCACGGCCTTGGCCTTGGCGACGATCTGCTCGGCCTCGGCGACGGTCACCGCGAGCGGCTTCTCGACGAACACGTGGCAGCCGGCCTCGAGCGCGGCGACGGCGTATTCCGCATGGGTGTCCGGATAGCTGGAGATCGAGACGGCGTCGGGCTTGGTCGCTTCGAGCGCCGCATGGAAGTCGGCGTACTCCGCGTAACCGCCGCCGAGTTCGGCGTTGAGCTTCGCACGGGATGCGGCGGAGCGGGTGACCAGACCGACGATCTGAAAACCAGGCAGCCTATGGTAAGCGAGGGCGTGCGAACGGCCCATGTGGCCGGCACCGACGCAGAGGACACGGAGAGGGGTCTGACTCATGCGCCGAGCATCGCCCTTCCCTCTCCCGCTTCAAGTCGGGAGAAGGCATCCGCCGCAGAATAATCTGGCGATTAGTTCGGCAACGGCTGCGCGACGCCCTTCGCCCGCTGGGCTTCGAGCAGGACCTTGAGCCGGGCGACGACCTCGGGATGATCCTTGGCGACGTTGTTCCGCTCACCGGGATCCGCCTGCAGGTCGAAGAGGCGCGGGCCGGCCTGGTCACGGCTGTCGTTCTTCTGCTCGGCTTCGGAGCCAAGGAGATCGACGAGCGGGCCCTGCGCCTTCTTGCCCTTGCCGGGGGCGCCGACGCCGGAGATGAACTTCCAACGAGCGTCGCGGATGGAGAGCACGTTGCCTTGCGTGCTGGAAATGAGCGTCTCGCGGCCTAGGCCGCCGGCGAGGGCCGCGGAAGAATCGACCGAGTCGAGCTTCAGGAACTCCGCCGGATCGCCGCCGGCGACCTTGGTGAAGACAGCCGGAAGGTCCACCTGCGAGATGAGCGCATCGGACACCTTGGCGGCCGGCGTATGGCCGGGCCAGCGGGCGATGAAGCCCACGCGGGTGCCACCCTCGAGGATGCTATACTTGCCGCCGCGGAACGGACCCGCCGGGGCATGCGCCGCGGCTTTGTTACGTTCCACCGCCTGGTCTTTGTAACCATCGTCAAGCACCGGGCCGTTGTCGGAAGTGTAGATCACGAGCGTGTTCTCGGCGAGGCCCTGCTTGTCGAGCTCGGCGAGGATACGACCGACCTGGTCGTCGAAGGCCACCACCGCGTCGCCACGCGGGCCGAGCGGAGTCTTGCCGGCGTAGCGCGGATGATGGACGCGCGGGACATGGTTCTCGTGCGAGGCGTAATAGAGGAAGAACGGCTTTTCCTTATTCTGGGCGATGAAGCCGCAGGCCTTGTCGGCGAACACATCGCCCATCGTCTCATCATTCCAGATGGCGGCCTTGCCGCCTTTCATCCAGCCGATGCGGCCGACGCCGTTGACGAGCGCCATGTTATGTCCGTGGGACCAATCCATCTTGAGCTTCGCGCGCTCGGCATCGGTCTTCAGGTCGGGATCGCCGGGGTAAGGCTGCTTATAGCTGACCTCGATCGGATCCTTCGGATCGAGGCCGACGACGGAGCCGTCCTCGACGAAGACCGTCGGCACGCGGTCGCCGGTGGCGGCCATGATGAACGAATAGGTGAAGCCGATCTGGTTGGGCGACGGATCGATCTTCTTGTTCCAATCGACGTCGCCGGAGCCCAGGCCGAGATGCCACTTGCCGACCACGCCGGTGGCGTAGCCGAGTCTGGCGAGGCTGGCCGCCATCGTCGGGCGACCGGGCTTGATGATGAGACGGGCATCGCCCGGCAGCACGCCGGTGCCCTGGCGACGCCAGGCGTATTCGCCGGTGAGCAGCGAATAGCGCGACGGCGTGCAGGTGGCCGAGGTGCAGTAGCCCGAGGTGAAGCGGGTGCCCTGCGCGGCGAGGCGGTCGAGGTTCGGGGTCGGGATGACCTTCGCGCCGTAGCAGCCGAGGTCGCCCCAGCCGATGTCGTCGGAGTAAAGCAGCACGATGTTGGGCGGACGTTTCTCGGCCGCGAAGGCGGAGAGGACGCAGGACAAGGCAACCAGGGGCAGGAGGCGCATGGTGGGTAGGTAAGCCCGGCCGAGACGGAAACCAAGCCTACAGATAAGCCACCCCTTGCTTGCCAAACCCGCCCCGAAAGCCCAATCAGAAGACGACCATGCGTTTCGCCAAATACCACGCCCTCGGCAACGACTACCTCGTCCTCGAGCCCAAGGACTGCCCCGCCCTCTTTTCGCCGGAAGCCATCCGCAAGGTCTGCCATCGCCACTTCGGCCTCGGTTCCGACGGCATCCTCTACGGACCGATCGAACGCACGGACGGCACCTTCGGCCTGCGCATCCTGAATCCCGACGGCTCCGAAGCCGAGAAGTCCGGCAACGGCATCCGCATCTTCTGCCGCCACCTCCTCGAGACCAAGCGCATCAAGGAAGGCCAGGAGTTCAAGCTGCACACCATCGGCGGCATCGTCCGCTGCGAAGTCTTCGACGGCGGCAACCGCATCCGCGTCGAGATGGGCAAGGTCTCCTTCCGCGCGCCGGTCATCCCGCACGTCGGCGCGGACCGCGAAGTCCTCGGCGAAGAGATCACCGTCCTCGGCAAGACCTTCAAATATTGGGCCGCGACCGTCGGCAACCCCCATTGCGTGATCCCGGTCGACGACCTCACGCCCGACCTCGCCAAGACTTACGGCCCGCACCTCGAGACGCACCCGAATTTCCCGAACCGCACCAACGTGCAGTTCATGAAGATCATGGACCGGAAGAACGTCCGCATCGAGATCTGGGAACGCGGCGCCGGCTACACCATGGCGTCCGGCTCCTCCTCCTCGGCTTCCGCCGCCGTGGCCCGTAAAATGGGCCTGGTTGACGCGGATTTGACGGTTAATATGCCCGGAGGTCAGATTATCATTGGCATCGGTGAGGATTATTCCATCGTGATGACAGGCCCGACGACCCCCGTAGGCATCTTCGAGATGCACCCAGGAGTCCCGGTCCAAGACGTCGCCGTCTAGGCGATACGTCTTCCCGCTAGGTTTTCCCTCCTTTGGCGCGTCCTTTCGGACGACGCTTTTCACCGCACACCCTCACCATGGCGCCGCGTCAGCCGTTGCCCAACATCTCCGAAGACGATCTCATCGATCTCGCGGGCGGCGCGACCGTGCTCCTCGCCAAGGAGCTGGTGGCCAAGGGCAAGGTGAAGAAAGCCCTCTGGACCCCGCCGGTCGCGGAAGCCCTCGTCGACGACGGCACCGAAACCCGCGAAGCCCGCTGGAATCTCCGCTCGGTCACCTTCCAGCGTAACGAATGCGGCTGCGACGTCTCGGTCGGCCGAAGGAAGCTCTGCGTCCACTCCGTCGCGGCCTACCTGGTATTAGCGGCGAAGGAGGGCTACCTGAAAGCCGAGCCCGCGCCGCCGGCCAAGCCCGCCGCCCCGCCCGGCAAACCGCCGACGACGGCGGTGACCAAGGAAAAGACGACGGACCCTAAGAAGGAAAAATCAAAGCAAGCGGAGACGACCCCGGCAGGACCCCGGCTCAAATCCCTCACCCTTTCGGAAAAACGCGGCACGCCCATCGAGGTTCGCTTCATCGTGCCGCCGAACATCGCGACCGCCGCCGTGCGCGATGAGATCATCTGCCGCCTCGAACTGCGCGTCGACGGCGCCCAGGTGGCCCCGGAGAACCTCGACCGCAGCAAGGCCTGGACCATCGAGCCCGACACGGTCTTCTTCCTGGCGATCCTCGAGAACCTCTGCCACGGCAAGCTGCAGGGCATCCTGCCACTCACCCGCCGCCACCTGCGCCAGCTCCTCGCCATCGGCAAAGGCCTGCCGATCTTCCGCATGGCCAACGCGCCGGAGACCCCGCTCACGTGGGACGGCGACCATCTCGACAAGGTCCACGAGCATCTCGACGAGCCCGTCGCCACGCCGCAGACCAACGCCGCCGGCGAAGCCCCGGACGACGGCCCCGAGGAGCAGGAAGTCCGCTCGCAGGAACGCGGCCGAGACGACCGCCCGTGGGTCGACGGCTCGATGAAGTGGCTGCGGATCCGCCTGCCCCAGCAGTCTTCCGGGCCCGTCGCCGAACTGCGTGACGTCCTGCAACGCAGCGGCTTCACGCTCGAGACCACCACCCGCGAGTGGTACCTCGCCGGCACCATCCAGGTGCTCAATTTCCTCGCCCGTCATCACAAGCTGCTGATGACGGACAACGACGCGTTCTTCACGCACAACCTTTCGCACTCGCTGCGCAACGTCGACCTCGCCAAGGCGAAGTGCGACGCCTCCGAGGAGAACGACGGTTTCCGCTTCGCCATCGGCATCGATCCCGAAGGCAAGTCGCCGAAGGTCATCCAGGAAGCGCTCTCCAGCGGGCGCATGTTCTTCTACACCGACCGCGGCCCGCGTCTCATCACGCCGGAGCTGATGGAGTCGATCCGCAACGCCCAGCGCCGCATCACCGGCGAGGCCAAGCGCGACGTGGACCTCGACCTCAACCTGAAGATCGGCTTCGCCGACCTCGCGAGCGCCGACGCCATCGCCGAGGAGCTGCAGGCCGCCTTCGCCCCGCCCGAGACCTGGAGCCAGCGCTCGTCCGCGATCCGTAACCTCTCGAAGCTCCAGCCCGCCCCCATCCGCGAGGACCTGGGCAAGATGCTCCGCATCTACCAGCAGGTCGGCGTGGCCTGGCTCTGGCATATCCATAACAACTCCCTCGGCGGCCTGCTCGCCGACGAGATGGGCCTCGGCAAGACCGTGCAGGCGCTCGCCTTCATGGAAGCCCTGCGCCAGCACCGCCCGGACGACGGACCCTGCGTCGTGATCTGCCCGGCCTCGCTCGTCGAGAACTGGCGCCGCGAAGCCCGCCGCTTCACCCCTTCCCTCAAGGTCCTCGCCCACCATGGCCAGAACCGCTTCACCGCCCCGGATTACCTGCAGCGGTTCGACCTCGTCATCACCTCCTACGGCACCCTTTCCCGCGACATCGCGGCCTTCACCGCGGTGGCGTGGGGCGCGGCGATCTGCGACGAAGGCCAGAACATCAAGAACCCGCGCGCCCAGTCCGCCAAGGCGGTCAAGCAGCTCGTCGCGAAGGGCCGCTACATCCTCACCGGCACGCCCGTCGAGAACTCCCTCGAAGACCTCCGCTCGCTCTTCGGCTTCCTGATGCCGGGCTATCTGCCCAAGCCCGAGGAACGCGTCCAGGCCGAGGAACGGAAGTGGCACGACGACCGTCTGCTCCAGATGGCCGCGCCGTATATCCTCCGTCGCTCCAAGGTCGCCGTCGCCCCCGAACTGCCCGCCAAGATCGAGCAGATCGTCTACTGCGATTTCGAGGACAACCAGAAGAAGATCTACGACGAGATCCTCGAATCGACGCGCCAGGAGATCTTCGAGATGGAGATGGGCGGCGCCACGCAGGCCCGCATCCAGATGGCGGCCTTCAATCAGCTGCTCCGCCTCCGCCAGATCTGCGCCGACCCTCGCATCCTCGACCCGAAGCTGGCCGAAGCCGATTCGGCGAAGCTCCAGGCCTTCCTCGAACTCGTCGAAGAATCCAAGGACGCCGGCCACCGCATGCTGGTGTTCTCGACCTTCGTCACGGCGCTCCAGCTCCTCAAGGAAGCCCTCGAGGACCGCGACATCCCCTATTGCTACCTCGACGGCTCCACCAAGGACCGCCAGGGCGTCTGCGATACCTTCAATTCGACCCCGACCATCCCCGTCATGCTGATGTCCCTGAAGGCGGGCGGCACCGGCCTGAACCTGACCGGGGCCGACACGGTCATCCATTTCGACCCCTGGTGGAATCCGGCCGCCGAGGCCCAGGCCACCGACCGCGCCCACCGCATCGGCCAGACCCGGACGGTGACCAGCATCAAGCTGATCGCGGCCGGAACCATCGAGGAACGCGTCATGGAGCTGCAAAAGTCCAAGTCTGAGATGTTGCGTAAGCTCCTGACCGAATCAGACTCCGTTTCGTCCGGCCTGAGCCTTGACGTCATCAAGGACCTCCTCCGCAAGGACTGACCCCATGCTTTCCGCCTTCATTCGTCGTAACAAATCCCGGAGCGAGATGACGTTCCTGGAACACCTGGACGACCTCCGCGTCTCCCTCCTCCGCGTTCTCGGCGTCTTCGCCGTCGGCATGGTCGCCGCGCTGATCTTCTACCGGGAGACCCCTGCCCTCCTCAACCTGCCCCTGGAATGGGCCAAGCACCCGGAGACCTCCCCGATCGGCGCGATCCTGACCCAGCCGGACCCGGGACTCGTGAACATGGGCGAGCTCAAGGAGTTCACCTTCATGGGCGTCTGGAAGGTGCTCATGTACGCCGCCTTCGGCGTCGGCATCGCGCTCGCCTCACCGGTGTTCCTCTACGAGACCGCCCGCTTCGTGGGCCCCGCCCTGACCGACCGTGAGAAGCGCGGCCTGGTGCCGTTCTGCGGCGCCGCCCTGATCCTCTTCCTGCTCGGCGCGGCGCTGGCCTTCTTCTGGCTGAGCCCGATGTCCATCCAGATCTGGCAGCACTTCGCCGAAGGCCTCCGCATGGAGGTCACCTGGCAGGCCTCGGACTACTACGCGTTCGTGGTGATGATGTGCCTGCTCACCGGACTGACCTTCCAGTTCCCCCTCGCGCTCATCATCCTGATGTGGCTCGAACTCGTCCGCCCGCGCACCCTCCTCAAGTCCTGGCGAGGCATGCTCTTCGGCATCATGATCCTCGTCGCGATGATCACGCCGATCGCCGAACCGATCTCGCTCTTCGTGATGACGGGCGTGCTCTTCGGCTTCTACCTCGCCGCCGTCGGCATCGGGACCGTGATCGTCCGCCGCAAGCGCGTGGCCCGCGGCGACAAGCCCAACCCCGAAGACGACGACCTGCCGGATGATGACGATGAAGATGACCGCGGCGACGACGACGGCTATCGCCCGGCCCGCTCCACCGATCCGGTGACCCCTTCCACCCCGGCCCTCGGCTCCTCCGCGACCAACAAGCCTAAGTCCACCCCGCCTCCCGCCGAAGGCGACCTCAGCTCTCTCGACTAAGCCCATGAAGTTCCGACTCCTCCTCGCCCTGCTCGTTCTCCCGCTGGGAGCCCAGACGACTCCGTTCGGCACCAAGGTCTCGGACCCTACGGCCGCCCCGGCGACGATCACGGCGCCCGCCGCCGCTCCTGCCGCGGCGCCCGTAGCTGCTCCCGTCGCCGGCGGCGTCTCGGACGAGTTCGTGGACAACTCGGTGCAGGTCTCGCCGTTCCGCCCGACCCTGCTCCCGGAAGCGAAGTCGACCCGGACCTTCCAACTCTCGAAGCTCAACCGCCTCGGCTCGACGGAGAGCACCAAGGAGCTGCAGCGTCTCTATTCCGCCTTCGCCACGCAGAGCATCGTCGACGGATCGCCCGCCGGCTCCAGCAAGGCCGTCGGCTACCTGACGACCGTCAACTATTCGATCCTCCAGGATCTCGGCGACAACCGCTACCTCGCCAAGGCCGCCTGGCCCGCCGCCGGCCCCAACGAAGCCCTCGCCGCCGGCGTGGACACGATGGCGGTTCTCTTGCTCGAGAAGCCCGCCAAGGCCGGCGACACCGGCAAGATCACCGGCATGCATGTCGGCACGGTGGCGGTGCTTTTCACCCCTGACTTCGCTCCGCTCAAAGGCCGCCGCCTCACGCTCCGCCGCGAAGCGTTTGTGGAATGCGCGACGTTGGAAGATTCTCCGGCCGGCCTGCAGCGCTTCGTCGAAGCGATCACCGCGGGCGCCGAACTCAGCGTGACGACCAACGAGACCATCCCTTGCAAGAAGTGCGGCGGCCTGGGCTTCACGCGCGAAGCCCAGAAGGGCCAGCTCCTCGACAAGCGTGTGCCCTGCGCCGATTGCGCCAGCACCGGCAAGCTGATCATCTCGGTCGAGACGAAGTTCGTCCCCTGAGCAGGACAATCCGTATCCTGCGCTTGCGCATGGGCAGCTTCACCCGCACATTGCGGCGTGTCCTCCCCGCTGCACGTCGGCCTTGAAGCCCATTTCGCGGCCCTCGAGCATTTCCTCGCGGAGCAAGAACTCGCGTTCGAACCCGAAGTCCGCCCGATGGTCCGCGACGTGCTCGCCCATCCCGGCAAGCGGCTCCGTCCGCTCCTCGCCTTCGGCGCGGGCGCCGGCGGCCCGCCCCCGCCCGCCCTGGTCCGCGGCGCCGGCATCATCGAACTCGTCCACCTCGCCACGTTGGTGCACGACGACGTCCTCGACGGCGCCGATACGCGCCACGGCAGCGACACCCCCAACCGCACCCACGGCGCCCACGCGGCGGTGCTTTTCGGCGATGCCCTCTTCGCCCACGCGCTCGTGCTGGCCGCCGACCACCCGACGCCGGAGCTCTGCCGCATCGTGGCCCGCGCCTCCCGCGAAGTCTGCTCGGGCGAGGTCTGCCAGACGTTCTCCCGCGGCCACGACGACCTTTCGCTCGAAGACTACACCCGCCACATCCGCCTGAAGACGGCGGAGCTCTTCGAAGGCGCCTGCCGGATCGGCGCCCTCCTCGCCGGCCGCCCGACGGAACATGTCGACGCCTGCGCCCTGTTCGGCCGCCACCTCGGCATCGCCTACCAGATCTACGACGACCTCGTGGACCTGCTGCAGGACGATGCCAAGGCGGGCAAGACGCTCGGTACCGACGCCGCCAGCGGCAAGCTGACGCTGCCGATGCTCCTGGAACGCGACCTTTCGGGCACAGGCTTCCTGACGCCCCTGCGTGCCGGCGGCGACGCCCGCAAGCTCATCTCCGCGGCTGCCTGGCGCGAATCGTTCCGTCGCCTGGACGCCGAAATCGCCGCGGCGGAACAAGCACTCGAGCCGATCGCCGGTTCGCCGTCCCCCTTCTTCCTGCTCCGTCTCACGGGCTTCCTCCGTGAAGCCGCGGGCCGGCTCGTCCCGCGCGCATGAGGATCTTCCGCACGACCGCCTCGGAACGTCTGGCGCTCGCCTTCGTGCTGCTCCTGCTCGCCGCCGCCGCCAGCCTGCTGTTCGTCTGGCGCTCGCTCTGAGCTCAGGGGAGGAACTTCTTCACGTCGTAACCGCGGGCCTTCACGGCTGACCGCAGGTCGTCCAGGTTCACGCGGTCACCCGGCTTGACGCCGAAGTCGCGGAACCAGCCGGCACGCATCTCGACCGCGAAGCGCGCCTGCTTCGTGACGGAACGGGTCGTCTCGGTGTCGCCTGCCGTCATGGTGCGGATCTCGAGGACCGTGCCGTCGCGGGCGACGAACGCGATATCGAGGTCGATCAAGGTGTCCTTCATCCAGAAACTCATCGGGCCATCCTCGTCGTAAAGGAAGGCCATGCCTTCGGCCTCCTCCAGCCGGGCGACACCCATCAGCCCGCGGGCCTTCTCGAGGTCGGAAATCGCCACGCGTACCTGGCCGAGCACCTCGCCCATGCGGACGGGGAAACGGGTCTCGAGGCCGAGTTCGCGGGCCGGGGCGACCTCCGGACGAGGGCTGTCGCAGGCGACGAACCCGAGAGTCAGGGCGAGGAAGAGCAGCCGGAACATGCGAGCGAGTGTTCCTGCGATTGCCTCGGAGGCAAGTTTCGCTTGCTTGGCCTGATGGAACGCGACCCGCAGGCCCACTGGCTCGAGACCGAGACGGCCCTGCATTACGCCCGAGCCGCGGTCCGGGTAGGACTCTGGGCCTCCGAACGCGTGCTCATCGAACGCCACCTGCCGAAGTCGGCCCGCTTGCTCGAACTCGGCTGCGGCGGCGGACGCGTGGTGCTCGGCCTCCGTCAGGCGGGCTACCATGAGGTGACTGCCACGGACTTCTCGCCCATCATGGTCAGCCTCGCCCGCGCGGTGCTGGCCGATCACGAGGAGAGCTGGGAGCGTTGCGTCGAACAGCAGGACGCGACGGCCCTCACCTACCCTGACGCTTCCTTCGACCACGCGATCTTCGCCTTCAACGGCCTGATGTGCCTGCCTAGCCGCGGTCATCGGCTCGCCGCCTTGCGCTCGATCCGCCGCGTATTGAAACCGGGTGGCATCTTCCTGTTCACGGCCTCCGATCGGGAGAAAGGCGCCAACGCCGCCTATTGGGCGAAAGAAACCCGCGAGCCTGATATCATCCCGGGCGACCGCTGGCACGAGAGCGACACCACGCCGGTCTTCATCCATAGCAGCACCGAACAGGAAACCCGCGCGGAATTATCCGAAACGGGCTTCGTCGTCATCGAGTGTCCGCTGAGCACCGAAATCGCATCCGACGGACCCGCGGTGCGCGAGTTCGCCGGCGAGACCCGCTTCTACGTCGCGAGAAAGGCTTGAGGGAACTGTCTCGCGGCGGTGTTGTCGGGATGACCATGTCTTTCCGTCTTTCCTGGGTGTTCGCATGCCTCCTGCCTGGCGCCGCCTTGGCCTTGGACCTGCACGTCGCACCCGACGGCGATGACCGCGCCTCCGGCCGGGCCGACGCCCCGCTGGCCTCGCTCGAAGGCGCCCGTCAGGCCGTGCGCAAACTAACCCGCCCTTTGACCGAACCGGTGCGCGTCATCTTTGCCACCGGGACTTACCGGATCACGCAGGCCGTCGCGTTCGACGAGCAAGACTCTGGCGAGGCCGGTCGGACCATCTCCTACGAAGCTGCCCCGGGGGCGAAGGTCGTCATCTCCGGCGGAGCCGAGCTCCCTTTGTTCGAGGTCGGCGCGGACGGCCGCTGGACGCTCCAGACGGCGCCTGGCACCGAGCGCTTCGAACAGCTCTGGGTCGGCGAGCGTCGCGCCACCCGCGCTCGCACGAGCAACCCAGGAACGCGCTTCCTCCGTAGCGTCGAAAACGAGACCGCCCTACCCGGCGGCGGCCCCGCCCAAGGCATCACCGAGCAGACCATCCGGATCGACCCCAAGGAACTCAGCGCCTTCGCCGAAGTCGGCCCCGCGGAGACGCAGGATGCGGTCGCGACCTTCTATCATAAATGGGACTCCACCCGGAGCCGCGTCGAGGCGGCCGACCCTTCCGCCGGCGTGCTCAAGGTCCGCGGCCCGGCCCAGAAGGCCAACACCGCGTTCAACCACCACACGGGCGTCGTCATCGAGAACCTGCTCTCGCTCCTCGACGAACCCGGCGAGTGGTTCCTGAGCCGTTCGGGAAGACTGACCTACCAGTCGCGCGCCGATGAAACCATCGACGCCGTCCGGGCCACCTACCCGGTCGCCGAGAAATTGCTGACCATCACCGGCAAGGCCACGGACAAGGTGCGGCATCTGGCCTTCCGTGGCCTCGCCTTCCGCCACGCCAAAGGCGTGCCCTCCCTCGCGCTCGCCGTCCCCAATCAGGCCGCGGTGCGCACCGTAGACGGCGTGGTCACGCTGGAGCACGCCACGCAGGTCATCTTCTCGGGTTGCGAACTCTCTCACGTCGGCAGCTACGGCTTCTCCCTCGGACGCGGCACCCGTGAGGTGACGATCGAGAAGTGCCTCATCACCGACCTCGGCGCCGGCGGCGTGAAAGTCGGCACCCTCAACGACGAGACCCAGCCGGAGAACCACGCGAGCCACCATCGGGTGCATAATAATATCATCCGCGACGGCGGCCTGATCTTCCCGTGCGCCGTCGGCGTCTGGGTCGGCAGCTCGTCCGACAATCAGGTCACGCACAACGAGATCTCGGACTTCTTCTACTCCGCCGTCTCGGTCGGCTGGCGCTGGGGCTACGCACCCAGCAACGCCAAGCGTAACCGCATCGAATGGAACCACCTGCACCACCTCGGCAAAGGCCTACTGAGCGACATGGGCGGAGTCTACACGCTCGGGCCTTCCGAAGGCACCTCGGTCAGCCACAACCTGATCCATGACGTGACCTGCTTCACTTACGGCGGCTGGGGCCTCTACACGGACGAAGGCAGCACGGGCATCACGATGGAAGGTAACGTCACCTACGACACCACCGATGGCGGCTTCCATCAGCATTACGGCAAGGATAACGTCATCCGGAACAACGTCTTCGCCTTCTCCGAGGAATATCAGGTCAAGCGCAGCCGCGCCGAGGACCACCTGTCCTTCACCTTCGAGAAGAACATCATCATCTTCGACCGCGGCGAGCTGTTCGGCAGCAACTGGACCGGCACGACCGCCAATTTCCTCAACAAAGATAACGTCTATTGGGACAGCTCGGCCCGGCCGGTGACGTTCACCGACAAGAAGCTCCCGCTTGCCGAATGGCAGAAGAAGGGCCAGGACCTCGGCTCCGTCGTCGCCGACCCGCTGTTCGTGGACGCCGCCAAGCGTGACTTCCGCCTCAAGCCCGGCTCGCCAGCCTTGGCCTTGGGCATCAAGTCCATCGATGTCTCCGCGATGGGCGTTCTCCATGACGACCCCGCCTGGAGCAAGCTGGCGGAAACCTTCGAGCGCGGCGCGGCGTCCGTTCGTCCGCCCCGACCGGAGGCCCCGCCGCTCAACCTGCGCCAGGCTTTCGAAGGTCGCATCATCGACCAGCAACGCCCTTTCCCGCACGCCACCCCTGCGCTGTCGGTGCTGCGCTCGGCCCCCGGCAAGCCCCGCGTGAGCCTCGGTGACGTGCTCCGCCTGACCCCGGCCAAGGCCGCCGAAGGCAAGCAATCCCTGCTCTTCCAGGACGCCCCTGGCCTGCCGTCCCATTATTACCCGATGCTGTCCTTCCACCCGCATCATCAGACCGGTACGTCGACCGTGAGCTTCGCGCTCTACCTGGAACCCAAGGCGATCTTCATCCACGAGTGGCGCACCGAAGGAAATCCGTATCGCACCGGCCCGGTCATCCACGTCCAGAACGGACGCCTCACCGGCGTGAAGGGCCTCGACGTCGCCCTGCCCGTGCAGAAGTGGATCCGCTTCGAACTGAAGGCCATCATCGGTGATGCCGTGACGGGACGCTGGAGCCTCAAGGTCACGCCCGAAGGCGAGCCGACCAAGGAATTCAAGAACCTCCCCTGCCGTCACCCGGACATGAAGACCCTCGATTGGGTCGGCTTCATCAGCAACGCGAACGAGAAGACCGAGTTCTACCTCGACGACCTCGCGATCCTGACGGACGACCCCGCCCGCTGATCACTTGGCGGGCTTCGGGTTCTCCTTGAAGAAGCGGACGATCAGCTCGGTGGAGCCTTTGGCGTATTCGTGGCCCCCGTCATGCAGGGCGGTCACCAGCGGCGCGCCCTTAGAAGACGCATAGATCGTCGCCTCGAG
>JBDKIN010000182.1:0-9513 GCA_039797095.1 Verrucomicrobiota bacterium
AGGATCAGGTTGGCCTCATCATCGTTCGCCGCGAGCAAGGCCGCGAAGGGACTGCCGGCGCCCGGCTCCTTGCGGGTGCGGATGTACTGGATGCGCCAGTGCGGGTGGAGTTGCTCGGACATCGGATCAGGAGGCGAAGCCCTTGGGTCGGGCGAGGTGCCAATGGCATGCCGTCAGCACGATGCTGTCGAGCGTGTCGTAACGCGGAACCCAGCCGAGTTCGCGCCGGACCTTAGCGGCATCGGCGTACAGCGCGGGCGGATCGCCTTCGCGGCGGTCGGCCAGCTCATGAGGGACGGGCCGACCGAGGATGCGGCCCACGCTGGCGATGACGTCCTTGACGGAATACGGCGTGCCCGTGCCGAGATTATAGAACAGGGCCTGTCCGGGCTGGCTCAGCTTAGGCAGGACGTCGAGATGGGCGCGGGAGAGGTCGTCGACATGCACGTAATCACGCAGGCAGGTGCCGTCTGGCGTCGGGTAATCCGTACCGAAGACCTTGAGCGGCGGACGGCGGCCCAGGGCGGCGGCGATGGCGAGCGGGATCAGGTGCGTCTCTGGCGAGTGGTCTTCGCCGATGGCGCCATCGGGCGAAGCCCCGGCAGCGTTGAAATAACGGAAAGCCGCGAAGCTCAGCCCGTGCAAGCCGGCGAGTTCGCGCAGGCGCTGCTCGACGGCGAGTTTAGTGGCACCGTAAGGATTGATCGGTTGCTGCGGCAGGTCTTCCGTCATCGGCATCCGCTCCGGGACGCCGTAGGTCGCGCAGGTACTCGAGAAGACCAGTTTCTTGACGCCTTCGGCGATCATCCCCTGGAGCAGGCCTTCGGTGCGGACCACGTTGTTCTCATGATAACGCTCCGGCTGCTGGACGGACTCGCCCACGTTCGTGAAGGCCGCGAAATCGATGACCACCTCCGCGCGAGTCTCGCGCAGGGCGGTGCGGACGGCGGCCTGGTCGCCCATGTCTGCACGATAAAGCTTCACCCCGGCCGGGACGGACTCCGCGTGGCCATAGGAGAGGTCGTCCAGCACGGCGACCACGTGCCCGGCGGCCGCGGCCTGCCGGACGCAATGGCTGCCGATGTAGCCGGCACCGCCCACTACGAGCACGTTCATGACGGCAGATAACCCCCGCCGAAGGGCCTAGGCAAGCGGGATAGGGTCGCCGGCCGCTCCAAAACCTTGCCAGCGCCGTCCCGAACCTCCTATCTGCACGCATTCATGGACACTTCGGAAACAAAACCCGGCAGCTACGATTTCCCCGCCTTCGAACAGAAGTGGCAGGCCGCCTGGAAAGCCGGCGCCACCTTCCGCACCGAGCCCATCTCCTGCGGCAAGCCGAAGTACTACGTCCTGGACATGTTCCCCTACCCCTCCGGCGCCGGCCTGCACATCGGCCACCCGGAAGGCTACACCGCTTCGGACATCCTCGCCCGCTACAAGAAGGCCAACGGCTTCAACGTCCTCCACCCGATGGGCTGGGACGCTTTCGGCCTGCCGGCCGAGCAGCACGCGATCGCCACCGGCGAACACCCTGCCGTCCAGACCAAGCGTAATATCGACAATTTCCGCCGCCAGCTGCAGATGCTCGGCTTCGCCATCGATTGGGACCGCGAGCTCTCCACGACCGACGAGAACTACTTCCGCTGGACGCAGTGGATCTTCCTCAAGCTCTTCCGCCACGGCCTCGCCTACGTCTCCGAGAAGCCCGTCTGGTTCTGCCCTGCCCTCGGCACCGTCCTCGCGAACGAGGAAGTCATCAGTACGGAAATGTGGGACTGTCCTGCACTCGGTAAACAGCTGACGCGAAGCGAACTTAACGTCCACGATACGCCTGCCGGGAAATTCAGTTACGATGACTCCAAACTTACGAGTAAAGATGGCGGACATCCGGTTACGTTCATCGGACAGCAACCTCGCTCTGACCGCGGCAACCATCCGGTCGAACGCCGCCCGATCCGCCAGTGGGTCCTGCGCATCACCGCCTACGCCGACAAGCTCATCGAAGGCCTCGATCACGTCGACTGGCCCGATTCGACGAAGCGCCTCCAGAAGAACTGGATCGGCAAGTCCGAGGGCGCCGAAGTCACCTTCCAGCTCGACGGCCACGCCGACACGCTGACCGTCTTCACGACCCGTCCGGACACCCTTTACGGCGCGACCTACATGGTCATCGCGCCCGAGCACCCGCTCATCGGCAAGCTCACCACCGCCGCCCAGAAGAACGCCGTCGAAAGCTACGTCGCCACGGTCCGCAACAAGACCGACCTCGAGCGCACCGACCTCGCCGCCAAGAAGAAGACCGGCGTCTTCACCGGCGCCTACGCCATCAACCCGGTCAACGGCGCCAAGATCCCCGTCTGGACCGCCGACTACGTGCTCATCACCTATGGTACCGGCGCAATCATGGCCGTGCCGGCGCACGACGAACGCGATTGGGAATTCGCCAAGGAATTCAAGCTGCCCATCATCCAGGTCGTCGGCTCCAAGGAAGCCGTGGACGTCAACGAGAAGCCTTGGACCGAAGACGGACCGATGGTGAACTCCGGACCGTTCGACGGCCTCTCCGCCGGCGAGACCAAGAAGAAGATCACCGCCGACCTCGCCGCCAAGGGCCAGGGCAAGCTTGCCGTGAACTTCAAGCTGCGCGACTGGCTCTTCTCGCGTCAGCGCTACTGGGGCGAGCCCTTCCCGCTTCTCTGGGTCTCCCGCGAAGACTACGCCAAGATCCCGGCCGACTCCGAGGTGCGCGAGTTCCTCCCGAAGGAGCCCGTCACCTGCCAGCTCAACGGCGTCGAAGTCTGCGCCGTGCCGCTGACGTCCAAGCAGCTCCCGCTCACCCTGCCGCAGGTCAAATCCTACCAGCCCTCCCCGACCGGCGATTCGCCGCTCTCCAAGGAGCCCGAGTGGACCGAAGTCTGGTATGACGTCGCCTCCGGCGCCACCGTCTCCCAGTCGAAGCAACAGCCCGGTCCGCTCTGGATCAAGGCCTCGCGCGAAACGAACACGATGCCGCAGTGGGCCGGCTCCTGCTGGTACTACCTGCGCTACATCGACCCCAAGAACGCCGAGGCTCTCGCCTCCAAGGCCGACCTCGAATACTGGGGCTGCCCCGACTTCTACATCGGCGGCGCCGAGCATGCCGTGCTCCACCTCCTGTATGCCCGCTTCTGGCATCGCTTCCTCCATGAGATCGGCGTCCTGCCGACCGCCGAACCGTTCAAGAAGCTCTTCCACCAGGGCCTCATCATGGGCGAGGACGGCGAGAAGATGTCCAAGAGCCGCGGCAACGTCGTGAACCCGGACGCCATCGTCAAGGACCACGGCGCCGACGCCCTGCGCATGTACCTGATGTTCCTCGGACCGCTCGAGGCCTCCAAGCCTTGGAACTCCGACGGCATCATCGGCATCACCCGCTTCCTCAAGCGCCTCTGGCGCCTGGCGATCGATGAGAACACCGGCAAGGCTTCCGCCAAGCTGAGCGACGACGGCGCCGAATCCGAGGAACTCGTCCGCGAGCTCCATCGCACCATCCAGAAGGTCGAGAAGGACATCGAGACCCTGCAGTTCAACACCGCCATCTCGCAGATGATGATCCTCATGAACGTCGCCGAGAAATCGCCGGCCCTGCGCCGCGCGACCGTCGAGGACTTCGTGCGCCTCGCCGCCCCGTTCGCCCCGCACGTGTGCGAAGAGATCTGGGCGCGCCTCGGTCACAAGGAAAGCGTCACCGCCGCCGGCTGGCCCAAGCTCGACATGTCCAAGCTCGTCGAGAGCACCGTCGAGGTCATCTTCCAGGTCAACGGCAAGGTCCGCGCCACCGCCAAGGTCGCCAAGGACATCTCCAAGGACGACCTGCTCGCCCTCGCCAAGGCCAACGCCGACGTGCTCAAGTTCACCGACGGCAAGCCCGTCGTGAAGGAGATCGTCGTCCCGGGCAAGCTGGTGAACATCGTCGTCGCGGGCTGAGCGCCGCCCGCTAAGCCAACAAAAAGGGCCCCATCATGGGGCCCTTTTCTTTTGCCGCGAAGGCGAGGCTCAGACGTCGGCCATCTCGAGCTTCGGCACGAGGATGTGGTGGATGGCGAAGGCCACCACGTAGGCGAAGGCGCAGAAACCGAAGAGCACCGCGTAACCGTTGGCGTTGCTGTCGAGGATACGGCCAGCGACGACCGGGAAGATCATGCCGCCGATGGAACCGACGAAGCCGCCGAGACCGGAGACGGAAGCCACGGCTTCCTTCGGGAAGGTGTCGGAGATCGTCGCGTAGAGGCTGGCGGACCAAGCCTGGTGGGCGGAAGCGGCGAAGGCGATGAGCAGCACCGCTTCCCACATGCCGAGGCCGCGGACGAAGAAGATCGGCAGCGAACAGAGGGCGAAGATGAGCATCGAGACCTTGCGGACCTTGACGATGTCGTGGCCGCTCTCGGCGAGGCGCTTGACGAGCCAGCCGGCGAAGATGCTGAGGACGGTGACGATGCCGTAAAGGACGACGAGCGGCAGGGCCGAGGCCTTGAGGTCGAGGTGCTGCTCGCGCTTGAAGTAGTCAGGCAGCCAGATCAGGTAGAACCACCAGACCGGGTCGGTGAGGAACTTGGCCATCATGTAGGCCCAGGCCTGACGCTTGCCGAGCAGGCTCAGCCAGGGCACCTTGCGATTCGAAGTGATCTCTTCGTCGTCGAGCTTAGGGGCTTCCTTGAAGAGCGGGATCCAGAAGAAGATCCAGACGATGCCGAGCAAGCCGGCGACGACGAAGGTGGAGCGCCAGCCATAGTTGAGGGCCATCAGCGGGATGACCGCCGGAGCGATGAGGGCGCCGATGTTCGTGCCGGAATTGAAGAGCGCGTTGGCGAAGGCCCGCTCGGAGCGGGGGAACCACTGCGCGACGGTCTTGATGGCCGCGGGGAAATTGCCGCCTTCACCGACCCCTAGGGCGACGCGTGCCCAGCGGAAACCCGAGACCGAGCCGACCAACGCGTGGGCCGCGGCGGCCGCAGACCAGGCGAAGATCGAGACGGCGTAACCGACCTTGACGCCGAAACGGTCGATGAACCAGCCGAAGCCGACCAGACCGAAGGCGTAAGCCGCCTGGAAGGCCGAGTTGACGTAACCGTACTGCTCGTTCGTCCAGCCCAGCTCTGCGTCGAGCATCGGCTTCAGGAGGGCGAGGATCTGCCGGTCGATGTAGTTGATCGTCGTGGCGAAGAACAGAAGGGCCAGAATGACCCATCGGTGCGAGGGGGCTCCGGTGTTTTGGGCAGGGGTCGACATAAAATCGGGGTGGGGCTACCAAATGCCGTTTTCGAGGTAAGTCCACCCCAGAAGTCCTGTTGACGGAAACCTACCCCAAAGCCACCTTTGGCTCGAATATACCCATGACGAAGCCGCGTATCCTCCTCACGACCACTTCCTTCCAGGACACCCCCGGAGAACACCACAAGATGCTCGCCGAAACAGGCTGGGAAGTCGTCACCGCCCGCGGTCCGCTCAATGAAGCCGACACACTGGCGTTGATGGGCCAGTTCGACGGCTACATCTGCGGCGACGACATGATCACCGCGGCGGTGATCGAGAAAGCCCTCCCCCGCCTCAAGGTCGTCTCTAAGTACGGCATCGGCGTGGACAAGATCGACGTGAAGACCCTCACGGCCAAGGGCATCCCCCTGCTCTTCACCCCCGGCGTCAATCACACCACCGTCGCCGAGCACACCTTCCTCCTGCTGCTGGCCATGGAGAAGAACTTCTACTTCCACACCGATTCCACGCGCTCCGGCGGCTGGAAGCGCAAGACGGGCCATGAGCTCCTCGACAAGACGATCGGCATCATCGGCATGGGCCGCATCGGCAAGGAAGTCGCCATCCGCGCCCGCGCCTTCGGCATGAAGGTCGTCGGCTTCGACCTCTACTGGGACGACAAGTTCGCCGCCCAATACGACGTCAAGCGGGCCGCCACGATGGACGAGGTCTTCGGTGTCTCCGACTACCTCTCGCTGCATACGAACCTGACCCCCGAGACGCGCGACCTGATCCGCGCCGAGAACATCGCCAAGATGAAGAAGGGCGTGCTGATCCTTAACTGCGCCCGCGGCGAGATCGTCCACACCGACGACATCGCGGCCGCCCTCAAGTCCGGCCAGGTCGGCGGCTACGGCACCGACGTGCTCGACGAAGAACCGCCGCGCGCCGACCACCCGCTCACCAAGCTGCCGAACTGCGTCGTCACGCCGCACATCGGCTCCCGCACGGCCGAGAGCGTGCAGCGCCAGGCCGTCGCCGCGGTCACCAACCTCATCCGCGCGATGCACGGCGAGAAGCCCCTCGCCCAGATCAACCCCGAAGTCCCGGTGAAGAAGGTCGTCTAATCCGCCACCCGAAACCTTACCCATGAGCGAAGTCTTCCACGTCGTCCCCCGCGCCGCCCACGAGGCGCTCGTCACCGCCGCCTACGTCAAGCGCGGCTTCGGCGCCAAGGAGTCCGCGCAGGCCGCCCAGATGGCCAGCATGGCCACGCACCACGGCATCCGCACGCACAACGCGCTGAAGGCCCTCCACCTCGACGAACTCTTCGGCTCCGGCGCCAAGGTCCCGGGCTGCACGCCCAACGCCACCGTCACCAAGAAGGCCACGCGCTTCGCGGCCGCGGAAGTCTGGGACGCCCACCAGAAGCTCGGCCAGGCCGTCGCCGTCGACGCCATCGAGCGCTGCATCGAGCTCGCCGACAAATACGGCGTGGGCACGGTCTCCGTCGACAACGCCTTCCACTACCTCTGGGGCGGCGGCTACGTGATGGAAGCCGCCAAGCGCGGCTACATCGCCTACACGAACTGCACCGCCACGCTCGCCGAAGTCGTCCCCTTCCAGGGCAAGTTCCCGACGCTCGGCACCAACCCGCACTCGTGGGGTTTCCCCACGACCAAGGAACTCGGTTTCCCGATCGTGATCGACTGGGCCACCTCGGTCATCGCCATGGGCCGCGTCCAGGTGCTCAAGCGCGAAGGCAAGATGCTCCCGCCCGACGCCGCCGTGGACAAGGACGGCAAGGTCACCCTCGACCCGAACGAAGCCGTGTCGCTCATCCCGTTCGGCGCGCACAAGGGCTACGGTCTCTCGCTGATCAATGAGATCGTCGCCGGCTACATCGGCGGCTCGCTCCCGACCATCCGCAGCCGCACGCACGTCCCCGGCGAGAAGCAGGCCTGCGCCTTCTTCTTCCAGGTGATCCACCCCGAGGCCATGAGCTCCGGCGCCTTCGCCCAGGGCCGCACCCAGGGCCAGAACGTCAAGGCCGTGATCGACGACGTCCTCGGCCATGGCAACGAGAAGTGCATGCTCCCCGGCCAGCTCGAGGCGACCTTCGCCGCGCGCAGCCAGAAGGCCGGCGGCCTCCTCTTCTCCAAGGCCGAAGTCGAAGCCTTCAACGAGATCGCGTCCCACATCGGCCATCAGCCGTTCGACCTCGCTGCGCTGCCGACCGGCTAAGCCCCCCTCACTTCTCAATCCCAACTCCTCCTACCATGGCTCTCCAGATCAAGTCGGCGAAGGAATGCGCCTTCGACCAAGTCTCCCTCGGTGAAATCATGCTCCGCCTCGACCCGGGCGAAGGCCGCGTGCGCACCACGCGCCAGTTCCAGGTCTGGGAAGGCGGCGGCGAATACAACGTCGCCCGCGGCCTCCGCAAGTGCTTCAACCTCCGCACCTCCGTGTGCACGGCGTTCGTCGACAACGAGGTCGGCCGCCTGCTCGAGGACTTCGTGATGCAGGGCGGCGTGAACACCGACTTCATCAAGTGGCGCGAAGACGACGGCATCGGCCGCACGGTCCGCAACGGCCTCAACTTCACCGAGCGCGGCTTCGGCATCCGCGGCGCCGTGGGCGTCCCGGACCGCGGCAACACCGCGGCCTCCCAGATCAAGCCCGGCGACTTCGACTGGGAACACCTCTTCGGCAAGCTCGGCGTCCGCTGGCTCCACACGGGCGGCATCTTCGCGGCCCTTTCCGAGACCACCGCGCAGGCCACCATCGAGGCGGTCAAGATCGCCAAGAAGCACGGCACGATCGTCTCCTACGACCTGAACTACCGCCCTTCCCTCTGGAAGACCATCGGCGGCCTCAAGAAGGCCCAGGAAGTGAACCGCGAGATCGCCAAGTATGTCGACGTGATGATCGGCAACGAGGAAGACTTCACCGCCTCCCTCGGCTTCGAGGTCAAAGGCGCGGACCATAGCCTCTCCCATATCGAGACCCAGGCGTTCAAGGACATGATCGCCGAAGCCGTGAAGCAGTTCCCGAACTTCAAGGTCGCCGCGACCACGCTGCGCCGCGTGATCACCGCCACGAAGAACGACTGGAGCGCCATCTGCTGGCACGACGGCAAGTTCTACGACAGCATCCAGTTCCCGGAACTCGAGATCCTCGACCGCGTCGGCGGCGGCGACAGCTTCGCCTCGGGCCTGGTCTTCGGCTTCCTCGAGCACAACGACGCCCAGAAGGCCGTGAACTATGGCGCCGCCCACGGCGCGCTGGCGTCCACGACCCCCGGCGACACGTCGATGGTCACCCGCAAGGAAGTCGAGAAGCAGCTCGCCGGCGGCGGCGCCCGCGTCGTCCGCTAAGCCTCTGCCTCCCATACTCCATACTCCAGACTCCATACTCTAGCCCCATGTCCTCCCTCGAACTCTTCTCCCTCAAAGGCCGCGTCGCCGTCGTCATCGGCGGCACGGGCGAACTCTGCGGCGCCATGGCCGAAGGCTTCGCCTCCGCCGGCGCCCACGTGATCCTCGTCGGCCGCGACCCCGCCAAGGCCGACGCCCGTCTGGCCAAGATCAAGGCCTCCGGCGGCTCCGGCGAGTTCCTCTCCTGCGAAGCCACCAACAAGGCCGACCTGATCAAGCTCCGCGACGGCATCCTCGCCCAGCACGGCAAGGTCGACGTCCTCGTCAACGGCGCCGGGGTCAACTCGCCCACGCCCTTCTTCGACATCGACGAAGCCCAGCTCGACAAGATCCTCACGGTGAACGTCAAGGGCGTCGTCTTCGGCTGCCAGGTCTTCGGCGAAGCGATGGTCGCCGCCGGCAAGGGCTCGATCATCAACCTCGGCTCGGAATCCGGCATCCTGCCCCTCTCCCGCGTCTTCACCTACTCGGCCTCCAAGGCCGCGGTGCATAACCTCTCGAAGAACCTCGCCCGCGAATGGGCTCCTAAGGGCGTGCGCGTCAACACGCTCGTCCCGGGCTTCTTCCCGGCCGAACAGAACCGCAAGGTGCTCACCCCCGAGCGCGTGGCGATGATCCTGGGCAAGACCCCGATGAACCGCTTCGGCGAGGCCAAGGAACTCATCGGCGCCTCCCTCCTGCTCGCCTCCGACGCCGGCAGCTTCGTCACCGGCGCCGAGATCGTCGTCGACGGCGGCTTCGCCGCGATGTCCATCTAAGCGACACCGACGACGATGGCCTTCATGGACGATAATTTCATCCTCTCGACCGGCACGGCCCAGCGGCTGTACCACGGCGTGGC
>JBDKIN010000183.1:0-7227 GCA_039797095.1 Verrucomicrobiota bacterium
ACGGACGGTGCGCCTTGGCGACGGCCTCATGGGCGGCCTTACCTTCGGCGGTGCGACGCACGCGGTAGATCGCGCCGGGGACGTTCGCCACGCCCTGAAGGCTGGACGGGCAATGCGAATACCAAGTGCCGGTATCGACGATGAGCAACGAGCCGTCGGGGGCTTCGATGACGTCGGAAAGGTGCGCACCCTTGCGGTCGAGGGTGAAGAACTCATGCTCGGTCGCCTGATAGGTGGCGCCCTCCGGCTTGAGTTCGAAGCGCACGATCTTCTGGGAGTTATAGAAAGAGACGAGGAGGTTGAGGTTGTCGGGAGACGAAGAAAGCGGGTGGTCGGCGGGAGCGATGCGGTCGCCCTGCTTCCAGAAAGCGCAGCCGCTGGGGACGACGTGGCCGAGCTCCTTGAGGATCGGCATGCGTTCGTGGGTCCGCGGCAGGTCGGCGATGATGCGCAGGAAGTCAGGGCGCTCGTAGACGCCGCCGAGCTGCCACTGCATGAGGGTGTCGACGCGCGGGCTGCCGAAATAGAGGTCGACGGTGCCCACGACCTCGCCGGTCGGGGTGAAGTCGATGCTGGCCGGATTATCGGCGCAGCCCAGGGCATGCCAGCGGATGTCGGACCCGTCGGTCTTCATCGACCAGACGCCGCTGTTGAGGCCGGCGTGCACGAGCGTGCCGTCCTTCTGCTTGACGGTGTGTCCCTTGCGGCCGTGCGTCCAATAAAGGCGTCCGTCGGGGTGCAGGCGCGGACCATGGCAGTCGGCGCCGTTCGCGGTCCAGGCGAAACCGTCCACGACGAGCTCGCGCTTCTCGGCCACGCCGTCGTCATCCGCGTCGGTGAACTTCCAGATGCCGGGAGGCGAGGCGACGAAGAGGCTGCCGTCGGCCCAGCAACCGCCCTTGGGCACGGCGAGCTTGTCCGCGAAGACGGTGCTGCGTTCGAACACGCCGTCGCCGTCCCGGTCCTCGAGCATGAGGACGCGGTTCGGGAGGACGGCTTCGAACTTCTTCGGGCTCCAATTTACGCCAGCGGAGTCGCCTACGAAGAGGCGGCCACGGTCATCGACGCATCCCATGGTGGGATTGGCTACCATTGGAGAGGTGGCGGCGACGACCATTTCAAAACCCACGGGGAGCTTGTGCTTAAGCCCGCCCTGCGGCAGCTGATCCTTCGTCAGTTCGAGGAACTGCGGACGGTAAGCGTAGGCGGGGAATTCCTCGCCGTCGCCATGGCCGGCCGGCTTGGCGGCGCCCCACTTCTCCTTGAAACCTCCGAGCGGGTAGAGCTCGAAGCGGCGGACGAACATCTCGGCGGCTTCGACCTGCAGGAGGATGCGGCCTTGGCTCGGCTTGCACTCGAAGGCTTCGTTCACCTTCACGCCGTTGACGAAGTACTGGAGCGTGTCGCCCTTGGCGATCACCTCGAAACGCGTCCACTGACCCGTCGGCGACTCGACGTCGTCCTTGCCGCGGAAGCCGAGGGTGTCCTTCCAATCCGCGTCGCGCTTCTGCCAGTTGAGGCGTCCGGTCTTCATGGTCTCGCGCGGGGCGCCCGGGGTCCAGACCTTCTCCTTGTCGCGGTCGCGACCGACCTCGGCGCTGAGCGAGGTCTCGAGGACGGTACCGTCGGCGAGCTTAGGCGAGAGGACGAGGATGTCGCCCACGCCGCCTTCGATGATCTGGGCTTCGATGCTGGCCATCCAGCTGCCGCCCACGGCGCCCTGCGGTCCATAGCAGTGCACCAGGATGCCGTTGTCGCGCGTGGCCTTGGCGCGCTTGCCCCAGGTCTTGTCACCCCACTTGAACTCGATGACGAGGTGGTAGTCCTTGAAGCTGTCGAGGGTCGTGATGCCGCCGTAGCCGTTGCCGCTGACGTGGAAGAGGCCGTCCGGCTCGAACTTGAAGACGTTCTTGGGATCGTCGACGATATCGGCCTTGGGGTTGAGATGCACCTCGGCCTTTCCTTCGCGGAAGAGGTCGAGCACGTTCACTTTCTTGGTGACGGCCTGCGCGACGGGCTCCGGCGGCAGGACGATCTTGGCGACCGGCTCCTTGCTCTGCGCGGAAAGTCCGGCGACGGACAGCAGCGCGAACACGAAGGCGGCGAGGGGGTGGGTTCTCATGGGGTGAAAGGGAAAGAGGGGCGGGCGGGAACGGATGTTCCAACACCCTCTTCATTCTTCAATCATTTCGCACCTAATGAGCGGAATAGGTCATTATAGTGGCGGAATAAGAGGCAGGAGCCGAACCATGTCACGACCTAGCGGCCTCCATCTCAAGGAAGGGAAGGAACCATCCCGACAAGCACGAGTTCCGTCCTCGGCCCGGATCTCCATGCCGGCCGGCTGCGGGCCGCCATGACCGAAGAAGTCAGGAGCGACCGCGTAACCGAGGCCTTGGTTTTCCTCCAAGCTTCGGAGTCCGATGGGCGGACGAGACCGGCACAGAAGCAGCGCTGAGACAACGGGCGTCTTCGCGGATTGCCCCGCCTGACGGATTGGGCTAAAAGTGTCCGCGATGAACCGCCCCGTCATCTCGCTCGGAATCACCCTGCTCGCCTTTGTCCACGCCCTCGCCGCACCGGTGAAGATCCTGCTCATCGGCCAGCCGCCCGACCACGGGTACCGCTCCCACACCTACCTGCCCGACTGCGAACTGCTCGCGAAATGGCTGAAGCAGAACGGCGAATTCGAAACGGTCGTCGCCCGCGGCTGGCCGACCGAACCGCACGCCTTCGATGGCGTCGCCGCGGTGGTGCTGCACAACAAGCTCGGCGGCGACGTCTTCTTCGCGCCCGCGCACGCCGCCCAAGCCAGGGCTTTGCTCGACCGCGGCGTCGGACTCGTCGCGCTCCATTGGGGCACGGGTTCCGCCGACCCCGCCATCGGCGATGCCTGGCTGAAGGCGCTCGGCGGTCATTTCAACGCCCAGAAAAACGGCTTCTCCCGTTACAAGGTCGAAGCGAGCACGGTGCGCCTCGCCGACCCGTCGCATCCGATCAGCCGTGGCTGGCAGGATTTCCCGATGCGGGACGAATGGTATTACGAGTTGCGTTTCCTGCCCACGGCCAGACCCGTCGCACGGGCGCGTGTCGCCGGGAGGGACTACCCCGTCGGCTGGGCCTACGAACGGCCCGGCGGCGGAAGGTCCTTCGGTTTCGTCGGCCTGCACTTCCACGACAATCTCGAGTCGGAACCTTTCCGCCGGCTGATCGTCAACGGCTTGCTCTGGGCGGCGCAGGCCGAAATCCCGCCCGCCGGGGCGTCCGTCCGGATGAGCGGCGGGGATCTTGACCTGCCGGAAGAATTCGAGCGGCTGAAACCGGCCGCGAAGTCCGGGGCGGACCGGCCGGCCGGCGACCCGGCCTTCACGCGCCGGCAGACGCAGCAGCGCGCGCTCCAAGGGCGCCTCGAGCACGCCCTCGAGCACGGCACCTCCGCCGACGCGATCGCCGAGGCCAAGGCGGCCCTGCTGACGGCCGAAGGAGTCGACCCCCGTTCCGTGGAGACCACCGAGGTCGGCCTTCATTATCGGACGGCGGAAGGGTTCGCTTTCTACCTCCGCATCCCCCCCGAGCACCTCCCTTCCGCCCGGTGAGCCGGCGCCGGCGACCCCCGGCCGGACCCCATCCAAATGCCTGCGCCGGCTTTGTCCGCCTCCGGGCCGCCGGTACCAAGGCTCTGCGATTGCCCTCCCCAGCCCACCCGCTTATCTCGATCGCATGGCGGACGCGCATCGCAGCCACTTGAAACCCTTGATCATCGGGACGCTGCTGATGGGACTCATCGCCCTGGCAACGCTCGCCATCCGTGGTTTCGTGGCCCTGAGCGAGCTCGATCAAAGTGGCGAAGAGGCGGCTTCACGACAAGCGAAGCAATGGGAGGCCGAACGCGAAAGACGCATCGCGGCCCGCGCGAAGATCGACGTCGCGAAGGCCTACGCGGAACTACAACGGAAAGCCGGCGTCGGCGACACCGACGCGATGCTGCTGCTCAGCTCCATCCTGATGGTCGGCATGGAAGAGATCATCCAGATCGACCCGGCCAACGGCCTCCGCACGAGTTCATCCGATCAGCTCGAGATACTCGTCGGCAAGCAATTCGACGAACTGCTCGAACAACCTTTCACGAACGTTCCTGTGGTGCGGCCCGATCCGATCCATGCCCGGCTCTTGCTCGAGAAAGCGGCCCGCCAAGGTCAGGCCGAGGCCCAGGTCCGGCTCGCCCACGAGCTAGAGCACTCCGATCCTCCGCAGGCGCTACGGTGGATCATGATCGCGGACCGCGGCTGGCCGGCCGGCAAACCTACGATCTTCGTCGGCACGGACGAACTGCGGAACGAACTCCGGAGCCGGCTGCTGGGCAGACTTTCGCCGGAGAAGATCGCGGAGGCCCAGTATCAGGCGACCTACTTCAGTCCGACCAAGCAGCAAGGACAGTAGCCACGGCAAGCAACCTCACACAGCCTCTACTCTGCCCGGCTTCAACCCCACTACCGCCGCCTTCAGCTCCTGCGTCCGCGTCTTCACTTCGCCGGCCGGATCCATCGGAGCGCCGAGGACGATCGTGACGCCCCTTCGGTAGAACGGCCAGAGGCAGAACAAGATCATGTTCTGCACGGTGATGGAGAAAGGCGTCACCCAACGGCCTGGGTAGTTTCCATAATGGAAATAAACCGGGACCATCGGCACGCCGGCCTGCTGGGCGATGCGCACCGCGCCGGTCTTGAAAGGCAGCTCGGCGTCGCCCAAGGCTTCGACGAGCCCCGTCGGGCAGATCGCCACCGTCTGACCCTGCTTAAGCAACGACACGGCATCATCGATCGAGACCTGGACGAAGCCCCAGCGGAGCGCGTATTTCTTCAGGAAAGGAAAGCTGAACACCAAGGGATGGACCAATAGCCGCGCCGAGGTGCGGATCATCCCGAATAGGAATACGTCACGATAGCTGTTATGATTCCCGCACAGCAGCACGGGACCCGACGGCAAAGCACCGACCACCTTCACCTCGCCGACCAGCATCCGCACCAGCGAAACCGCCGGGCGAGGACCGACATGCAAAGGCTCGCCTGCGGACATGGACGAACCATAGTCGCACCAACCCCGGAAGCAACCCCTACCCATGCGCCTGCTTGTCTTGCTCAGCTTATTCGCGATGAACGTCCTCTCCGCCGCCGAGGAAAAGATCGTCATCTGGAAGATGGACGACGTCCGGGCCGGCGAGAAGAAACGCCTGGCCCAAGGCTTCAAGCGCTTGGCCGAATGGGCCAAAGCCGAGAAGACAGTCGTGACGATGGGCGTCATCTGCGATTCCCTCGCCCAGCCCAACGCCGACGACGTCGCCTGGATCAAGGCCAACGCGGTCGAGAACGGCGGCGTGGTCGAGTTCTGGCACCACGGCTGGGATCACCGCAGCTGGACCGACGCCGCCGGCAAGCAGCAGTGGGAGTTCCGCGGTCCCGACGTCGCCACCCAGGCCAAGCACCTCAGGGATGCGCAGGCCATCTTCAGGCAGACCACCGGCCTGACCTTCCGCGTCTTCGGCGCGCCATTCAACCAGGCCGATGACGCCACCATCGCGGCCATGGATTCCGTACCCGAGATTGCGATCTGGATGTACCCGCCCAAGAAAGAGACCAAGCGCAAGGTCATCGGTCGTACGCTCAATATCGAAGTCGCCACCGGTAAGGTCAGTTACGCTAAGTTCGCCCAAGATTACGCCGCCAAGAAGCCCACGTCGATGATGCTCCTGCAAGGCCACTGCGGCATGTGGAATGACGACTCCTTCAGGGATTTCGCCAAGATCGCCGCCCTCCTCAAGCAGGACGGCTGGATCACCCTGACCGCCGCCCAATACGCCGAAAAGATCGGCAAGAAGTAAGGGCGGAGAGGGAGGGATGGGTTGCGCTTCGCTACAGGCCTGACGGCCCGATGCCGATAGCATCGCCTGCTCGGCCTAGCGGCCATCGCCGAACCCAAGGGTTCTCATCCCCCCAACCTTCGTGTCCTCTTGTCCTCCTGCTAAACTGGCGGAGAGGGAGGGATTCGAACCCCCGGAGCCTTGCGGCTCGGCTGATTTCAAGTCAGCTGCAATCGACCACTCTGCCACCTCTCCGTAAGCGGGATTCAACGGCGGCTGAGGTCTTCCCTCAAGCGGATTCGGTGCTTTCCCCTTGGGCTTTCTCCTGATTTCCCTAGCGCCGGGGAATCGGCGTGGATGCGCGCATGAGCACCTGCGTCCGCGTCGAGGAGATCGACGGCCCCTACGGCCCCTTCGCCATCGGCGAACGCGCCATCCAACGGCTCTGGGCCTCCGGCGAAGTCCGCGGACCGATGGCCGCCGCTTCCGGCGCGACGATCGAGATCCTCCATCCGGGGGATTGGAACCGCGGCGCAGGGCCGGACTTCCTGGCGGCGGAGATCCTGGTCGACGGCCGACGTCTCCGCGGCGACATCGAGATCCACCTGCGCTGCGCCGACTGGAACGCCCATGGCCACGAGCGCGATCCGCACTTCGGCGGCGTGATCCTCCACGCGGTGCTGCTTCCAGGAACGAAGGACGTGTCGACGCACTCGGGTCACCGCCCGGAGACGGTGGTGCTCCTGCCCTACCTGCCACGCGACCTCGAGGATCTCGCCGAAGAAGACGCGCTCCTCGAACTGCGTGGCCGCTCGCGGGAGGTCGCCCGCCGCGTACTCGCGGCGGAACCGAACCTGGTGCTCGGCCTCCGTCGTCGCGCCCTCGAACGTTTCCGCAACAAGACCAAGCACGCCCGCGCCCGCGTGAAGGAAGTCGGCTGGGACGCCGCCTGCCATGAGCTCTTCGTCGAAGCCCTCGGCCTCGGTGGCAACCGCGCCCCGATGTCCGAACTGGCCCGCAGCCATCCGCCGGAGGAGATGCTCGTCCTCGGACTCGACGCGCTCTACATGGAGAAATGCGGACGGTGGCGCCTGCGGGGTCTCCGCCCGGCCGGCCACCCCCACCGGCGGCTCGCCCAATACCTCGAACTCCACCGGCGCCGCCCCGACTGGCGTGCCCGCCTGCGCGACTGGGCCCTCACCCTGCCCGCCTCACCCCTCAAGTCCGCCCGCCGACGGCTGATCGACGAGGTCTTCGCGTGCCTGCTTTCTGACGGCCGCGCGGACACCCTCTGCATCAACGCCCTGCTCCCCTTGCTGCAAGATGCCCGTCACTCCATGGACCGAAGCTGGCTCGATTGGCCGCCGGGA
>JBDKIN010000184.1:0-5481 GCA_039797095.1 Verrucomicrobiota bacterium
GGCTACTACGACAAGTTCCTGTTCTCCGCCGACGACCGCTTCGTGCTCGCCAATGAAGTCGACTTCGAAGGCCGCTCGCCGACGACGGCCGATTCGATCCGCGTCGGGATGGTCGACACGCAGGACGGCGACCGCTGGATCGACCTCGGCGGCTCCCACGCCTGGAACTGGCAGCAAGGCTGCATGCTCCAATGGGTCCCGGGCTCGGACCGTGACGTGGCCTGGAACGATCGCGAAGGCGGCCAGTTCGTGACGCGCATCCTCGACGTGAAGTCCGGCCGCACGCGCACCCTGCCCCACCCTTTCTATACCTTCAGCCCCGACGGCAAGACGGCCTTCTCGCCGGACTTCGGCCGACTCGACGTCACCCGCCCCGGCTACGGTTACGCCACGGGCGCCGAGCGCGACATCTGGAAGCTGAAGAAGACGCCGGACGACGTCGGCATCTGGCGCATGGACATGGCCACGGGCCAGCAGCGCCTGCTGTTCTCCCTCGCCGAAGCCGCGAAGATCCCCTTCACCGGCCCTTCGGCCGCGGCCTTCAAGCCGGACTCGGTCCATTGGTTCAACCACCTGCTCTGCAACACCGACGGCACGCGCCTCTTCTTCCTCCACCGCTGGCGGACTCCGGGCGACAAGGCCGGTTTCCGTACCCGGGCGCTGACGATGTCCGTCGATGGCGGCAAGGTACACGTGATGGATCCCAACGGCGGCACCTCGCACTTCGTCTGGCGCGACCCGCAGCACATCTTCGCCTGGGCCTGGCACCCTTCGCACGGCGAACGTTTCTACCTCTACAAGGACCTCTCCGACGAGGTCACGGTCGTGGGTAAGGACAAGATGCCGAACAACGGCCATAACACCTACCTGCCGAACACGAACAACGAGTGGGTGCTCAACGATACTTACCCGCAGGGCCCCGAGAAGCTGCAGCGTCCGTACGTCTACCACATCCCGACGGACCGCCGGATCGAGGTCGGAGCCTTCCCGACCATCGCCGCCATCAACGGCAAGGAATGGCGCTGCGACACGCACCCCTCCGCGAGCCGCAGCGGACGCCAGTTCTGCTTCGACTCGGCCCACGCCGGCGGCCGCCAGGTCTACTTGGCCGACATCGCCGGGCTGCTGGGCTGAGCCCGTCACGGGACCGTCACTCAATCGCGCTTCCCATCCGCGGAGGGGGCCTGCATAGTCCCCTCCGATGGCCACCCGCAGCGTCCTCGAGCGATCCCGCTCCGCCCTCCACCTCCGCCTCCTGGCCGCCCAGCGCCGCCTGGCGGAGAAGCAGCAGGGCGCGATCATCGTCATCGGCGGCAACGACCGGCTCGCGGCCTCCGAACTCGCCAACCAGCTGACCGAATGGTTCGACGCCCGTACGGTGCGCGTCTGCGCGCCTGACACGGCCTCCGCCGCCGGTCGTCCGTTCCTCTGGCCTTACTGGCAGGACGTACCCGCCAAAGGCCGCGTTACCATCGTGGTCGGCGACTGGCTGACACGCACCACGCTCGAAGCCGCGCGCGACAAATTATCCGGCGAGCCCCTGCGCGCCCGCCTGAAGTCCCTGCGTACGTTCGAAGAGATGCTCGCGGCTGACGGCACTTCGGTCGTGAAGGTCTGGTTGGAGACGCCGGAGAAATCCCTGCGCCGTCGCCTCCGTGAAGCGGAGGAGACCGACGCCGAGGGCTGGGTCGTCGGACCCGATGACCTGCTGCTCGCCAAGAAGAGCAGCCTCACCCTCGCCCGTGAACTCCGCTCCCAAGGCAGCGGCAAGAACCTTCCGTGGAAAGTCGTCATCGGCGGCGCCGAGACGAAACTCCGCGACCTGCACGCGGGCCTGGTCATCGCCGATCAGCTCAACCAGGCCTCCCGTCGTCGCGCCGCCGCCAAGGTCAAGAAGCCCGGCTCGCGTCCGCGCGGCCTGCTCGAAAGCGCCGCGCCTCACCCGACCCTGGATAAGAAAGCCTACGGCCAGCAGATGGCCAAGCTGCAGGTCCGGCTCGGACGCCTGACGCGCCTCGCCCACAAGCAAGGTCTCTCGACGGTGGTCGTGCTCGAAGGCCCCGACGCCGCCGGCAAGGGCGGCGCGATCCGCCGCCTCTGCGGCCTGCTCGACGCCGCGCACTATCAGGTCTTCCCGACGCCGGCGCCGACCCCTGAAGAAAAGGCGCGTCACTATCTCTGGCGTTTCTGGAATAAGGTCCCTGCGCCGGGCCGGCTCGCGGTCTTCGATCGTTCCTGGTTCGGCCGCGTGATGGTCGAACGCGTCGAGGGCTTCGCGCAGGACGCCGAGTGGGCCCGCGCCTACGCCGAGATCAACGACTTCGAAGCCCGCCTGGCTGAGGCCGGCATGGTCGTCCTCAAGGTCTGGATCAACATCTCCAAGGAAGAACAGCTGCGCCGCTTCCAAGCCCGCGAGGACTCCCCGCATAAGCGGCACAAGATGACGGCGGAGGATTATCGTAACCGGAAGAAGTGGGACGCGAACCTGCGCGCCGCCGAAGACATGATCTCCCGCACGGATACTCCGCATGCGCCCTGGGTGGTCGTCTCGGCCGACGACAAGCGTCACGCCCGCGTGGCGACCCTCAAGGCCGTCTGCCGCGCGCTTTCCGACCGTCTCGACTAAGCCATTCGCCGAGCCACCGGCGATGCGGTCCGCTCAGCGCGGCGCCGTCCAGTCCTGAAGAATCGACCCACTCAAGCTCCGCATCCTGCGCCCAACGACGGAGGTCCGCGGCCTTGGGTTCGAAGGCGTAAAGTTTCTCTTCGTAGGTGACCGTGCCGATGGTGCGGCGGCGCACGAGCGCCGGCTCGCCGTCCGCGGCGAGGCCGAGGGAAGACACGACGGCGATCTCCGCCATGCCGGCGAGCCGCTTGGCCGCGGGCGGATTCCGACGCAGCAGGATCTTGCCGGCCCGCACGACCAGCGCGCGGTCAACGGCGGCCTCCTTGCGCTCCTTGGAGACGAAGCGAGGCAACGTGGCCGCGTCGCCCTGCGCCTTGGCGTCGCACCATTCCGCCAGCGGGCAGCGCCCGCAGTCCGGCACACCCTTTCGGCAGACGGTGGCGCCGAGTTCCATCATCGCCTGATTGAAGTCGCCCGGCCGCTTGGGATCGACGAGCTCGTCGGCGCGCGCGGTGAAGAGCTTCGCCGCCGAAGAAGCGTCGCGCAGCTTGGCGCGCACGCCGTCGAGCCGGGCGAGGACGCGGACGACGTTACCGTCGACGACCGCGACGGGCTCATCGAAGGCGATGCTGGCGATGGCGGCGGCGGTGTAAGGCCCGACGCCTTTGAATTCACGCCACTCGGCGGCGGTCCGGGGCGGCCGCGGCAAGGCCGCCACCTGACGCGCCAAGGCGAGCAAGTTGCGGGCCCGCGAGTAGTAACCAAGCCCGGCCCACAGGGCCATGACCTCGGCTTCTTCCGCCCGGGCGAGCTCCTTGAAGTCCGGCCACTTGGCGGTCCAGCGCTCAAAATAAGGGATGACGGTCGCGATCTGGGTCTGCTGGCACATCAGTTCCGAGACCACGGTGCGGTAGGCCGAGACTTCTTCCCGCCACGGCATGGGCCGCCGGTGCCTTCCGAACCAAGCCAGCAGGGCCCGACGCATCGCAGGGACGCGGTCAGGACGGCTGGTCTGGGCGGGAGGCATGGATGGGGCTGGATTCGGAGGCCAACTCAGGTAGACCTTGGGACTCATGGCACGAAAGGCAAAGCAGGACTCCGACGACGAGCCGAAGAAAGTGGCGATGCACACGCTGAAGCTCGACGCAGCCCAGGCCGCGAAGCTCCGCACGATCCTGGTCGCCAAGGGCTGGGTCTCCTTCCCCGTCGACCACTCGGCCTTCGCCTTCAAGGGCGAGAACCTGAACATCGTCCACTACAAGTCCGGCAAGTGCGTCATCTCGGGCAAGGGCACCGAAGACTTCGTGAAGTTCACGCTGGAGCCCGACGTGACGGGCCAGGCGGTCCTAGGCTATGAGGCCGAGAACAATCCGGAGTGGTTCGAAGAACACGCCGGCCTCGACGAGTCCGGCAAGGGCGACCTCTTCGGCCCGGTGGTCTCGGCCTGCGTCATCGCGACAGGCGAGATGACCCGCGAATGGATCGAACTGGGCATCAAGGATTCGAAGAAGCTCACCGACACGAAGATCGCCGAGCTCGACCGCGTCATCCGCTCCACGCCCGGCGTGGCGGTGAAGACGACGTTCATGCGCATGGCGAAGTACAACGAGCTGCACTCGCGCTTCGGCAAGAACCTGAACCGCCTGCTGGGCTGGATGCACGCGACGTCGTGCGAAGAAGCCCTCAAGGATTTCGAACTGCAGCACCAGCGCCGCCCGAAGTGGGGCCTGCTCGACCAGTTCTCCGAAGAGCCGCTCGTCCAGAAGGAGCTTGCCCGCAAGGGCGTCGAGTTCGACCTCCGCATGCGCACCAAGGCCGAATCCGACCCCGTCGTCGCGGCGGCCTCGATCGTCGCCCGCGCGGCCTTCGTCCGCGAACTGGACCGTCTGTCTCAGGACGGCGGGGTGCACCTGCCCAAGGGCTCGGGCTCCGAAGCCAAGAACGCCGGCATCGAACTCGTCGGCCGCCTCGGCCCGGCGATCCTGGTCAATTTCGCGAAGCTCCACTTCAAGACGGCCTACGAGGTCCGTGGGCTCGAGCCGCCGGAATCCAAACCTTTCGTCCGCCGCAAGAAGGCGGAATAAGCCGTGGCCTCGCTGGCGTCATTCGACCGCAAGAAGGGTGCCGACCGCCCGGGCATCGCGGGCGTCGACGAAGCCGGCCGCGGCTCGCTCTGCGGCCCGGTGATCGCCGCGGCCGTGCTGCTCGACGCGGGCTTCTACGGCGAGCCGGCTTGGCTGCGGAAACTCTCCGGCGCCAACGATTCCAAGAAGCTGACGGCGGAGAAACGCGCCGAGCTGCGCGAGGCGATCGCCAAGATGGAGACCGAAGGCAGGCTACGCACCGCCTGGGCCGCCGGCTCGGTGCTCGAAATCTCGGCGCACAACATCCTCGGTGCCACGCGTCTCGCGATGGCCCGCTGCATCGCCAAGCTGGCCGTGGGCCCGATGGCCCCGCTCTTCGCCGCCGCCGGTACCGAAGGTGAACTCTTCGGCCGGACCGACGCGCGGACGTTCCTGGTACTCGTCGACGGCCTCCCGCTGCGCCCCTTCGCCTGGGCGCACGAGTCGGTCAAAGGCGGCGACGGCAAGAGCCTTGCCATCGCGCTCGCCTCCATCGTGGCGAAGGTCGAACGCGACCGGATGCTCGTCGAGATGGACGCCCGCTATCCGCAATACGGCTTCGCCACCCACAAGGGCTACGGCACGCCGGAACACGTCGAAGCCCTGCGCGCCCACGGTCCCTGCGCCGAACACCGCGACCTTTTCGTCCGCACCATCCTCGCCGGCGACCCTCCTCCTGCCGAATCGACGGATGGAGAGTTTAGTTTTGAGTAGAGGCAAAGGTGGTAGCGG
>JBDKIN010000185.1:0-5509 GCA_039797095.1 Verrucomicrobiota bacterium
GCGACAACGGACGGCTGAGGTAATCCTGGCCGCTGATGGCTTCTGGGTAATCGTGGCTGTAACGATAGGCTCCGCCGTTACCGAGGCTCTTGTTCACGCTGTTATGCGCGTCCTTGAGATGCAGCGGCACTTCCTGGCGGGGCATATTACGGACGGCATCCTTGGCCGCGGAAATCGCCGAGGTCGTGCTATTGCTCTTGGGCGAGAGCGCGAGGAAGAGCGTCGCATGGGCGAGCGCGTATTCGCATTCGGGCATGCCGACCATCTCACAGGCCTGGAAGGCCGCGGTGGCCACGCCCAAGGCGCGGGAGTCGGCCAGACCGATGTCCTCGGAAGCGCAGATGACTAGTCGGCGGGCGATGAAGCGCGGCTCCTCCCCTCCTTCGAGCATCAGGAAGAGCCAGTAGAGAGCCGCATCCGGATCGCCTCCGCGCACCGACTTGATGAAAGCGGATGCGGTGTCGTAATGGTCGTCGCCGCCGTCATCGTAACGGATGCGACGTTCGCGCGCGAAGGAGGCCACGGCTTCGTCGGTGACGCTGCCGAGCGCCGGGGCGGAAAGCACGAGGGTCTCGAGGCAATTGAGCGCGCGACGGAGATCGCCCGAAGCCATCTCAGCGACCTGCTGCAGGACCTTCTCCGAGGCCTTGATCCCGAGGGCGCCGAGACCGCGGTCCTTGTCGGCGAGGGCGGTGCCGAGGAACGCGGCAATCTCCGGCGGGGTCAGCGGATCGAGGCGGAAGAGATGGCTGCGGCTGAGTAACGCCGGGACGACGTAGAGCCCAGGGTTGTGCGTCGTGCAGCCGATGAGCCGTACCACGCCGGCTTCGACGTCCGGCAGGAGCAGGTCCTGCTGCGCCTTGTTGAAACGGTGGATTTCGTCGACGACCAGCACGGTCTTGCGCGAGGGCTGACGGCGGGCATCGGCCAGGATCTCGCGAAGTTCAGGCGTCCCGGAGAGCACCGCATTGACCCGCACGACGAAGGACTGCGTCTCGGCCGCGATGACCTCGGCCAAGGTGGTCTTACCGCAACCGGGCGGACCGTAGAAGAGCAGCGAGCCGAAGGTGTCGGCTTTGATCAGGCGCGGCAGCAAGGCCTCCGGGCCCAGCAAGGCCGCATGGCCCACGACTTCGGTGAGATTACGCGGACGCATCCGCGAGGCGAGGGGCCGGCGACGTTCCGGGATAGCGTCAGGAACTCCCTGACCGAGGCCGGGCAGCGCATCGTCCGACCCCTGGCGGCGTTCGGCCACGGCTTACTTCTCTTCCGCGAAGGGCACCAGATGACAGTAAGGCTTCTTGCCGCGCAGCTGGTAATACTTCTGGTGATATTCCTCCGCCTTCCAGAATTTCGGAGCCTTCTCGATCTGCGTGGCGATCGGACGGCTGAAAGCCTTGGCGAGGGTCAGGCCGACCTTCACGTCTTCGGCGGTCTTCTGCTGCTCCGGCGAGTGGGTGAAGATGACCGAGCGGTATTGGTCGCCGATGTCGGGTCCCTGGCGGTTCACCTGGGTCGGGTCATGCATCTTGAAGAAATACTCCACGAGCGTGCGGTAGGTGACCTTGGTCGGATCGAACGTGACTTCGATGACCTCGGCGTGACCGGTACCCTTGGCGCAGATTTCTTCGTAGGTCGGGAAGTCGGTCTTCCCGCCGGCGTAGCCGCAGACGGCGGACTCGACGCCGGGGATCTTGGCGTACTGGTATTCGACGCCCCAGAAACATCCGGCGCCGAAGGTGGCTTTCTCAAGTTTGGGAGGAGTCATGGCAGAAGGCTTGGGGTCGGCCGCGCGCACGGAGACGACAGCGGCGAGGACGATGAGGGCGGATTTCAGGAGCGAAAGCAGCGGATTCATGGCTATCAGTGAGGTTGGCGGGTTTCCCCGCCAAGGCAAGGGGGGACGCCGTTCAGCTGACCAGACCCCGGAGGACGTCCGCCAAACCTTCGGGGGCCTGCGGATCGCGGGTCAGGCCGCGCTCCGGCATCACGTAGAAGGTATCGATCGCGAAGCCTTGCTCCGTGGCGATGTTGGCGAAGGTGATGGCGTAGCCGCCCTCCTGGATGGCCCGGCCGATACGGAACAGCAGGCCGAGGCGGTCGTTGCACTGGACCTCGATGACCGTGCGGGCCAGATCGACCTCGTAGTAGACCTCCACCTTGGCGGCCAGCGGCACGAAAGCCTTGCGACGCGGGGCCGTCAGCAACGCGTGCTGTTCCTCCGCGGCGACCTCGGCAAGGAGGTCGGTGCCGTCGAGCAACGATTTCTCCAGGGCCGCCGTGAAGCGCTCCTTGGAGACCGGCTCCTTGCCGAGCGGCAGGACGACCTTGAAGAAGTCGATCGAGACATCGTCCTCGCGCGAGAAGGCGCGACAGGACGCGATGTTGATGCCGGCGACGGCGAAGGCGCCCGCCATGCGGCTGAAGAGACCGGCGCGATCCCAGGTCACGACGGTCACGAGCGACTGACCCGAGCCGGCGTCGTCATGCCACTCGACGATCGGGCGCAACGACTCGTCCGGTTCGGCCGCGGACACCGAGGCGATCAGGCGATGGATCATCCGGAGATGGTGCGCGGCGTCCTCGGGGGCGGCGTGCAGGTAATACCCCGGAGGCATCGTGGTGAAGTGGGCCTCGATCTCGTCTTCCGGCACTTCCTGCCCGACCAGGGCGGTGGTCGCGGCGCGCAGCTTGGCGGCGGCGTCGGCATGTTCGTCGTCGGCGGAATCGGCCAGGCGGGCCAGGGTGCGTCGATAGAGGGACCAGTGCTGGCCGTCCTTGAAGTCGGTCCAGAGGTCGGGCGAAGTGGCGCGGGCGTCGCAGCGCGTGTGGACGAAGAGACTGCGCAGAACCTGCTCGTCGCCCATGAGCCGGGCGAAACGCTCGATGTTCGCAGGATCGTCGATGTCATGACGCTGCCAATAGAGCCCCATCACCAGGTGGTGCCGGATGACCCCGGCCGCGATCTCGCGCTCCCGGGCGTCGAAACCGAGCCGCTCAAGGATGCGGTCGGCGATCGGTACGCCGCGTTCGGCATGGCCTTCGATGCCGCCGGACTTGGCGATGTCGTGCAGGAAGAGGATCGCGTAGAGCAGCGAAGGCGCCTCGGAACCCAGCACGACCTCGCGGTATTTCTGCTCCACCAGCGATTCGCCGGCGTAGATACGGTCGAGTTCACGCAGGCAGCGCAAGGTATGCACGTCCGCCGTCCACCGGTGGTAGAACTCGAACTGCACCAGGCAGTGCAGGCCGGCGAACTCGGGGACGAGCCGGTAAAGGAGGCCGTGCTCGCGCAGGGCGTTGAGCGTGGCATACACGCGCCCGCCTTCGGTGAGCATCGCGCGCAGGGCGCTGCAGGACTCCTCCGACAGGGCGACCTCGGGCGTGAGCAGGTGGGCGCGTTCGCGGACAAGGAGCGAGAGCGCGCGGTCCGGGCGGGCCTCATGGATCTGGCAGATGCGGAACAACCGGACCAGGCGGCCGGGGTCTTCCTCGAAGAGCAGACGGTGCTCGGCCGTCACGGTGCCGCCGGGGACGACGCGCAGGCCGTCCATGATGAACGGAGCGCCCCACCCTTCGGGCTCAGGTTCGCCCATGACCGCGCCTTCGACGATCTCGGCGCAACGGCGCACATGGTCCGCGGCGTCGAAATACTGGCGCATCATCCCGCCGATGCGTTCGGTCAGCGTGCCGGTGAAGCCCAAGGCGTAAGACATGGTGTCCTGACGCTCCAGCGACAGCTGTTCGGTGGGGCGCGTGACCTGGAAATGCAGTTCGCAGCGCAGACGCAGAAGCACCTGCTTGGCCTCCTCGAACTTCTGGAGGTCGACGGCGGGCAGGAAGCCCGAAGCGGCCAGGCCGGCGGGACCGACGCCATTGCGGGCCGTGCGGGCGATCCAGACGCATCCTTGGACATCCCGGAGGGCGCCGACGCCGTTCTTGAGGTCCGGCTCCTGCAGGTAAGCGCTGCCGCCGGCTTTCTCGCGCCGTTTGCGCTGCGACTCGACGATCGCGCGGGCGAAAGGCTTCCACGCCTGCCCCGAGAGGAGCGCGGCCGTCTTGGCTTCCAGCTGCGCGAAGAGCTCGGCCGAGCCGCAGAGGTGACGGGTCTCGAGCAAGGCCACGTGCAGGTGCAGGTCGTCCTTCGCGTAGTTGGTCGATTCCGTGACCGTGCGGACCGACTGCCCGACCTTCAGGCCGAGGTCCCAGAGCGGATAGAGGATCGCTTCGACGAGGGCTTTGGTCGTCGCCGAGTGCCGGGGCACGAGCACCAGGAGGTCGATGTCACTGAGGGGGCAGAGCTCGGCGCGGCCATAACCGCCCGTGGCGACCAGGCTGAGCGTCGCCGCCGCCGGTCCGGCCCGCAGGAACAAGGCGTCGAACAAGATGTCGATCGCGTCCGAACGCAGCCGGGCGACTTCGCCGCCGCGGAGGCCTGCGCGATGCGCCGCCAACTGGAGCTCGCGGGCCTCGGCCAGGAAGACCTTGGCACGCGGGACGAACTCTCCTTCCAGAGCGGCCTGCCCGGCCAGCCCGTGCTGGAGCGCGGCGCGGCGGAGCAGGATGGCGGAAGCTTCGTATTCGGGCGACATGCGACGAAAGCAACGTGATGGGAAAGCCTTCGCCGTTCAAGGGTGATTGCCAATCCGCCGCTTCCGCCCTACTCCACGGCATGGAATCCTGGCTGAGCACTTTCTGGTCGCACCTGCACACCGCCGAAGGGCTCCGGCAGACCATCGAAGTCGGTGGCATCAGCCTGATGTGCCTGATCATCTTCGCCGAGACCGGCCTGCTCGCCGGCTTCTTCCTGCCCGGAGACTCCCTGCTCGTGACGGCCGGCGTGCTCTCGGTCGCCAACGGCGACCGGCCGGCCTACTTCAGCCCCTGGGAACTCACCGCCGCCCTGACCGTCGCCTCGATCGTCGGCGACCAGACCGGCTACTGGCTCGGCCGGAAATACGGCAAGACCATGGAGTCGAAGCCCGACAGCTGGTGGTACAAGCGCCGGCACCTCGAGGCGGCTCGAGATTACTTCTCCGAAAAAGGGCCGCTCGCCATCGTCCTCGCCCGTTTCGTGCCGCTGATGCGTACCTTCGTGCCCTTCGCCGCCGGCATGGGCGAGATGGCGCCGACGCGCTTCTTGCGCTGGAACATCCTCGGTGGGATCCTCTGGATCAATTCGTTGGTCTGGCTCGGCCACACCTTGGGCGGCACGCCGCTCGCGGACCAGCTGCACAAGGTGATCCTGATGGTTATCGTCGTCTCCTTCATCCCCGTCGTCTGGACGGCGGCGAAGCGCCTGCTTACTTCACCGCCGGCACCCAGAACTTGAAGGTGGTCCCGCCCGGGGCGGTCGACTCGACGACGATGTCACCGCGATGGTCGCGTAGGATGCGCTTCACGATGGCGAGACCGAGCCCGGTACCGTCTTCGCGGCTGGTGAAGAAAGATTCGAAGATCTTCGGCAGGATCTTGGGCGGGATACCGGTACCGGTGTCGGTGATGCGCA
>JBDKIN010000186.1:0-10724 GCA_039797095.1 Verrucomicrobiota bacterium
CGGGTCGCCGAAGCCTCCTTGAAGGAGGCCGTCGTCGTCTCCACCGACCTCGATAACATCCGTCGCCTGCATCGCGACGTCCGCTGGAACCGTTTCGCCGACAGCGTCGCGCACGTGCGCACGTGGGGCGACGGCTACGGCCATCTCCTCGTCGCGGCGGGCCGCGCGCACGTCGTCGCCGACCCGATCATGAATCCGTGGGACCTCGTCCCCGTGCTGCCCGTCCTCCGCGGCGCCGGCGCGGTCGTGACCTCCTGGGAAGGCGGCGATCCGGTCAAGGCGGGCAACATCATCGCCGCGGCGCCGAAGCTGCACGCGGAAGTGATGCGGACGCTCCGCGACTGAGCGCGGCTCAGAGGCGGACCTTCAGCGAGCGCCCGTGGGCGTCGAGATTCTCCATGCGGGCGAACGCGTCGACCACGCCGGCCGCCTTCTTGAGCGAGGCCGGGGAGTATTCCACGAGGCTCGTGCGACGGAGGAAGTCGGCGACGCGCAGGCCGCTGAAGAAACGGCCCGTGCCGCCGGTGGGGAGCGTGTGGCTCGGGCCCGCGGTGAAGTCGCCGAGCACCGTGGGCGTGTGGTGGCCGAGGAGGATGGCGCCGGCGGTGGTGATGCGGGCGGACAGCGCCTTCAGCTTGGCCGGGGCGACCATGAGTTCGAGGTGTTCGGGCGCGACGAGGTTGGCCGCTTCGGCCGCATCCTCGATCTTCGGGACCAGGATGGCGCAGACCTTGGCGTCGAGCGCCTTGCGGATCTTCTCGCCGTGCGAGAGCGTCGCGGACTGCGCGCGGGCGGCGGCGAGGCACTGCTTAGCGAAGGCTTCGCTTTCCGTGACGAGGTAGAGCTTCTCCTTGCCGCTGCCGTGTTCGGCCTGGGCGCAGAGGTCGGCCGCGACCCACTGCGGGTCAGCGGTGCGGTCGGCGACGATCATCACTTCGCTCGGGCCGGGGAGGAGGTCCACGCCGACGAGGCCGAAGACCTGGCGCTTCGCCTCGGTCACGAACGTGTTGCCTGGACCGAAGATCTTGTCGACCGGCGCGATGGTGCGCGTGCCGAGGGCCATCGCCGCGACGGCTTGGGCGCCGCCGACCGCGTACACTTCCGTGACGCCGCAGAGGTAGAGCGCGGCGAGGATGTCCGGGTTGATCTTGCCGTCCGGTCCGGGCGGCGTGCAGGCGCAGAGTTCGGGGACGCCGGCGACCTTCGCGGGCAGCGCGGTCATCAGCACCGTCGACACGAGGGGCACCTGGCCGCCGGGGATGTAGAGGCCGCAGCGACGGATCGCGTGGTGGCGTTCGCCGACCGTGGCCCCGTGCGGGTTCTGCGCCGTCCAGCCTTGGGGCAGCGTGCGCGTGTGGAAGGCCGTGACGCACTTCGCCGCTTCGTCGAAAGCTTTTTTCTTCGCCGGCGCGAAGCCGGCGGCCGCGCGGCGGAGTTCCGCGAGCGGGATGCGTTGGCGCGCGGCGGTGAGCTTGGCGCGGTCGAACTTCGCCGTGTAGGCGAGCACCGCGGTGTCACCACGGCGTTTCACGTCGGCGATGATGCCGGCCACCGCGTCGCGGACGTCAGGGGAGGCTTCGCCCGTGCCGACGAAGGCGCCGAGTTTGGCGCGGAAGTCTTTGGCGCGGAGGCGGAGGAAGGTCATGGGCTCAGAAGGAAGGGAAATCGAAAAGCCCCGGGGTCAAGGCCGGGTTCACCTTGACCTGGTCGTAGGTCACTTCGCCGGACTTCTTGCCGTCGACGTAGATCGTCTCCTTGGCCGGGAAACTGATGCCGTCGACCTTCGTCAGCGACTCGACCTGTTGGCGCTGCAGTTCGCCCTTGGGGGTGGCCTGGTCGGACGCCACTAGCGCGAAGCTGGCGGCGTCGAAGTGGCGCGTGATGCGCAGGCCGCTTACGTAGCCGTATTCGACCGCGAGGGTCTTGCGGCCGGCGATTTCGGACGGGCCGCGGTAGGTCGCCGTGCCGAGTCCGGCCGGCGGGGCGGCGAAGAAGGCGAGGTCGTCGAGGGCCATGTCCCGGAGCTTCTTGAATTCCTCGTAGGGCACCGGGCGGACGGAGCGAGGGGAGAGGGCGTCAGCCTTGGAGCTCGTCCAGCCTTCGAGGCGGCCGGCGCAGACGGCGGCTTCGGTGCCGCGGTCGCGGTCAGCGGTGCTCTGCAGGCGATAGCCGCCGGCGGCGAGGGTCAGCGTGGTCGCGTTGAGCGGCCGGCTCTGCTCGTCGTAGGCCGTGAAGACCATCCGGAGGGACTTCACCTTGTCCAGGTCGGCCGGGTCGGCGGCGAGGGCCGCGCGCGCCTTGGCGATGATCGTCGCCGCCGTCAGGGGCGGCTCTTCGGCCGCGAGCAGGCCGGTCGCGGCGAGCAGAAGCGTCGCCACCAGCGCGGCGTATCGGCGGAACAGGACCATGGGAGGCCGATGTTGGGCGGGGGTGCCTGCTTGGCAAGCATCAGGACGGGCGCCGCCCTCTCCGGTCCGGCTCAGCGTTCGCCCGTGGCCTTGAGCAATCCCGCCACGTCGCAACGGCCTTCGTAGAGGGCCTTGCCGACGATCGCGCCGACGAGATTCGGGTAGGCCTTGGCCATCTCGGCGAGGCGCGCCACATCTTCGACGCCGGACACGCCGCCGGAGGCGATCACGCCGCAGGGGCAGGCCTTGAGCACTTCCTCGAGGGATTTCCAGTTCGGACCCGTGAGCATGCCGTCCGTGGCGATGTCGGTGTAGATCACCGTCGAGACGCCGAGTTCGCCGGCTTCCTTGGCGAACTCCGTCGCCTTGAGGGCCGTGACGGCCGTCCAGCCTTTGACGGCCACCAGGCCGTCCTTGGCGTCGATGCCGACCGCGAGGCGCGGGCCATGGGACTTCGCCATCTCGCGGAGGAAAGCGGGGTCGGTCGCGGCGCGCGTGCCGATGACGACGCGGCTGGCGCCGGCTTCGTAGGCGGCCTCGGCCGTCGCGCGGTCGCGCATGCCGCCGCCGAACTGGATCTGCGGGCCGAGGGCGGCGATGCGCTTCAGGACCGGGAGGTTGAGCGGCGCGCCGCCGAAGGCGCCGTCGAGGTCGACGACGTGGATCCACGACGTGCCCGCCTGGGCGAAGACGATGGCCGGTTCGACCGGGTCCTTGTAATAATCGGTGCGGGCGTCGTCGCGGCCCTGGCTGAGGCGGACGCAGCGACCGCCGCGGATATCGATGGCCGGATAGGCGAGCATGGAGGTCAGGAAGCTTTCTTCTTCGCCGCCGTCACCGTGACCGGCTGCTCGCCGCGGATGGCTTCGGCCGTCACCGTGAACTTCGAACCGGGAGCGGCTTCAGGCAGCGCGTACATCGTGTCGAGCAGCACGCCTTCGAGGACGGAGCGGAGGCCGCGGGCGCCCGTGCCGAGGGCCAGCGCCTTGTCGGCGGCGGCTTCGAGGGCTTCGCGCGTGAATTCGAGGGACATGCCCGAGAGGGCGAAGAGCTTGCGGTACTGCTTCGTCGCGGCGTTGCGCGGTTCGGTCAGGATACGGATGAGCGCCTCGCGGTCGAGCGGCTCGAGGACGGAGATGACCGGCAGGCGGCCGACGAACTCCGGGATCATCCCGAAGGAGAAGAGGTCTTCCGGCTGGAGACCGGCGACGATCTGTTCGGCCGAGAGGGAAGGCGCGTCGTTGCGCGGAGGGACGAAGCCCAAGGACTTCGCGCCGCCTCGGCGGGCGATGATGCGGTCGAGGCCGGCGAAGGCGCCGCCGCAGATGAAGAGGATGTCCGCGGTGTCGACGCGGATGCATTGCTGCTCCGGGTGCTTGCGGCCGCCGGCAGGCGGGACGTTGCAGACCGTGCCCTCGAGGAGCTTCAGGAGCGCCTGCTGGACGCCTTCGCCCGAGACGTCGCGGGTGATGGAGGCCGAGTCGGACTTGCGGCCGATCTTGTCGATCTCGTCGATGAAGACGATGCCGCGCTGGGCGCGTTCGACGTCCATGTCGGCGGCCTGCAGAAGGCGGAGGATGACCGTCTCGACGTCGTCGCCGACGTAGCCGGCCTCGGTGAGGGTCGTGGCGTCGGCGATCGCGAACGGCACGTCGAGCATGCGCGCGAGCGAGCGGGCGAGGAGCGTCTTGCCCGTGCCCGTCGGACCGATCAGCAGCACGTTGCTCTTGTCGAGCTCGACGCCGGCGAGGTCGCCGGCTTGCGCGGCGTCGGCGGGCTTCTGGCGGTCGTTGAGGCGCTTGTAGTGGTTGAAGACCGCGACGGAGAGGACCTTCTTCGCGTGGGCCTGGCCGATGACGTGGGCGTCGAGTTCGAGGCGCAGCTGCGTGGGCGGGATCAGCTTGATCGGCGCCAGCGGGAGCTTGGCCGGGGCTTCCTGCATCGCGGGACCGCCGGCGGCGGGCGCGGCCGGCTTGCCGTCGCGGGACTTGTCGCGTTCGAGGAGGCGGCCGCAGGTGCCCACGCAGGCGTCGCAGATGCCGACGCCGCCGGGTCCGGCGATGAGTTTGCCGGCCTGCGCGGCGGGCTTGCCGCAGAAGGAGCAGCTTTCGGCGCGATCGCCGGCCATGGGCTTAGGCGCGGCCCGACTTGGGCATCACGACGTGGTCGACGAGGCCGTAGGCCTTCGCCTGTTCGGCCGTCATGTAGAAGTCGCGGTCGGAGTCGCGCATCAGTTCCTCGGGCGTCTTGCCGCTGTGCTTGGCGAGGACGTGGTTGAGCGTGTCGCGCCAGCGGAGGATCTCCTTCGCGGCGATCGAGATGTCGGACGTCTGGCCGCCGGCGCCGCCGCTCGGCTGATGGATCATCACGCGGCAGTTCGGGAGCGCGTGGCGCTTGCCCTTGGTGCCGGCGGCGAGGAGGACGGTGGCCATGCTGGCCGAAAGGCCGATGCAGTAGGTGTTCACCTCGCACGTGAGGAAGTTCATCGTGTCGTAGATCGCCATGCCCGCGGTGATGGAGCCGCCGGGGGAGTTGATGTAGATCGAGATGTCCTTCTTCGGGTCTTCCATCTGCAGGAAGAGCAGCTGGGCGATGACCGCGTTGGCCACGTCATCGTAGATCGGCGAACCGATGAAGATGATGCGGTCCTTGAGCAGGCGGCTGTAGATGTCCCAGGCTCGCTCGCCGCGGGCGTCGCGTTCGACGACGTTAGGAATGATGTAGGACATGGTGGTGCGAGAAGGACTGTGCCCGGAACGGGCGAAATCTCAACCTCAGGCGGCGACTCCGCCGGCGAGGACGGCGTCGAGGGCCTTGTTGAGCAGGGTGTCGCGGCGGATTTCGGCCAGGCGCTGGCGGTCCTTGACCAGCTTTTCGGGCTGGGTCTGGCTGGCCTGGGCGGCCTGCATGATCGCGGAACCGAGCTCTTCGCGGGACACCTCGAGCTTCAGTTCTTCGGCGATGCGGGAGAGGACGAACTGGGCGCGGACGCGGAGGGCGGCGGCCTTCTTGGCTTCGGCGAGGATGTCGTCGCGCTGGGTCTCGAGCTCTTCGGGCTTGGTGCCGCTGCGCAGGCGCATCTCGGCGTACTGGTAGAAGAGGCCCTGGGCGACGGACATGACGGCGGATTCCGGCAAGGGGAATTCCTGGCCGGCGAGGAGGGCGTCGACGGCCTTTTCGCGGCGGGCGGTCTCGGCGGCCTGCTTCTTGGAGCCTTCGATGCCCTTGCGGAGCTGGTCGCGGAGGTCGGCTTCGTCCTTCACGCCGACGGCCTTGCAGAAGGCTTCGTCGACCTTCGGGATCTCCTTGCGGCGGACTTCGCTCGCGGTGATCGCGTAGCTGACCTTCTTGCCGCGGAGGGCTTCGCGCTCATGCGTGGCGGGGAAGACGTACTCGGCCTGGGCGGTGCCGTTGGCCTTGAGGCCGATCACGGCCTGGGCGATGGCGGGCACGGCGACGGCGGCGCCTTCGGCCCCGGCTTCTTCCCAGGTGGATTCGGCGCTGCCGTAGGACTTGGCCTCGGCGTCGACTTCGCTGACGGGCTTGCCGTCGACGGTGCCGACGTAGCCGATGCGGACGTAATCACCCTTGGCGGCGGCGTCTTCGGTCTTCTCGTAGCGGGCGCGCTGCTCGAGGATCTTCTGGAGATGCTGGTCGATGTCGGCTTCGGCGACGGTCACTTCCTCGACCGGGACCTTGACGGCCTTCCAGTCGGGGGTCTTGAAGTCAGGGACGACGTCGACTTCGTAGCGGAAGACCGCGTCGGCGCCGGAGCCGGCTTCCTTCTGGACGTCGGCGACGGTGTAGACGGTGAAGGACTTCTCCTCCTGGATGCGTTCGTAGCCCTGGGAGAGGAGGCGCTGGCTGACCTCATCGGCGATCTGCTTGGCGTACTTCTGGCGCACGACGGCTTCCGGAGCCTTGCCCGGACGGAAGCCGGGGAGGGCGGCCTCGCGGGAGAAGCCCTTGACGACTTCCTTCTCGGCGGCGGCGACGGTCGCGGCGGGGACCGTCACGGTGACGGAGCGGCGGGTCGGGTTGGTTTCTTGGATTTTGATGTCCATGGTATGTATAAAGGGAGGGAGGCCCCCGGTCGGCGGTCGTCGCGGGGGGAAGGGCCGAGCAAATAGAACTACCCCCCACGGTCAACAGCGGAGGCGGGCCTTTTCAGGCCTTTTCCGCCAGCCTTTTGCGCAGGTGGGGCAGGACGCAGCGGGGGACGAAGGCGGCGGCCTGGGAGAGCTTGTGGCGGGCGATGTCCTTCACGAAGCTCGAGGAGGTCACGAACTGGTCCTGGCTGGGCATCAGGATGACGGTCTCGATCTCGGGGGCCATCAGGCGGTTGGCGTGGGCCAGGTCGAATTCGAACTCGAAATCGCTGAATTTGCGGAGGCCGCGGATGATGGCGGCGGCCTTGTGGCGGTGGGCGAACTCGACCGTCAGGCCTTTGAGTTCGAGCACCTTGACGTTGCGGATGCCCTTGCAGGCCTCGCGCGCCATGCCGAGGCGTTCCTCGACGGAGAACCAGGGGCCTTTGCTGTCGCTCGGCGCGACGGCGACGATGACGTGGTCGAAGAGCCGGGAGGCGCGACGCAGGACGTCCAGATGCCCGAGCGTGACCGGATCGAAGGTGCCGGGATAGACGGCGGTGCGGAGGGCTCGGGGCATCGTTTTCCTGTTGCGGCTCACTCTCGGTCGGGAACATCCTTTCCGCAAGCCCGCATGCATATTCTTCGGCATCTCCCTAATATCCTGACTGCGGCCCGCCTGCCGGCCATCTTCCTGATCACGGTCTGGACTTACTGGGCCGGCCCTTGGGCCAGCGCGGCGCTCGCTTTGTTCATCTTGGCGGCCTTGACCGACATCTTTGACGGCTGGATCGCCCGCAAACTCGACGCGGTCACGGACTTCGGCCGCCTGATGGACGCCCTGGTCGACAAGATCTTCATCCTCGGCCTGCTCATCGGCCTCGCCGCGGTCGATTGCCTGCCGGTCACGCGCTGGAGCGACGCCGGCGAGCCGCTGTCGCCGGACGCTTCGACGGTCCTTTATACGTCCTTCGGCGTGATGCTCATCGTCATCCGGGAATTCCTGATCACCGGCCTCCGCCTCGTCGCCGCCGCCTCGGGTCAGGTCCTCGAGGCCGAGGGCCTCGGCAAGATCAAGACGTTCCTGCAGATCCTGGCCATCGGCCACCTCATCGGCCTGCGCGCGTATGAGTCGCACTGGAAGCTCTCGGCCGAATGGCATCAGCGCTGGGAAGTCATCATCATGGCCTTGTTCTGGCTGTCCGTCGCCCTGACCGTATTCTCGGGCCTCAGCTACCTCATCCGGCATCGCCGGCATCTGCCGGGCCTGGCCTCATGATCGTCCAGCTCGCGACGCTCGGTCCGCTTGGCCGCCTCAAGGCGCCGGGCACGTGGGGCTCCGCGGCGGGTTTGCTGTGGTGGGCGCTCGTCGTGCGTCACGCGCATCAGAAAGGCGGTCCGCATGAGTTCATCTTCGATTCGCTCGTCGTCCTGACCGCGATCCTGTTGTGCGGAGTCGCCGCCGCGTTCATCGGCAAGAAGGATCCGTCCGAGGTCATCCTCGACGAGTTCGCCGCGATGCCGCTGGTCTTCCTCTTCAATCCTTACGTCTACGGCGGCAAGTCGTCGCTCCTGCTGATCCTGCTTGGCTTCTTGTTGTTCCGCCTCTTCGACATCACGAAGCCTTTCGGCATCAAGGCGCTCGAGAAGCTGCCCGGAGGTTTCGGCATCGTGTTGGACGACGTCATGGCCGCGATCTACGCTAACCTTGCGTTGCATGGCATCGCCTGGCTGTGGGTGATTCTCTGATGGCCGTGCGCTACGCTCCAGCTCACACCGCGGTCGTCCGTATCACGGGCGAAGACGCGGCGGCTTTCCTGCAGGGCCAGTGCACGGCGGACCTGCGTGGCATCGCGCTGACCGATGCGCTCTGGCTCAATCGCAAGGGTCGGGTGCTCGCGCACACGGTCGTCGCGAAGGAAGCCGATGGCTCGTTCCTTTTGCTCTGCCCGCACCTCGCGGCGGAGGCGCTCATCGCGGTCGTGACCGCGAATGTCATCGCCGACGACGTCGTCGCGACCGACGAAACCGCCCGATGGCAGCGCTACGTCGCCTGGGGCGCGGAGCTGGCGATCTCCGACGCGAGACTTTTTCCGACCCGTCGCTTCGGCGTCGCCGCCTGGGACGTGCTCACGCCCGCGGCTTCCGCCGCGCCGGGCGAACTGGGCAGCCTCGCCGAGCTGGAGTCCGCCCGCCTCGCCGCCGGCGTGCCGTCCGTCCCCGCTGATTGCGGCGCCAATGAGTTTCCTCAGGAGTGCGGCCTCGATGCTTGGGTCAGCTATGCCAAGGGCTGTTACCTCGGTCAGGAGGTCATGGCCCGCATCCAGTCCATGGGGTCCTTGCGTCGCATCCTGCGTCGTGTCGAGGGCCCGGTCTCCGTCGGCCTCGAGCTGAAGACGCCCGAAGGCAAGGTCGCCGGCCTGGTGCGTTCCGCCGCGGGTGAGACGGGTCTGGCTTTGGTCTCGGTCGACCTCGCCGAAGGCGTGGTCCTCGGCGGCGTGCGTCTCGGCGCGCCGGCGCAGATGCCCGCGCGCTGACCTGTTTCCGTTTGCGGGCGGGAGGGCGTCCCGTATGGTGACGGCGATGGCCTCTCCCTTCCATTACCAGGATCCCTTTCCGTTGGGCGACGATACCACGAAGTATCGCCTCCTCACCAAGGAGCACGTCTCTGTCGCGGAGTTCGACGGCAAGCCGATCCTGAAGGTCGCGCCCGAGGGCCTGACCCTCCTCGCCAACCAGGCGCTGCACGACATCAACTTCTACCTGCGCACCGAGCACCTCGAGCAGGTCGCCGCCATCCTCGCGGACAAGGAAGCCAGCGACAACGACCGCGCCGTCGCGCTCGCGATGCTCCGCAACGCCGAGGTCGCCGCGAAAGGCGTGCTGCCGTTCTGTCAGGACACCGGCACCGCGCAGATCACCGCCAAGAAGGGCCAGCAGGTCTGGACCGGCGGCGACGACGCCGAAGCGCTCTCCCTGGGCGTCTATCAGGCCTATGCGCAGAACAATCTCCGCTACTCACAGCTCGCGCCGCTCGATCTCTACGCCGAGAAGAACACCGGCACCAATCTGCCCGCGCAGATCGACCTCGCCGCCGTCAAAGGTTCCAAGTTCGAGTTCCTCTTCGTCGCCAAGGGCGGCGGTTCGGCTAACAAGTGCTACCTCTACCAGGAGACCAAGGCCGTCCTGAATCCTAAGTCTCTCGTCAAGTTCCTGACCGAGAAGATGCAGTCGCTCGGCACCGCCGCGTGCCCGCCTTATCACCTCGCGTTCGTCATCGGCGGCACCTCCGCCGAAGCGACCATGAAGGCCGTCAAACTGGCCTCGACCCATTACTACGACGCGCTGCCCACGACCGGCAACGAGCATGGCCGCGCCTTCCGCGATACCGCGCTCGAGGCCGAGCTCCTCAAGGTCGCCCATCAGCTCGGCATCGGCGCGCAGTTCGGCGGCAAGTGGTTCGCCCTCGACGTGCGCGTCGTCCGGCTCCCGCGGCACGGCGCCTCATGTCCGATCGGCCTCGCCGTCTCCTGTTCCGCCGACCGCAACGCCAAGGCCAAGATCGACAAGGACGGCATCTGGATCGAGCAGCTTGAGGAGAATCCCGGCCGCTTCATCCCCGCCGACGCGCGCAAGCATGCCGACGCCACGAAGGTCGTGAAGGTCGACCTCAACCGTCCCATGGCGGACATCCGCGCCGAGCTTTCGAAGCACCCCGTCACCACGCGTCTCGCCCTCACCGGCACGCTCGTCGTCGCCCGCGACATCGCGCACGCCAAGATCCGCGAACGCCTCGAGAAGGGCGAAGGCCTCCCGCAGTACATCAAGGATCACCCCGTCTATTATGCCGGCCCCGCCAAGACGCCCGTCGGCATGGCCTCCGGTTCGTTCGGTCCGACCACCGCCGGCCGCATGGACAGCTACGTCGAGCTTTTCCAGAAGCATGGCGGCTCGCTGGTCATGATCGCCAAGGGCAATCGTGGCGAGACCGTCACCAACGCCTGCAAGGCGCACGGCGGTTTCTACCTCGGCTCCATCGGCGGACCCGCCGCGATCCTCGCGCAGGAGAACATCCGCAAGGTCGAGGTCATCGATTATCCCGAGCTTGGCATGGAAGCCGTCTGGAAGATCGAAGTCGTCGACTTCCCGGCGTTCATCCTCGTCGACGACAAAGGCCACGACTTCTTCCGCGAGCTCCCCGGCGGCTGCGGCATCTGCGGCCCCTGAG
>JBDKIN010000187.1:0-6263 GCA_039797095.1 Verrucomicrobiota bacterium
CTTGGTGTTGCGACCCGCCGTGCAGCGGATGTCGGACACCTTGGTGCGGATGGACTGGCCGCCCTTGGTGAGGAGCATGACCTCGTCTTCTTCCTGGACACTGAGCGCGCCGGCGACGCCGACTTCGGTGGAGATGGCGATGACGCCCTTGCCGCCGCGGGACTGCTTGCGGTAGACGGGCTCCTTGGATTCAGGATCGTCGAAGGGCGTGCGCTTGCCGATGCCGTCGATACCGACGACGAGGAGCGTGCAGGCCGGGTCGACGACTTCCATCGCCTTGACCAGGTCGCCGGTGTCGAGGTTCATGCCGATCACGCCGGTCGTGTCGCGGCCCATGGAGCGGACGTCGGACTCGTGGAAGCGGATGGACATGCCGGACTGCGAGATCATCACGACCTCGTTGTCGCCGTTGGTCAGCTTGGCCGCGATGAGGCGGTCGCCGTGCTCGATGTTGATGCCGATGATGCCGCCCTTGCGGTAGTTGGCGTACTTCGAGATCTCGGTCTTCTTGATCGTGCCGTTGGCGGTGCACATCATCAGGAACTTGCCCTCGTCGAAGTTGGAGACGCAGACCATCGCGGCCAGCTTCTCGTCGTCCTTGAGGTCGAGCAGGCGGGCGATCGACTTGCCGCGGGAAGCGCGGTTGGCTTCCTCGATCTCGTAGACCTTCTCCACGTAGACGCGGCCGTTGTTCATGAAGAACAGGATGTGGTCGTGCGTGTTGGCCGTGAAGAGGTGCTCGATGAAGTCGCTGTCCTCGTCGGACGCGGCCTTCGAGAGCTCGGCGCCCTTCGTGCCCTTGCCGCCGCGCTTCTGGAGGCGGTACTGGGCGACCGGGGTGCGCTTGATGAAGCCGGCGTGCGAGACGGTGACCACGCAGCCTTCGTTGGCGACGATGTCCTCCATCGAGAGGTCGCCTTCCTGGGCGGTGACCTTCGTCTTGCGGGGACCGATGTGCTTCTTAGCGGCGTCGCGCAGCTCCTTCTTGATGAGGGAGAGCAGCTTCGACTCGCTCGAGAGGATGCCGCGGAGCTCTTCGACGAGCGCCATCAGTTCGCGGTACTCGGCCTCGATCTTGTCGCGCTCCAGGCCGGTGAGCTGGTAGAGGCGGAGGTCGAGGATGGCCACGGCCTGGCGCTCGCTGAGGCCGTACTTGGCCATGAGCTTCACGCGGGCCTCGTCGCGGTTGGACGCGGCGCGGATGATCTTCACGAAGTCGTCCAGGTTACGCAGGGCGATCTTGAAGCCTTCGAGGATGTGGGCGCGGTCTTCGGCCTTGCGGAGGCGGAAGCGGGTACGGCGGGTGACGACGTCGCGGCGGTGCTCGACGAAGCACTCGAGCAGCTCGCGGATGTTCATCTGCTTCGGACGGCGCTTGTCGAGGGCCAGCAGGATGACGCCGAACGAGTTCTCGAAGTTCGTGTGCTTGTAGAGCTTGTTGATGACGACCTTCGGGTTCTCGTTGCGCTTCAGCTCGATGACCACGCGCGTGTTCTCGTCGGACTCGTCGCGGAGGTCGGAGACCTCGTCGAGGACCTTCTCGGAGCAGAGGTCGGCGATGTGCTTCACCAGGGAGGAGCGGTTGACGTTGTAGGGCAGTTCCGTGAGGACGATCTGCTCCTTGCCGTTCTTCATCTCCTCGGTGTGGGCGACGCCGCGGACGCGGATGATGCCACGGCCGGTGCGGAGGTACTGCTTGATGCCTTCCTTGCCGTTGATGACGCCGCCGGTCGGGAAGTCCGGACCGATGATGATCTTCTCGAGGTCCTCGACGGTGGCGCTCGGCTTGTCGATGATCAGGCAGGTGGCCTCGACGAGCTCGTTGAGGTTATGCGGCGGGATGTTGGTCGTCATGCCGACCGCGATGCCGGTCGAACCGTTCATCAGCAGGTGGGGCAAGGCGCACGGGAGGACGGTCGGCTCGGTGGTCGACTCCTTGTAGTTCGGGGTGAAGTCGACCGTGTCCTCGTCGATGTCGGCGAGGAGCTCGGAGGAGATCTCCGAGAGGCGGCACTCGGTGTAACGGTAGGCCGCGGGCGGGTCGCCGTCGACGGAACCGAAATTGCCCTGCGGCTCGATCAGCTGATAGCGCATCACCCAGTTCTGGGCGAGGCGGACGAGCGTGTCGTACACGGAGCTGTCGCCGTGCGGGTGGTAGTTCTTCAGCACTTCGCCGACGACGCCCGCGCACTTGTCGAACGGGCGGTTGTGGACGAGGCCTTCGCGGAGCATCGCGTAGAGGATGCGGCGCTGCACGGGCTTCAGGCCGTCGCGGGCGTCCGGGAGGGCGCGGGAGACGATGACGGACATCGAGTAATCGATGTAGGCCGTCTGCATGATGTCCGTGATGTTGGCGGACGTGAGCTTTTCCTTGTCAGAGTACATGTTCGAAGAGGTCTCGGGTTAGGTTCGTCAGGACGATCAGACGTCGAGGTTGGAGGTGTTGAGCGCGTTGTCCTCGATGAAGGCGCGGCGGTTCGGGACGTCCTCGCCCATCAGCATGGCGAAGACGCGGTTGGCTTCGGCGGCGTCGGCGATGTCGACCTTGAGGAAGCGGCGCTTGGCCGGATCCATCGTGGTCTCGAAGAGCTGCTTGGGGTTCATTTCGCCCAGGCCCTTGTATCGCTGGATCGTGAGGCCCTTGCGGCCGAACTGACGGATCTGGCCGATGAGCTCGAGGATCGAGCCGAGCGGGATGGGCTCGGCCTTCTTCACGACCTTCTTGGCCGGCTTCTCTTCGCCCTTGGCCTCCTCTTCGCCTTCGGCGGCGGGAGCTTCTTCGGCGGTCGAGCCGTCGATCAGGTGGTAGCGCGGCTCCTCGCCGGCGGTGAACTGCTTCACGTCCATGCCCTGGGTCTCGAGTTCCTTGAGCACCTTGGTGATGGCGTCGTTCTCGAAGACTTCGATCACGTTGACGCGCTCCTGGACGACCGTGCCGTCCTTGAGCTTCTTCTCGCGGTCGATCTTGTCGGCGAGGAAATCCTCGACGCCGGCCTTGCGCAGGTAAGCCTGCTTGGCGTCGGTGTCGGCGAGGAACTCATAGGTCTCCTCGTTGCCCGTGCGGGTGCGCACGATGAAGCGCGGGAGCGCATGGGTCTTGTGGTCCTGCTGGTCGAGGTAGTCGCCGAGCTGGCAGCCCGTGCGGCCGATGCCGGCGCCGAGGGATTCGAGGCGGGCGAGCGATTCGACGATCTTGTCGAGCTTCTGGCCCGGGAAGACGTGCTTGTCGCGGAGGCGGAGCAGGTTCACGTCCTCGGAGCCGAGCTCGAGGAGGATGCGGTTCAGTTCCGGGTCGTTGTCGACGTACTGCTCGCGCTTCTTGCGCTTGATGCGGTAGAGCGGCGGCTGGGCGATGTAGACGTAGCCGGCTTCGATGAGCCCGGGCATCTGGCGGAAGAGGAACGTCAGGAGGAGCGTACGGATGTGCGAGCCGTCGACGTCGGCGTCCGTCATGATGACCAGCTTGTGGTAGCGGCACTTCGTGACGTCGAAGGCGCCGTCGCCCTCGTGCTTGCCGATGCCGGTGCCGCAGGCGGTGATGATCGTGCGGATTTCTTCGTTGGAGAGGATCTTGTCGATGCGGGCCTTCTCGACGTTGAGGATCTTGCCCTTGATGGGGAGGATCGCCTGGTAACGACGGTCGCGGCCCTGCTTGGCGGAACCACCGGCCGAGTCGCCTTCGACGATGTAGAGTTCGCAGACGGACGGATCGCTCTCGGAGCAGTCGGCCAGCTTGCCGGGGAGGCCGCCGGAGGACATGGCGGACTTACGGACGGTCTCGCGGGCCTTGCGGGCGGCTTCGCGGGCGCGGGCGGCGTTGAGGCACTTGTCGACGATGCGACGGCCGGTCTTCGGATCGCGCTCGAGGTAGTACTTGAGCTGCTCGCCGACGACGGAGGTCACGATGCCTTCGACTTCCGGATTCGTCAGACGGGTCTTGTTCTGGGACTGGAACTTCGGGTCGGGGTGCTTGACGGAGATGACGGCCACGAGGCCTTCGCGCATGTCGTCGCCGTTGAGCTTGGCGTCCTTGTCCTTGATGAGGTTGTTGGACTTCGCGTAGTGGTTGATCACGCGGGTGAGCGCGGAACGGAAGCCGGAGAGGTGGGTGCCGCCTTCGGGCTGGTTGATGAGGTTGGCGTAGCTGAAGACCATCTCGTCGTAGCGGTCGTTATACTGCAGGGCCACGTCGAGGGTCATGCGGCGCATGCCCGGCTTGGGCCTCTCGCCGTCGGCCATCACGCGGGGGTTGGACAGGTCGGTGAAATCGACCTCGGCCGAGATCAGGATCGGCTTCTCGAAGAGGCGCTCCTCGTTGGCGTTGAGGAACGAGACGTATTCGGCGATGCCTTCCTTGAACTCGAACTTGTCGGCGCGGTTGGAGCGATGGTCCTTCATCTCGACCGTGATGCCGGGGACGAGGAACGCCAGCTCGCGCATGCGGCGGACGAGCGTGTCGTACTTGAACTCCTGCGTGGCGATGAAGATCTCCGGGTCCGGATGGAAGGTGATCTTCGTGCCGGTGCGCTTCGTCTTGCCGATGACCTTGATGGACTGCGTGACTTCGCCGCGGCAGAACTTCATCTGGTGCACTTCGCCTTCGCGGCTGACTTCCGCGATGAAGCTGTCGGAAAGGGCGTTGACGCACTTCGCGCCGACGCCGTTCAGGCCGCCGGACACCTGGTAGGCGCCCTTGTCGAACTTGCCGCCGGCGTGCAGGTTGGTGAGCACGAGCTCGAGCGTCGGCACCTTTTCCTCCGGGTGCATCGCGACGGGGATGCCGCGGCCGTCGTCCTCGACGGAAAGAGAGCCGTCCGCATGGATCTCGACCTTGATGCTCTTGCAATAGCCGGCGAGGGCTTCGTCGATCGAGTTGTCGACGATCTCATACACGCAGTGATGGAGGCCCGTCTCGTTCGTATCACCGATATACATACCGGGTCGCTCGCGCACGGCCTTGAGGCCCTTGAGGCGCTTGATGTCGGCGGCGCCGTAGCTTTCGTTACCCGCGTGCTTGCCGCGGTTCGGGGTTTTCTCAGAATTTTCGCTCATGTTTAGGTGTGTAAATAAATGATATTTCCCCGCCCGCAGGAGGGGTGTTTTCATGCTGTTTTTCACAGGGGTATCTGCAATAGGAAACACCCTCCCCGTGAATGTTTTTGGGCGACCCGAAATGACTACCAATCAACTCCTTACAAAAACTAATAGAGGGTGTTAGAAACCGTTGCTCACACGTTACTCACAGCCCTTTTCCGACCCCATGACCCCACCCCCTCCGAAGGGGGCTCAGGCGGGTCCGAAAAAGGCCGCGATCGGACCGAGCGCCACCTCACCCGCGTCTTCCAGGACATAGTGGCCGGCATCAGGGAAAAGAAGCTGCTGGGCCGACGGGAATCGGCGGACGAACCCCGCCAAGAAGGTCTGGTCGAAACAGAAGTCCCGCATGCCCCAGCAAAGGAGCATGGGCTTGGCCTTGAGGCCCGCCAAAGAGGCTTCCACCCCGGCCAAGACGCTCCGGGTAGGGTGTTCGGTCTCCATGGGGATATCGGCCACGAAGTCCGCGACCGCCCGGCGGACCGAAATCGACCCATAGGGGGCCAGGAAACCGGCCTTGGCGGCCGGGCTGAGCGGCGTTTCGACCGACATCCAGGTAGCTGGCCAAGCGAAGCCGTTTAGCCCCTGGACGATGAAACGTCCGAGCAAGGGGGCTCGGCAGAGGGCGATGCGGGCCGGGATGCGGTCCGACAGGAAGGCGCCCGTGTTCGTGACGAGGATCTTCCCCACCCTTTCCGGACGGCGACCAGCGACGCCGAAGCCGATGGCGCCACCCCAGTCATGGACCCCTAAGTCGAACTCCTTGAGGCCGAGATGGGCGATGAGGGCTTCGACGTCGGCGATACGGTCAGCCAGACGGAGGAAACGATCGGGGCGGGCGGATAGGCCCATGCCGACATGGTCGGGGGCGATGACGCGACGGCCTTGGGCGGCGAGCTTCAGGATGAGGTCACGCCAAAGGAACGACCACGACGGATTGCCATGGAGCAGCAGCACCGGACGGCCGTCGCGCGGACCGTGGTCGACATAGCTCATGCGTCCCGAGAGCGCCGCGAAATCCTTCGGCGCAAAGGGATAGAGCGCCTGCACGGCGGGCGAGAGTTCGGCAGCGTTCATTGGCATTCGACGGCGAGCATCATGCTGGCGAGACCGCTGCCGATGCCCAGCAACGCGACGCGTTCACCCGGCTTGATCCGGCCTTCGGCGAT
>JBDKIN010000188.1:0-2890 GCA_039797095.1 Verrucomicrobiota bacterium
TAGGCCAGCAGGACGTTGTCGTCGCCGAGGACGGTCCATTCACCCTCCTGGGTGCCGAGGTGGACGCTCACGTATTCGCGGAAAGTATTGCGGGCGCCGACCTTGAGGCCGGGCTTGCCGGGACGGGCCTTCAGGTCCTGCGTGCGGCCGCCGATGACGGCGTAAGGGAAGACCTCGCACCGCGGGCCGAGCTGCGTGTAGCCCTCGACCGTCGCGTGGTGGTGCAGGACGCAGCCGTCGCCCAGGGTGACGTCGCCGCCCACGTAGGCGTAGGCGCCGATGACGACGTCCTGGCCGAGCTTGGCGCCGGCCTCGACGATCGCGGTGGGGTGGACTTGCGTGGCCATCCGGTTCAGCCGTTGGGCGAGTCGGCGATGGTGAAGAGCAGTTCGGCGGACGAGACGCACTCGCCGTTGACGAGGCATTCGCACTCGGCGGCGGCGATGCGGCCGCGGACCTTGGTGAGCTTCGCGCGGATCTCGAGGGTGTCGCCCGGCGTGACCGCCTTGCGGAACTTCACCTTGTCGGCGCTCATGAAGAAGACGACCTTCGGGGCTTCGTCGGCGGCGCCGCGGCGCAGCATGATGAGGCCGGCGGCCTGGGCCATCGCCTCGACCTGCAGGACGCCCGGCATGACCGGCTGGCCCGGAAAATGGCCCTGGAAGTAAGGCTCGTTGATCGTGACGTTCTTGATCGCGACGAGGGAGTCGTCGTTAAGCTCGACCACGCGGTCGACCATCACGAACGGGTAGCGGTGGGGCAGGGCGTTGAGGATCTGGCGGATGTCGAGCGCCGAGCCGACGGGCGCGCTCGGGGCTTCGACCTTCGGGCCGGCGGGCGCGGCCTTGGCCTTGGGGGCCTTGGATTCCTGCCACTGCTTGCGCACGGCCGCGGCGAGGCGGGCGTTGAGCGCGTGGCCGGGGCGGACGGCGATGATGTGCGCCTTGAGGCGGACGCCGGCGAGGACGATGTCGCCGACGATATCGAGGATCTTATGGCGGACGAGCTCGTCCTTGAAGCGCAGGGGCTCCTTGCTGACGATCTTGTCGCCTTTGAGGATGATCGCGGAGTCGAGCGTGCCGCCCTTGATCAGGCCCTTCTCGATGAGGCCTTCGATGTCCTCGTAGATCGTGAACGTGCGGGCCGGGGCGATCTGCGCCTCGTAGGTCTCGGCGTCGATGTCGATCGTGAGGTGCTGCGTGTGGATGCCGCGGTCGTCGGCGGACGTGCAGGTGATGCGCAGGCCGTCGAAGGGCAGGGCGATGATGGAGCGGCTGCCTTCGTTGATCGTGATCGGGTGCGTGAGCACGAACGTCTCGCGCGGCTCGGCCTGCTCGACGACGCCGCACTGGTGGATGAGCGTGGTGAAGGGGCGGGCGGAACCGTCGACGATCGGCGGCTCGGAGGCGTCGAGTTCGATGATGGCGTTGTCCACGGCCATGCCGCTGAGGGCGGAGAGGACGTGCTCGATGGTGTGCAGCTTGACGGTGTCGGAAGAGACGGTCGTCTTTCGCTCGAGTTCGGTGATCATCTCCGAGACCGGACGCACCTCGGGCTTGCCGAAAAGGTCGATGCGACGGAACACCAGGCCGCTGTTCGGGGCGCCGGGCTTGAGGGTCAGGGTGACGTCCTGACCGGTGTGGAGGGCCTTGCCCTTGACGGAGGCTTCTTTGCCTAAGGTGCGCTGTTTCATGCCGTTCACACAGTTATTCACACCCCCATCCCTCTGTAAAGGCCTACTTTCGAGGGGTTTGGGGTAGAATTCACGGTGAAGGGATAGGGGTGGGGGTAGGGGTAGGGGGAGGCTGAAAGAGGGCTGATCCGATGAAGGATGGACGATGGAAGATGAAGGATGAAAAGAATGCCCAAATCCTATCCTCCATCGTCCATCCTTCATCTGTTTTCCCCATCTGCCTTTCGCCGTTCTGGCCCTAGCACTGAGCTTGCATCGCGCAGTTGTTCTACCCCTATCCCAACCCCAATCCCTGTCCCTCGTGCGAAAGTTGTTCGCACGCTCACTTGTTCACACGGGGACGCGGTTCCTTGACACTTCGAGGCGCCGGGCAAATCGTCCGCACGTGCTGCTGGTCATCGATAACTACGATTCGTTCACCTACAACCTGGTCCAATACTTCGGGCAGTTGGGCGTGGAGCAGAAGGTGTACCGCAACGACCAGATCACGGTGGAGGAAGCCCTCGCGCTGAATCCCGACCGCGTGATGATCTCGCCCGGTCCGTGCTCGCCCGCCGAAGCCGGCGTGTCGTGCGACATGATCCGCGCCTTCGCCGGCAAGAAGCCGATCCTCGGCGTCTGCCTCGGCCACCAGGCCATCGGTCACGTCTATGGCGGCAACGTCATCCGCGCCCCGCACCTGATGCACGGCAAGACCTCGCCGGTGTTCCACAACGACACCGACGTCTTCAAGGGCCTGCCTTCGCCGTTCGCCGCGACCCGCTACCATTCGCTCGTCGTCGAGCGTTCGACTTTCCCCGCCGCCCTCGAGGTGACGGCCTGGACCGAAGACGGTCTCGTGATGGGCCTGCGCCATCGCGAACTCCCGATCTGGGGCGTCCAGTTCCATCCGGAGTCCTTCGCCACCGAGCACGGACTCCAGCTCCTGGGGAACTTCCTCAAGCTCTGAGCGATGTTCTGCCCCCGCTGCAATCACGAGGATACGAAGGTCCTGGAGACCCGCCTCGGGAAGGGCAACCATTCCATCCGCAGGCGCCGCGAGTGCCTGGCTTGCGACCATCGTTTCAGCACGATCGAGGAGATCGTCCGCGAAGGCATGGTCGTCGTGAAGCGCAACGGCGCCCGTGAGGAGTTCGACATCGGTAAGATCGCCTCGGGCGTCCGCAAGGCCACCGACAAGCGTCCGATCGAGCTCGA
>JBDKIN010000189.1:0-9507 GCA_039797095.1 Verrucomicrobiota bacterium
CGCCCAAGGCGTGGTCTTCGAACCCCTCGAAGACGCCGTCCGTAACCGCCCCGCCCTGCTCCAGGAACACCTCCTGAAGCACCCCGTGCTCCTCGGAGGCGACAAGTTCGCCGCGCTCCACCGCGCGTGGCTCCGCGCCGGCTACGTCCTCCACGTCCCCAAGGGCGTCGAGGTGAAGCAGCCCTTCGTCTCCGTCACCTGGACGCTCACCGACGGTGTCGCGATCTTCCCGCACGCGCTCGTCATCGCCGGCGAACGCGCCAAGGCCGACCTCCACGACTTCCACCTCGCCGCCAAGGCCGACCAGCGCGCCCTCGCGATCTCCGCCGCCGACATCCATGCCGGCACGGGTTCGCAGGTCCGCCGCCTCGCCGTCCAGGCCTGGGGTTCCGCCACGCAGTCCTTCCAGATCGACAACACCTGCGGCGGACGCGACGCGGTCATCAGCTCCGTCAACGCCGCCGTCGGCTCCCGCCGCGCGCGGCTGGAGAATTGCGTACGCATCGACGGTCCCGGCGCCGACGTCAGCCTCTTCGGCATCTCGGTCGCCACGGGCGAACAGGAATTCGACCAGCGCACCCTGCAGATCCACGCCGCCGGCCACGCGAAGTCGGACCTGCTCTTCAAGAACGCCCTGCTTGGCAAGGCGCGCACGATTTTCTCGGGCCTGATCAAGGTCGCCCCGGACGCCCAGCGCACCGACGCCTACCAGACCAACCGCAACCTTCTGCTCTCGCCGGACGCCGAAGCGGACTCGCTCCCCGGCCTCGAGATCGAAGCCAACGACGTGAAGTGCTCGCACGGCGCGACGACCGGCCAGATCGACCCCGCCGAGCTCTTCTACCTGCGCGCCCGCGGCATCCCGCTCGCCGTCGCCCAGGAACTGCTCGCGCAGGGCTTCCTCGAGGAAGTCCTCGCCAAAGTCGGCCACGAAGAAGCCAGCGCCGCGGTGCGCGAGATGCTCCGCCTCAAATTCCACCAAGCCTGAACATGAGCGAAGACACCACCGGCCAGCGCCACACGCCCAGCCCCCACGACCGCGTCCTCGCGCGCGACGTGCAGGCGACGGTCATTCCCGCCGGCGAACCCGCCGTGCTCCCCGCGGGCACCAAGGTGACGATCACCCATCGCCTCGGCGGCAACTTCACCGTCGTCTGCGACACGGGCATGTTCCGCATCAAAGGCTCCGACGCCGATGCGCTCGGCGAGCAGGTGCCGACCGACGCCACGGAGAACGAAGGCAAGACCGACGCCTACGGTTCCGTCGGCACGGCCGAACACCCCGGACACAAGGGTAAGCCTTCCGACGAAGCCGTCTGGGACAGTCTCAAGAAGGTCTTCGATCCGGAAATTCCCGTGAACATCGTCGACCTCGGCCTGGTCTACTCGCTCAAGGTCGAGCCCCTGGACAATTCGCCTGACCGCCACAGTGTCGTGGTCGCCATGACCCTGACCGCCCCCGGTTGCGGCATGGGCCCCGTCATCGCCGAAGACGCGCGTAATCGCGTGCTCGGCGTCCCGGGGATCAACCAGGCCCGCGTCGACATCGTCTGGGATCCGCCTTGGACCCAGACCATGATCTCCGAGGACGGCAAGATGCAGCTCGGGTTGATCTGAGCGAAATCCAAAGCCCCTACGACGTCCGCTCCTTGGCGGACGTTTTGTTTGGTGCCATGGCGCACCACCCCACGGGCACGCCGTAGCCGTGCCCCTACCCTCGGCCACCATACGGCGGCCGTTCATACCCCCTATACTCGATACTCCATACTCGATACTCCCTAAGGGTTCGCTCCCCTCTTGCCCTCCCGCCCCTTTTCCTAACCCTGCGGGAACCCCCACCGTCCCCCAAGGTCACCCTCCCATGGCTTCTACCCCTGTCCGCCTCCTTTCGCTCCTCGGCGCCGCCCTGCTCGCCGCCACCCCGGCCACCCGCGCAGCCGACGCCTTGCCTGAGGACGTGCGCTTCCAGACCGAGACGCTGCTCACCGGCCTGCCGCAGCCGATGCACCTCGAGTTCGCCCCCGACGGCCGCCTCTGGTTCAACGAGTACGCCGGCGCCCTCAAGATCTACGACCCGAAGACGAAGCGCGTGAAGCTCGTCGCCGAGATGGAGATCTTCAAGTCGCAGGAGAACGGCTTCCTCGCCTTCGCCCTCGACCCGAAGTTCGCGCAGAACGGCTGGATCTACCTGATCTACTCGCCCGTCGGTTTCGAAGGCCAGTATCTCTCGCGGTTCCAGGTGAAGGATGACCAGCTCGTCGCCGGCAGCGAGAAGCTGATCCTGAAATACGAAGAGCAGCGCCTGCAGTGCTGCCACCACGGCGCGACGCTGAAGTTCGGCCCGGATGGCTGCCTGTATTTCTCGACCGGCGACAACACCAGCCCGTTCGGCGACAGCAAGGGCTACGCGCCGCTCGACCAGCGCCCCGGCAAGGAGCCGTGGGACGGCCAGCGCACTTCCGCCAACACCAATACCCTCGTCGGCAAGGTGAACCGCATCCGCGTCCATGATGACGCGACCTACAGCATCCCGGAAGGCAACCTCTTCAAGCCCGGCACGCCGAAGACCCGGCCGGAGATCTTCGCGATGGGCACCCGCAATCCGTGGCGCCTGAGCATCGACCCGAAGACCGGCTATGTCTACTGGGGCGAAGTCGGCCCCGATGCGCGCGTCGACGGCCCCCGCGGCTCCCGCGGTTACGACGAGATCAACCAGGCGAAGAAGGCCGGTAACCACGGCTACCCGCTCTTCGTCGGCAACAACTTCCCTTACGCGGAATATGACTACGCGACCGAGAAGGTCGGCGCGCTGTTCGACCCGAAGGCCCCGCTCAACAAGAGCCGCAACAACACCGGCCTCGTCGAACTCCCGCCCGCCGTCCCGGCCTTCATCTACTGGCCCTACGCGGTGTCCGAACAGTGGCCGGAACTCGGCGAAGGCGGCCGCACCGCCTGCGCGGGCCCGGTCTTCTACTGGCAGGAGTCTTACGACCAGACCAATGGTTTCCCGAAGCACTTCGACCGCTCCCTGCTCTTCTGGGATTGGCAGCGTCCGTTCATCAAGTGGGCCCGCCTCGACGCGAACTCCGACCTCAAGGGTCTCGAAGCCTTCGCGCCCACGGCCTTCGTGGCCGCGAACACCGACGAACAGCGCAAGAAGCAGCAGGCCCTCATCGACAACGGCGCGACGATCCTCCGTCGTCCGGTCGACGCGACCTTCGGTCCCGACGGTTGCCTCTACCTGCTCGACTACGGCGACACCTGGGGCGTCAACCCGGACTCGGCCCTGCTGAAGATCTCTTACGTGCGCGGCAACCTCCAGCCGATCGCCAAGCTCGCCGTCTCGACCCCGGCCGGCCCGACGCCGCTCAAGACCACGCTCTCCGCCAAGGGTTCGCGTGACCTCGACGGCGGCAAGCTGAGCTACGCCTGGAAACTGCAGCCGGGCGACAAGAAGCTCGGCGAAGGGGAAGAGCTGACCGTGGCCCTCGAGACCGCCGGCAACTTCAACGTCGAACTCACCGTCACCGATGGTCAGGGCGGCTCCGTGACGCGCACGACCCCCGTCGTGGTCGGCAACACCATGCCGACGGTCCGCTTCCTCGCCCCGCAGGACGGCGACTTCTTCACGCCCGGCAAGCCGCTCGACTTCAAGGTCGCCGCGCAGGACGCCGAGGACGGCACCTCCGAAGCCAAGCCCGCCGAATTCGCCGCGCGCACGCTGGTGACCTCCGCCTTCCTCCCCGCCGACGGCAAGGCCGTGGCGGTCGACCCGGGCCTCTCGCTGATGCGCCAGAGCGATTGCTTCAACTGCCACGCCGTGGAGACGCAGCTCGTCGGTCCGTCGTTCGTCGCCATCGCCGACAAATACCGCAAGCAGCCCGGAGCCGACGACCTCCTCAACCAGAAGGTCCGCCTCGGCGGCAGCGGCGTCTGGGGCCAGATTCCGATGCTCGCCCACCCGCAGCACACCGAGGACGAAGTCGCCATCATGCTTCGCTGGATGCTCGCCCTCGAGAAGGGCAAAGGCGGGCCTACGCTCACCCGCGGCCTCGAAGGCCAGCTGACCGCGCCGAAGGACAACAAGCCCGGCACCCTGCTCCTTGAAGCCGTCGTCACCGACGCCGGCGCCGGCGCCGCCGGACCGCTGACCGGCAAGGGCGTCGTGCGACTCCGCCACCGTCGCGTCGAAGCCGAGACCGCCGAAATCACCGGCGGCAAGAACACCGGTAAGGCCATCGGCTCCACGCAGCACGGTGCGACGCTCAAGTTCGCCAACCTGAACCTCGCCGTCACCAAGAACATCAAGGTCAACGCCTCCGTCGGCGGGGGCGCCAAGGGCAGCCAGATCGAAGTCCGCCTGGATTCGCCGACCGGCCCGATCGTCGCGACCGTCGACATCGCCCACACCGGCGACTGGGGCAAGTTCACGGAGAACAAGGCGAAGCTCACGCCCACACCTGGCCGCCACGACGTCTACCTGGTGCTCACGAATCCCAAGAAGGGCGGCGGCCTGATGAACGTCGACTGGGTGGAATTCGGCCAGTAAGGCAGAGGCAACGTTCCGGGTGGCAGGTGGCGGCCTCAGGTTACGGGTGGCGGGAATAGAGATCCTGCCGCCTGCCACCCGGGGCCGCCACCTGCCACCCGAATCTTATCTCGCCTGCTCCACCTGAGTGCCCAAAGTCGGCTTCCCCTTTTCATTACGCCACGTGTCCGACGAATCCGAAGACAAAAAAGAAAAGCCGCTCGACCCTTTCGACCCCGAGGTCATCGCCCGCGCCAACCGCGCGATCCTGGTCGGTCTGCAGCGCCCGGACGACACCGAAGAGGAAGCCCAGCTCCTGCTCGACGAGCTCCACGAACTCGTGGGCAACGTCGGCGTCGAGATCCGCGGTTCGATCATCGCCAAACTGCGCGAGGAGAACCCGCGCACGCTCGTCGGTTCCGGCAAGCTGGAGGAGATCGCCCAACTGGCCCGCGACAAGGAATGCGGCCTGATCATCTTCGACGACGAATTGACGCCCGCGCAGCAGCGCAACTGGGAGAAAGACGCCAAACTGCGCGCCATCGACCGCCAGGAGATCATCCTCGACATCTTCATCACCCGCGCGAAGACCCGCGAGGCCGTCCTCCAGGTCGAGCTCGCCGCGCTGCAGCAGATGTTGCCGCGCCTGAAGCGCCTCTGGTCCCACCTCGACCGCCAGCGCGGCGGCGGAACGATGCAGCGCGACGCCGGCGAGACCCAGCTGGAGATGGACCAACGCAAGATCCGCGACAAGATCGCCAAGGTCCGTCGCGACCTGGCGGAAGTCGTCGCCCAGCGCGCCACGCAGCGTAAACAGCGCAAGCGTGTCCCGCTGCCGACCTTCTCGATCGTCGGCTACACCAACGCCGGCAAGTCCTCGCTGCTCAACAAGCTCACCGGCTCCGAGGTGCTCGCGGCGAACAAGCTCTTCGCCACGCTCGACCCGACCACGCGTCGCCTCGCCCTGCCCTCCGGCCGGGCGTTGCTCCTGACCGACACGGTGGGCTTCGTGCGCCGCCTCCCGCACCGTCTCGTCGAAGCCTTCAAGGCCACGCTCGAAGAAGCCGTCCAGGCGGACTTCCTGGTACACGTCATCGACCTAGGCTCGCCCGAACGCGACAAGCACGCCGAGACGACCTTGCAGGTGCTGACCGAGATCGGCGCCGGCGACCGTCCGGTGATCACCGTCCTCAACAAGGCCGACCTCTGCGACGAGGTCGAACGCGCCCAGGCCTTGGCCGCTTACCCGGACGCCAAGCTGATCAGCACCAAGACCGGGGAAGGCCTGCCGGCCCTGCTCCAACGCCTCGAGGAGTGCGCCGCCAGCCGGGATGAGCATATGACCCTACTCATCCCCCACGACCAGTATGCGATGCTCTCCAAGCTGCACGCCGGGGCTACGATCATCCATTCCAAGGCCTTGGCCGAAGGAACCCGGGTGGAAGCCTTCGTCCCGACCCGGATGCAGGAGGCCTGCCGGGCGTGGGCTGTCCGCGAATAGGCCACTTTTTGCTCCCCAGCGGGCAACTTTTCGCTTTGGCTGGTGTTACCTTAATACACCCATGCGTACCCTCGCCCTCCTCACCCTCCTCTCCGCCTCCTCGGCCTTCGCCGCCGTCGACCACGAAGCCGCCTTCAAGGCCGACATTGCTCCGATCCTCGAAAAGAGCTGCGCCAACTGCCACGACCCGAAGAAGGCCAAGAACGGCAAGGTCAAGTCCGGCTTCGACTCCTCCAGCCTCGCCTCGGTCGTCAAGGGCGGCAAGGAACTGGGCGAAGGCATCACCTGGGGCGACGTCTCCAAGAGCTCCCTCTACAAGACCATCAACCTCGCCGCGACCAGCCCCGACGACGACATGGCCATGCCCCCGAAGAAGTCCCACGAGAAGAACCCGCCCCTCACCAAGGAGCAGGTCGCCAAGGTCAAGGCCTTCATCGAAGCCAAGTAAGCCCGACGGCTTGCTGACGAAAAGCCCGCGGCAACCCGCGGGCTTTTTTTGTGTCTAAATAGGAGGGCGTAAGCGCGGTCGCTTGCGTTTGACCCCACCCCGAAGCGACTCCATACCACCCAGACCCCTTTCCGTCCCATGACGCCCCTTCACCGCATCGAAGAACGCCTGCACGCCCTGACCTTCCGACAGGCCGCCGTCCTGGTCGTCGCCGCCAATCTCCTCCTGGCCTCGCTGGCCTTCCTCCTCCCCCCCGACGGCACGGAGCGCGGCCCGGCCATCCTGTCCATCCTCGGCAACTTCCACATCCTCGCCCTGCACATCCCGGCCGCGGTGCTGCTCATCGTGCCGATGTTCGAATTCTTTGAACGCCACGAACAGGCCACCGCGACCGTGCGTCGCCTTTCCGTCTTCTCCGCCGCCGGCACCTGGGGCGCCGTCCTCTGCGGCATCCTGCACGCGCACTTCAATGGCTTCGCCGGTGAAGCCATCGAACTCCATCTCTGGGGCGGCATCGCCGCCTCCGCCTTCGCCGGGCTGGCCAGCCTGCTGCTCTCGCAGTCTTTTACGGTGCGTCTGGCCAGCCAAGTCGTGGCCATCGGGGTGATGAGCTTCGCCGCGCACGTCGGCGGCGAGATCGTCCACGAAGAAGGCTTCCCCTTCCGACCGAACAAGGTCGCCTCCCCGCGTCCGGACAAGGTCGTGATCGACGTCGCACCCGGCGCCAAGCGGGACGACTACGCGCAGGTCATCGCTCCGATCCTCGAGGCCCACTGCGTCGAGTGCCACGGCGCCAAGAAGGTCAAAGGCAAGCTCCGCATGGATTCGCTCGAAGCCCTCAAGAAGGGCGGCTCGGAAGGCGCGGCCTTCGTCGCCGGCGACCTGCAGAAGAGCCTCATGCACGTGCGCGTGACGCTCGACCCTTCGGACGAAGAATTCATGCCGACCGAAGGCAACCCGCTCACGAAGGATCAGGTGCAGGCCTTCGCCCTCTTCATCGAAGGCAAGCCCATCCCTGACGACGTCGCCAAGGCCGCCATCGCCGCGACCAAGGCGCCCAAGCAGGCCCCGAAGAAATAACCTGATGCGCTCTTTGCTACCCTTGCTCCTCGCCGCCTGCGCGTTCGCCGCGCCGACGGCCCCGAAGAAGAAACCCGAACCGATCAAGCCGCTCACGCCGGCGCAGAAGGCGGACTACGCCAAGGTCGTCCAGCCGATGTTCGACGCGCAGTGCGTGTCGTGCCACGGACCTAAGAAGGAGAAAGGAAAACTGCGCCTCGACACCCTCGAAGCCGCGCTCAAGGGCGGCAAGAACCTAGCCTTCGTCATCGGCCAGCCGAACGACAGCATGCTCTTGGCCCGCGTCTTCTTGGGTCGTAACGCGGGGGATGTCATGCCGCCTAAGGAAGAATATCCGCTGACCGAGAAGCAGAAGGAAGCCCTCTACGCCTTCGTCGAAGGCCAGCCCATCCCCGACGAACTGGCCAAGGCCGCCATCGCCGACACCAAGAAGGCCCTGACCGCCCCGAAGCCGGCCCCGAAACCCAAGAAGTAGGTTTTTCTTTTGCCCGCCGACCCCCTGACCCCCTTTATCTCAGATACCCCATGAAACTCCGCACCCTCCTCGCGCTGACCGCCCTCGTCGGCCTGACCTCCACGCTCGCCGCCGAGCAGAAGCCCCTGCGCGTCCTCGTCGTCGCCGGCGGCTGCTGCCACGATTACGCCACGCAGAAAGAAGTCCTGAAGAAGGGCATCGAAGCCCGCGTGAACGCCGTGGTCGAAGTCGCCTACGATCCGACCAAGTCCACCAAGCCGCTCTTCGAGCTCTTCAAGAGCCCGGACTGGGGCAAGAACTTCGACGTGGTCGTCCACGACGAGTGCGCCGCCGACATCACCGACCAGGCCTACGTCGCCAACATCGTCAACGCCCACAAGAACGGCCTGCCCGCCGTGAACCTTCACTGCGCCATGCACAGCTACCGCTGGGGCAGCTTCAAGGAGCCGGTGAAGGCCGGCGCCGACAACGCCAGCTGGTACGAAATGCTTGGCCTGCAGTCCACCGGCCATGGCCCGCAGCAGCCGATCGCCATCACCTTCACCGACAAGTCCCACCCGGTCACGACCGGTCTCGCTGACTGGACCACGATCAACGAAGAGCTCTATAACAACGTTCAGATCCTGGGCGCCAAGACCCTCGCCACGGGCCTGCAGAAAGTCCCGGAGAAGAAGGATAAGAAGGGCAAGGTCACCCCGGCCTCCGAAGCGAACGCCATCGTCGCCTGGACCAACGAGTTCGGCCCGAAGAAGACCCGCATCTTCAGCACCACGATCGGCCACAACAACGCCACCGTCGAAGACGCCCGTTACCTCGACCTCGTCGCCCGCGCGGTGCTCTGGTCCGCCGGCAAGCTAGAAGCCGACGGCAAGCCTTCCGCTGGCTTCGGCAAGTAAGCCGTCAAGCTAGCCAACCAAAGCCCCGGACCTCCGGGGCTTTTTGTACCCGGAAGGTAGGGGCGTGGCTCCGCCGCGCCTCCTGACATGAAGGGCACGATAAATCGTGCCCCTACCCTCTGCAGCTAGGTCACGACGCCGTCGTGACCCTACCTAGAGCCTTCCCTCCCCTGCGTTATTTTCCATACTCCATACTCAATACTCCATACTCGCAATGACGCGCCTCCTCGCCCTCCTCTCCTTCGTCAGTGCCGCCACCGCCGCGGAAACCCTGCCGCTCTGGCCGGGCGATGCGCCCGAAGGTGACGGTAAGTTCTCCGACTCCTCCAAGGCGAAGATCACCGTCCATCTGCCCGAAAAGCCTAACGGCGCGGCGATCGTGATCTGCCCCGGCGGCGGCTACGGCGGCTTGGTGACCAAGGGGGAAGGCCACGGCATCGCTGCCTGGCTCAATAGCCATGGCATCGCCGGCATCGTCCTCGAATACCGTCTCCCGGCCGGACGTCCTTACGTGCCGCTCCTCGACGCCCAGCGCGCCCTCCGCACCGTGCGAGCGAACGCGGCGAAATGGAAGATCGA
>JBDKIN010000190.1:0-9190 GCA_039797095.1 Verrucomicrobiota bacterium
GGGTCCCACATGATCGCGTTGAGCGTGAAGTCGCGGCGTTCCGCGGCGTCCTTCGGCGTCATCGTCGGGTCGGCCTGCACGTCGAAATCCGTGTGCTTGGCGCCCGTGCGGTTCTCACGGCGGGGCACCGAGACATCGACGGGGAAGTCCTTGAGTTTGGTCACGCCGAAGGCCGCGCCGACCGTGATGATGCCGAATTCCTTGCGCAGGGCGGCTTCGACCTGACGCGTGCCGAGGCCGTAGACCTCGACGTCGACGTCGAGGACCGGCACCTGCATCAGCGCGTCGCGCACGCAACCGCCGACCAGCAGCGGGCGGCCGCCGGCGTCACGCAGCAGCTCGACGACACGGCGCACGGGCGCGAAGTCGCCGTCGAGGCGGATGAGGCTGGGCTGCAGGTCGGGCACGCCCCCACCCTACCCGAGGCACGGCCGTAGGCGAGTGGTTTTGCGGTTCAGAGGTTGGTCGTGAAACCTTCCTTCAGCAGCCAGGCCTTGGCCGTGTCGCGGCGGTCGCCTTGCAGGACGATCTCGCGGCCCTCGAGGGCGCCGCCCGTGCCGAGGGCGCGCTTGAGTTCCTTGAGCAGCGCTTCGCGCATGCGCATCTCCTGCGACTCGATCCAGAGCCCCTTCAGGATCGTGACCTCCTTGCCGCCGCGGCCGGCGCGTTCGTATTGCAGGATCACCTTGCCCAGCTTCGGCTTCGCCTTGGCGGCGGGTACGACCGGCTTCAGGGGCGGGCCGGGCGGCAGGTCCTGACCGTCCAGCTTATCGAAAGGATTGCCGCTCATGCGCCGCGTCCGCAGGTCCCGGCGCCCGGCGTGCCGCCGTTGAGATAGACCAAGGCCTTCTCGTAGGAACGGCGGCGGAGGTAGTGATCAAGGTCGCCCGGCAGGCCCGAATCCGGTGCCGCCACTTCCGCATCGAGCACCTTCATACAGGCCAAAAGGCCGTCCTTGGGGAGGCCCGGCTGGGCGAGGGCTTGGAGAGCCTCCAGGATGCGTTGACGGCGGACAGGGTCCATTTGCCCGCAGATTGCGGGCCGAACGGGCCCGGAGCAAGCCCGCGGGGCGGTTTTCATAGTGGACAAAAGGCGGGGGGTATCCCTATACCAACCCTTCCTCTGGATGGATAGCTCAGTTGGTTAGAGCGTCTGCTTTACACGCAGAATGTCGTGGGTTCGAGTCCCTCTCCGTCCACCCCTTCCATCACACTCTCCAGTCGCCATGACGCCCCCCAAGAAGAAGCACACGCTCTCCGCCCTCGTCGAAAACAAGTTCGGCGTCCTGGCCCGCGTCGCCGGCATGCTCTCCGGCCGCGGTTTCAACATCGAGACCCTCAACGTCGGCCCGACCCACGACCCGGCCTACTCGCGCATCACCGCGACCGTCGTCGCCGACGACGCGGCCCTGGACCGCTGCGTCAAGGCCCTCGATAAGCTGATCAACGTCATCACCGTCCAGGACTTCTCCCGCGAGGAGGTCGAACACGTCGCCCGCGAGCTCATCCTCTGCAAGGTGAAGTGCGATACCAAGACCCGCACCGAGATCATCGAGATCGCCTCCCTCTTCCGCGCCAAGGTCGTCGACGTCGCCCACGACACCGTCGTCATCGAGTTCACCGGCAACGAGAACAAGATCGCCGCCTTCCTCGAGCTGATCAGCCCTTACGGCATCCTCGCTTCCGCCCGCACCGGCGCCGTCGCCCTGCCCCGCGGCCTCAAGAAGGCCGTCAAGTAACCCTCTTTCCACCAAACACCATGCCTGCCAAAGTGTACACCGACAAGGACGCCGATCTCGGCTTCCTCAAGAACAAGACCCTCGCCGTCCTCGGCTTCGGTTCCCAGGGACATTCCCACGCGATGAACCTCCGCGACAGCGGACTCAACGTCATCGTGGGCCTGTACAAGGGTTCCAAGTCCGCCGCCGCCGCGAAGAAGAAGGGTTTCAAGGTCTATGAGACCGCCGAAGCCGTCCGTCGCGCCGACGTCATGCTCGTCGGCATCCCCGACATGAAGCAGGCCTCCGTCTGGGAGAAGGACATCGCCCCGAACCTCGGCAAGGGTGGCAAGACCGTCCTCTTCATCCACGGCCTCTCGATCCACTACAAGCTGATCAAGCCCGCCAAGAACGTCGACATCGCCATGGTCGCCCCCAAGGGCCCGGGCCACGTCGTCCGCGCCCAGTACGTCGAAGGCAAGGGCGTCCCTGCCCTCATCGCCGTCCAGCAGGACGTCTCCGGCAAGGCCACCAAGACCGCCCTCGCCTGGGCCAAGGGTATCGGCGGCACCCGCGCCGGCGTCATCAAGACCTCCTTCAAGGAAGAAGCCGAAACCGACCTCTTCGGTGAGCAGGCCGTCCTCTGCGGCGGTGCCTCCGAACTCGTCAAGGTGGGCTACGAAACCCTCGTCGAAGCCGGCTACCAGCCCGAGATGGCCTACTTCGAGTGCCTCCACGAGCTGAAGCTGATCGTCGACCTCATGGTCGAGTCCGGCATCTCCGGCATGCGCTTCTCGATCTCCGAGACCGCCAAGTACGGCGACATCACCCGCGGTCCCCGCGTGATCAACAGCTCGTCCCGCAAGGCGATGCGCGAGATCCTCAAGGAGATCCAGTCCGGCAAGTTCACCGCCCAGTGGGTCAAGGAATACAAGGGCGGCCTCAAGAACTACAACAAGCTCCTCAAGAAGGGCGAGAACCACCCGATCGAAAAGACCGGCCAGCGTCTCCGCTCCCTCATGCCCTGGGTCCAGAAGAAGAACATCCGCGGCGCCCAGGCCGAGTACACGACCAAGTAAGGGTCGCCGGGAAACCGGAAAGCAAAGGGCCGACGCAAGTCGGCCCTTTTTCGTGCCCGCCTTGAAGGCCATTGCGTATCTCGACGCCCAAAGCCATCAAGGAGGTCATGCAAGCCGAACGCGCAAGCAGCATGCTGGTCATCGGACACCCGGGACACGAGATACGCTGCCACGCATGGCTCAACCGCCATCGACCGACCGTCGTCGTGATGACCTCGGGCGGCGGCGCTTCCAAGCCCGGCCGGATCGCCAGCACGCTCCGCGTCATCGAACGAGCCGGGGCGACGGCCAGTCCGCTGTTCGGGAATTTCTCCGACCACGAGGTCTACGGATTCATGCTGAGGCAGGAAGCCGGCAAGCTGGGCGCATGGACGAGGCAATTAAGCGAACTGATCCGCCAAGAGCGGCCCGCCGTCATCCTCACCGACATGGTCGAAGGCTACAACTCCAGCCACGACCTCACGGCCTACCTGGTCGCAAGCGCGGTGGAAATGACGCACGGCAGCCAAATCACGCCACCGCTCGTCCTCTGCCAACCTCTTGACGGACGACCCGACCAGGCCTGGAATGGGCGGCTACGACCGCACACGACGCTCGCACTGACCGACGCGGAATTCCGCCGAAAGATGGAAGACGCGCGCACCTATGCCGAACTGGCCGCCGAAGTCGCCGATACCTTGCGCCAGACGCCCGCCGAGGCCTTCAGGCAAGAGTGCCTCTACCTGCCGGCGGAAGCGGATGCCCTGCTGGAGTCGCTGCCCGGCGAGGTCCCCTTCTATGAGACATTCGGGGAGCAACAGGTCGCCCAAGGCAAGTTCGCCGAAGTGATCCGGCACAAACGGCATCTGGTGCCGCTCGTGCGGACGATCCGACACGACCTCGGACTGCCCGCACGATGAGGATCCTGATAGCAAACGTCTGGATCGGCGGACGCAGCGGGAGCGAAGTCCACACCAAGGAGCTCGCGATCGGCCTGCGCCGCAGAGGGCACGCCTGCACGGTCTTCGTCGGTCAGCTCAAGCAGGTGGACGAAGACGTCCGCCTGCTCCGGGAAGCGGGCGTCATCGTGACCGAAAAGCCTGACCCAGCCGATATTCCCGACGTGATCGTCGGCCATCACCTCCGCGAGACGACGCTGGCATGCCTGCTCTACCCCTCGACGCCGGCAATCCAGGTCTGTCACGATGCCACGCACCAACGGGACCGGGCCGCCGCGGCGGACGTCGTGCAGGCCTGGGGAGCGGTCGACGCCTTCTGCCAGGAACGCTTCGCGCGTGAGACCGGCCTGCCGCCGGAAAAGATTCCCCTGACCTTCAATCCTGTCGACCTGTCGCTGTTCCCACCAAGGGAGACGCCAGTGCGGACACCGCCGCGCAAGGCCGCGCTCTTCTTCAGCAGCGCCGGCACGCCCGCGATCCTGCCAACGATTCTTCATGCCTGCGAGCGTCAGGGCATCGCCCTCGACGTCATCGGACCGGGCATGCGCTTCGAGCAGGCACCCGGCCGCGTGCTTGCCGGATATGACCTGGTCTTCGGCAAAGCGCGCTGCGCCATCGAAGCGATGGCGAGCGGCGCACACGTCATCCTGTGCGCGCCGGAAGGCATCGGCCCAGAGATCAGTCCGTCTAACTTCCATGAATTACGCCGACGCAACTTCGGGCGGAGCCTCCTGACCGAACCGATGGGAAGCGCGCTACTGGAGCGGCGCATCCTCGGACTGGAATCGTCCACGACGGCCGAGCTGACGAGACTCATCCGCGAGCACAACAACACCGAGAAGCTGGCCGAACACATGGAGTCGCTCATTCGGTCCATCTCCTCCGCCGAAGTCGATCGGTCCGTCGTCGGCATTCGCCTCCGACAGGCCGGCCAACGCGTGACCGCCTATTGCAGCCGTAAGTTGGGCAAACTCTTCGGCCGGCGGCCCCGGACCTGACCTAGGTCGGGCTGCTACTTCGCGGCCGGCGCCTTGCCCAGCGGGCTGCCCGGCAGGAACTCCGCGCGGCTGACGAAGCCATCGCCATCGGCGTCGCGGCGCATGAACCATTCGGCAGCATCGGCGGCGGAACGGCTGACCGCGAATTCCGCGCGGCTAAGCTTACCGTCACGATCCACGTCCAGTTTCTGGAACAACGGAGCACGGTCGACGGCCTGATCGGCCTTCGCCTTGCCCTTCCCTTTCTTTGCCGGCTGGTCGCCGCCGGGAATCGCCGGCAGCGGCAGGTAATCGAAATCGGCGATCATCTTCTTGGCCATCTCCAGGCGGAGCGCGCGCTCGGCCTCGGCGACCTCCGGCTTGCCGCTGAGGTTGTTCAGCTCGGCCGGATCTTTCTCCAGGTCGTAGAATTCATACACCGGACGCGGCGTCGTGAAGTAGGTCGCGGCGAGACCGGCGGCGAGGCCGCCTTTGCCGTGAAGGTCCTGGATGGACTTCCAGGCGGACCCACCGGCGCTGTCGACGGGCGAATACGGCAGCCACGGCGTGCAGTTATAGATGGCCTTGTAGCGGCCGCTGCGGACCGCGCGGGAGAGGTCGTAGCCGCTGTTGCTCATCCCGACCTGCACCGGGGCGCTGCCGTGGGGACCGCGTTCCATGAAGACGTAGTCGCGGCTCTTGGCCGCCTCGCCTTTGAGGACCGGCAGGAAGCTCACGCCGGTCATGCCCGCAGCGGGCTTCAGGCCGGCGGCGGCCAGCACGGTCGGACCGAGGTCCTCGCCGCTGAGCAGGGCGGAGGAATCACCGCCGGGAGCCACGACGCCGGGCCAGCGCACGACGAAGGGAACGTTGCAGCCCGGGTCATAGAGCGAGCCCTTGCCGTGCGGCAGCGCCTGGCCGTTGTCGCCGGCGAAGACCACGAGGGTGTCTTTCGCCAGACCGAGACGATCAAGGAGCGCGAGCACCTTGCCGACGGTCTCGTCGACGCGGTTCACCTCGGCGCAGTAATCGGCGTATTGCTCACGCACGCCGGGCAGGTCGGGCACATGGGCCGGCAGTTTGAGCGACGCAGGGTCGGGACGATAGCTGGCCGGCGCATTCCAGGCATGATGCGGGTCGCTGAAGTTCACCCAGAGGCAGAACGGCTTGTCCTTCGGACGGCCTTCGAGGAAGGCCGCGGACTGTTCGACGGCCTCCTTGTCGGAGCCACCCTGCACGACGTCGAAACGGTCCGGGAAGGTCTTGTAGCGGCCGTCGACCAGGAACTTGCCCAGACTGTCGTCACCCTTGCCGGAACCATCGAGATGGTAGGAGCGTCCGACCACGCCGACGTAATAGCCCGCCTCCTGCTTGAGGACTTCCGGGAACGTGACGACGTCGCGCGGGAGCGGCGAAGAAAAGCGCGTGATGCGGGCGGCCACGGGGGAGCGGCCGCTCAGGTAAGCCGCGCGGGACGGTACGCACTGCGGGGCGGACGTGAAGAAGCGACGGAACTTGATCCCTTCGCCGGCCAGCTTGTCGAGGACCGGCGTGCGCACATTGGCGTCGCCGTAGCAGCTCAGGTACGGATAGCTATGGTCGTCGGACAGCAGGAACAGGACGTTGGGTTTATCGGCGGCCGAGACGAGGACGCCGAGAGCGAGCCAGCACAACAGGGATCTCATGGGGTAGGATGACCCAAACCTAGCCCAGACGAGGAGGCAACCGCAACCTCGGCTCAGAACCGACCGGTCAGCGCGAGACGGAACTGGCGGGGCTCCACCGGATGGAAGTGAATCCCGTCGGCACCGCCGGTAGCGGAGGACTCGTAAGAGTAAGCGATGTCCTGGTCCTGGCGATTGAGCAGGTTGAGGATGCTGAGGGTGGCCTCCCAGTTCGCGTTGAGCTGATAGCTGACCGAGGCGTTGAGCATGAGGGTCTGCTCCGAACGGGCCGCACCCGCGGCATCGAGGTCACGGGGGCCGAAGTAGCGCAGGCGGAGCGAGCCGGACCAGCCGGATTGGTCGCGCACGGTGACGCCGGCGGCGACGACGGTGTCGATGGCCCCTTCCACGCTGCGCTGGCCGACGGGGACGCCGCGGTAGAGCGCCTGCGAGGCGGCGACGTCGAGGTCGAAGGACAGCCAGGAGTAAGGCGTCCAATAGTTGGCCCACTCGACGCCGTAGCGGTCACTGCCGTCGGAAGGCTCGACCGCGCCGGCGTCGCCGATGAAGACGAGTTCGGACTGCGTGCGGAGATACCAGAGCGATACGGTGCTCTGCAGGTCCTTGATCGCGAGCGTGCGGACGCCGATCTCGGCACCGCGGGCCGGGACGAGACCCCGCAGCGGGCCGGAGGTGAGCGTAGCGCCACGGACGTCATTGCTGTGGAAGCCATAGCCGGCTTGGACGAAGTATTCGGTCTTATCCCACGGCCCCCAGGCCAGGGTCAGCTTCGGGCTGAAGAGCGCCGTCGAGGCGTTCCCCGAGTCGGTGGGCGAGGCGAGCGAGTTGACATCCGCGAACTGCAAGTCGCCGCGACCACCGATCACGCTGCGGAAAGTCGGGGTCCACTGCACACGGTGTTCGGCGAAGACACCGAGGGTGCCCACGCCGAGATCGTGCTGCGAAGTCGTGGAGAGCCTCGTGCGTTCCTTGGTGGCGTAGAGCCCGTTGTCGACCCAGTCATGCCGGAACTGCACGCCGAAGGAGGTCTCGGTCGGGCGGCGGTCCCATTCCGCATGGATGTGACGGACGTAACTGAAACCCGCTGCCGTACGCGCGTCCTGCTGCTCGAACTGGTCGCCGTTGACCGGGTCATTGAGCGCGTAGGTGAAGTTAGAGAAGAGATCCAGTTCGTAGCGGAAGACGTAAGCCTGCAGGCGATCCTCGGAGCCGCCGTGACGGTGGCGCCAGTCCGCCGACCAGGAGAGATAGCGGGAATCGCCCCCGTTGGTCGAATCCATATTACCCCAGCGCGAGAGCGCGCCCGACTCGACGAGCGTGAGCGGCACCTGATCGCTCGTGCGCCACTCGCCTTGGTAGAAACGCAGGGTCGTCGTGAAACCATCGTGCCCGTCACCGCGCGACCAGGAGAGCTGGCCGTTGGCGCGGCGGTAGTTGTCGCCCATCAGCCAAGGTCCGTCGGAATGCGCGCCTTGCAGGGCGTAGAGCAGGTCGCCCGAACCCGTCTTGACCGAGTCCGCCACCAGTAGGCGGCCATAACCGAAGGAACCGCCTTCCATCAGGAGAAGGCCTTTCGGCAGGGTCTTGAAAGTATCCAGGTATGCCGCGCCGGCGGTGCCGAAATCTCCGGTCTGAGCGTAGTAAGGCCCCTTCTGATAGTTCACCCGCTCGACGAGCTCGGGGATGACGAAGTTCATGTCCGCGTAACCCTGACCGTGGCCGTGCGAGGGCATGTTGAGCGGCACGCCGTCGAGGAACGTCGCGAAGTCGGTGCCGTGGTCCAGGTTGAACCCGCGCATGAAATACTGATTGGCCTTACCGCCGCCGGCGTGCTGCGTGATGATCAGACCCGGGACCGTCTCCAGGATCTCGCCCGGACGAAGGAGCGGACGCTCCCCCAGCTGCACCGCGCCCGTCACGCCGATCGTGGCCGAGTCGGCGACCCCGAGCAGGCTGTCCTGCCGGCCCATGACGACGATCTTGCCGAGGGGCTTAGGCTCGGGGTCGGCATGCGCGACGGTCAGGGTGGAAGCGGCGATGAGCAGGGGCAGCAGACGCATGAGCGAGAAGTAGGAGCGACCTCAGGGATGACGAGGAAAGAAAAGGCGGCTTCATCTGCCCAGACGAAGCCGCCGGGCCATGAACCTCAGAAATTCAGGCGCAGGCCGGCCTCGATGCCGCGACCCGGCATCGGCAGGACGTCCTTGATGAAAGAGGACGCGTTGCGGGCTTCCTGGTCGAGGAGGTTGATGACGCGGAGCGTGAACTGTCCGTCCAGCTGGGCGAACTTGATCGGGTGGGCCAGACTGGCGCCGACCATCGTGAAGCCCGCGGTGCGGGTCTCATCAGGAGCGGCATGATTCTGGGCGAAGTGATACGTCGCGTCGAGGCGCCAGGTCCAACCCGACTCGAGGCCGTGCAAGGCCGCGCCGATGCGTCCGGGCGAGATCCGCGGCAGGGCCTCGGAAGTGTCGCGATTGGAAGCGCGGACGAAGTCGCCGAACCACTCCAGGCCGAACTTCGAGACCGGGGTGTCGACGAACTGGTAGTTCACCTTCACTTCGGAGCCGAAGAAGTCCGCCGGCACGGAGACGAAGTCATAGCGGGCGAGTTCGTCGGTCCCGTTCTCCGCGTAATCTCCCGGGCCGAAGCCGTTACGCTGCAGCGCGATGAAGGACGAGAAGCGGTTGTAGTAGACCGAGAAGCTGCCGGACAGCGGACCGCGCACCTTGGCGAGTTCCCACTCGAGGCCGAAGCCCTGTTCCTTGCCGAGGTTACTGTCACCGACCTCATA
>JBDKIN010000191.1:0-6400 GCA_039797095.1 Verrucomicrobiota bacterium
CCGGCGATGCCGTTGAGCCAGCTCGCAGGCGTCGCGAGCCAGTCGCTCACGCCGCACGCGACGGAGGCCATGCCGAGCATCAGCGGGATCTCCGAGAGCGGCACGAGCACGAGGTTCACGAAGACGCCGCCCCAGCTCGCCGTCCCGAAGTGTCCGAGGGTCAGGGGCGCGCCGGCGAGCGTGGCGGCGAGCGAGACGCAGAGTCCGCCGAGCAGGAATTTCCGGGCGCGCCAGCGCAGTCGCTGCGTCGCGGTCTGCGCGGCCGCCGGCGTGAGTCGCTCTTCCTCCGTGGGCCGGGCGCAAAGTTCCGCGGCCGGGCCGCCGGCGACGATGATCCCGAGCACCGCGGCATAGCTCAGCTGGAAGCCGGCGTCGGCGCAGGCCTCCGGTGTCAGGATGAGCGTGACGGCGCAGGCGAGGGCCAGTGACTGCAGCGCCGGCGTGGCGCGCTCGCCGGCTCGTCCGCCCCAGAGGAACGCGGCCATGATCCAGGCACGCACCGAGGAAGGCGACGCGCCCGTCACCTGCACGTAGAGCCAGAGCAGCGCGAGGATGGCGACACCGGCCGGGATTTCCGGTAGGCGTGCGCGTCGCGTCAGCCAGAGCAAAGCGGCCGCCATGCCGGCGATGTGCAGGCCGCTGATCGCGAAGAGGTGCAGCGTGCCGGTCGCCGCGAACGCTTCCTTGGCTTCCGCCGGCAGCAGCGCCGTCCGCCCCAGCATCGTCGCGGCGAGCAAAGCGCCGCCATCGGGATCATGCCAGGGCATCTGGCGCAACCAGGCGTCCAAGCGGCGTTGTTGGCGTTGGCGCCAGACGGCGAAGCGGGAGGGCGGCGCGAGTTCGCCGAGCACCCGTGCGCCACGCAGCTTCAACGTCGCTCCCTGCGAGCGTAGCCAGGCGTCATAGCCGTCGGCGTCCTGCTTGATCGCCCCGAGGCCGCCGGAAAGCATGAGCTCGGCGCCCTCGGCCGGACAATCGCCGCGCGCGGAGAGGGCGACGCGGCGGCGGAAGAACGGACCGTCGCGGTCGGTGATCCAGCCGAGCCCGGTCCAGCCGGCGCCGTCCGACCGCGGCGCGGCGCGTTCGATCATCACCGGCAGCTCGACGAAAGGGCGGCGCACGATCGGGATGTCTTGCGGGGGAGTGCGAAGTTGGTGCCAGGCCGCGCCGAGGCAGGCCCCGGCGATCACGAGCACGCCGCCCGCGAGCAGCGCGCGTGTTCGTCCTACCCAGGCGATGACGCCGGCGACGGTTCCCGCCAGCAGCCATGGACCCGGGGCGACGCCGAAAGCGGCGTCGAGCGAACAGCCGAGGAGGAGGGGGAGGGCAAGCCAGAGCGCCGGACAGTGTCCGAAGCGGTCGGGGGTCAGGGAGTCTTGCTCCAGGGAGTCGGGCCTTGCCATGGACGGAGGCCATGGTCGCCGACGGGCAGGGATCGGACCTCCGCGGCGAGCGAACCCCAGGTGGGGTGCTTGGCGAGGGCCGGGTCCTGAAGCAGATTCCTTAGGGGTAAGATGATGAAACCTCGGGAAGACCACCTAGGGTGGGGGAGGGTGACCGTCGGGCTGTCCCACTTTCCCCCTTCATAGAAGAGCAGGTCGATGTCCAAGGTGCGGGGGCCATTGCGGTTCGCGGTCCGTTCCCGCCCCAGTTGTCGCTCAATTTCAAGGGTCGCGGCCAGCAATTCATCAGGGTTTTTATTGCAAGCAATTGCCAGACAAAGGTTTAAGAAATTAGGCTGATCGGCATATCCGACTGGGTCGGAGTCAACCGCCTCGGAAATCGCCAAAACCCTGAGGCCCGGGAGTTTCCCCAGCCGGATGATCGCTTCGGCAAGAAGCTCGGCCCGCTCCCCGAGGTTGCTGCCGAGGCCTAGAATATAGTGGAGGGTGGCGCTACTCACGCCCGCTCACGCCGGATCTTGACCGAAATCGAGTCAAACTCCGCCGCCACGGGGGCGAAGGGCTTGTTCACCTCGACGGTGACCGCCTTGACCACGGTGAAAGTCCCCAGAATTCGTGCGGCGATCTGCTGGGCCAGGGTCTCGATGAGGTAGACCGGCTGGCCGGTCAGCTGCGCCTCGACCGTGCGGATGACGTCGGCGTAATTGACGGTCAGTTTGAGGTCGTCGGCCGCGGCGGCCGGACGGGTGTCGATCTCGAGGTCCACGGAGACGGTGAACCTCTGGCCGAGGCGTTTCTCCTCGGGCAGGGCGCCATGGTGTCCGAAGGACTTGATGCCGGCGATCCTGATGATGTCCACGCCCCGATGAATGACCGCCCGGGACGACCCTGCAAGCGCCTTCCCGCGGGGCGCCCGCAATTGTTAGAAGTCCCCACTTGACCAACCTTCCGAGGGTCGCTGACAGTCCGCGGAACACTATGCCTAAGAGGACCGATATCCGCTCAATCCTCATCATCGGCTCGGGACCGATCATCATCGGCCAGGCCTGCGAGTTCGATTATTCCGGCACCCAGGCTTGCAAGGCCCTGCGCGAAGAAGGCTACCGCGTCATCCTGGTGAACTCGAACCCCGCCACGATCATGACGGACCCCGAGACGGCGGACGTCACCTACGTGGAACCCCTCACGGTCGAATCCGTCGAACGCATCATCGCCAAGGAGAAGCCGGACGCGCTGCTCCCGACGCTCGGCGGCCAGACCGCGCTCAACCTCTCGCTCAAGCTCGCCCGCACCGGCGTCCTCGCCAAGTACGGCGTCGAACTGATCGGCGCGAAGGAAGCGGCGATCGAACGCGGCGAGGACCGCGAGATCTTCAAGAAGCTGATGCTCGACATCGGCCTCGACGTCCCCCGCTCCCGCGTCGTGAAGTCCCTCGACGCAGCGCGCGAGACCATCGCCCTGATCGGCGGCGAATTCCCGGTCATCATCCGCCCGTCCTACACCCTCGGCGGCACCGGCGGCGGCATCGCCTACAACCGCGAAGAATTCGAGCGCATGGCGCAGGCCGGCCTCGACGCCTCGCCGGTCCATGAGGTCCTCATCGAGGAGTGCCTGCTCGGCTGGAAGGAATATGAGATGGAAGTGATGCGCGACCATAAGGACCAGTGCGTCATCATCTGCTCGATCGAGAACTTCGACCCGATGGGCGTCCACACCGGCGACTCCATCACCGTCGCCCCCGCGCTCACGCTGACCGACAAGGAATACCAGCTGATGCGCGACGCCTCGTTCGCCGTCATCCGCGCCGTCGGCGTCGAGACCGGCGGCTCCAACATCCAGTTCTCGGTCAATCCGACCAACGGTCGCATGATCGTCATCGAGATGAACCCGCGCGTGTCGCGTTCGTCCGCCCTCGCCTCCAAGGCCACCGGCTTCCCGATCGCCAAGATCGCCGCCAAGCTCGCCGTCGGCTACTCGCTCGACGAGCTGCAGAACGACATCACCAAGTCCACGCCGGCGTGCTTCGAGCCGACGATCGACTACGTCGTCACCAAGATCCCGCGCTTCACGTTCGAGAAGTTCGTCGGCGCCGACACGACCCTGACCTCCGCGATGAAGTCCGTCGGCGAGGCGATGGCCATCGGCCGTACGTTCAAGGAATCCTTCCAGAAGGCGCTCCGCTCCCTCGAGATCGGCGCCTGGGGCTTCGGCTGCGGCGGCAAGTTCGGCGACGCCGCCTTCACCGACCTCACCGAGATCCGCGCGCGCCTCGCCCGTCCGAATCCGGAACGTCCCTTCTTCGTCCGCTACGCGATGCTCGCCGGCCTGACCGAGAAGGAGATCTTCGACCTCTCCAAGATCGATCCGTGGTTCCTGCGCCAGCTGCGCGGCATCGTCGACCTCGAGCTCGCCCTCAAGGCCGCCGGCAAGTCCGTCGGCACCGACCTGCTCCGCCAGGCCAAGGAAGCCGGCTTCGCCGACCGCCAGATCGCCCATGCGACCGGCCTCGCGTCCGCTGCGGTCTACTCCCAGCGCAACGCCGCCGGCATCAAGACGGTCTTCCGCCTCGTCGATACCTGCGCCGCGGAATTCGAATCCTTCACGCCTTACTTCTACTCCACCTACGGCGACGAGTCCGAGGTCCGTCCTTCGGCGAAGAAGAAGGTGATGATCCTCGGCGGCGGCCCGAACCGCATCGGCCAGGGCATCGAGTTCGACTACTGCTGCGTCCACGCCTCCTACGCGCTCCGCGCCGCCGGCTATGAGACGGTGATGGTGAACTCCAATCCCGAGACGGTCTCGACCGACTACGACACTTCCGACCGCCTTTACTTCGAGCCGCTCACGCTCGAGGACATCCTCGAGATCTACCGCACCGAGCAGTGCGTCGGCGCGATCGTCCAGTTCGGCGGCCAGACCCCGCTCAACCTCGCCGCGGACCTCGAAGCCGCCGGCGTCACCGTCGTCGGCACCTCGCCCGCGAGCATCGCGCTCGCCGAGGACCGCCAGCAGTTCAAGGACATCCTCATCGAGCTCGGCATCCGTCAGCCGGTCAACAAGACCGCCCTCTCGGCCGAAGAAGCCTACCAGGCCGCCGAAGAGATCGGCTTCCCGGTCCTCCTCCGTCCGTCCTTCGTGCTCGGCGGCCGCGGCATGTTCATCGTCTACGGCATGGACGAGCTGAAGTCCGTCGTGCGCGAGGCCTTCGACGTCGCCCCGGGCAAGCCGGTGCTGCTCGACAAGTTCCTCGAAGACGCGATCGAACTCGACGTCGACGCGATCTCCGACGGCGAGACCACCGTCATCGGCGGCATGCTCGAGCACATCGAGCACGCGGGCGTCCACTCCGGCGATGCCGGCATGGTGCTGCCCCCGCACTCCCTCTCGCCCGCCCTCGTCGACGAGGTCCGCCGCATCACCCATTCCCTCGCCAAGCGCCTGAAGGTCGTCGGCCTGATGAACATCCAGTTCGCGATCAAGGACGGCATCGTGTTCATGCTCGAGGTCAACCCGCGCGCCTCGCGCACGATCCCGTTCGTCTCGAAGGCCATCGGCGTGCCGCTCGCCAAGCTCGCCTCGCTCTGCATGCTCGGCGCCAAGCTCAAGGACCTCGGCTTCACCCGGGAGATCCGTCCGCCCTACTGGTCCGTCAAGGAGTCCGTCTTCCCGTTCAGCCGCTTCCCCGGCGCCCCTGTCGCGCTCTCGCCCGAGATGCGTTCGACCGGCGAGGTGATGGGTTGCGACGACGACCTCGGCATGGCCTACGCCAAGGCGCAGATGGCCGCCCAGCCCGCGCTCCCGGTCGCCGGCAGCGCCTTCCTCTCCGTCAAGGACCGCGACAAGGAGGGCGCCGTCGCCGTCGCCCGCGACCTGGCTTCGCTCGGCTTCAACATCTTCTCCACCAGCGGCACCGCCGCGGCCATCGAGGCCGCGGGCATCAAGGTCACCAAGCTCGGCAAGATCTCGGAAGGCGCCCGCCCCAACGCGCTCGACCTCCTGAAGAACGGCCAGCTCCAGATGATCGTGAACACCGCCGCGGGCATGCTGCCGCGCAAGGATGAGAACGCCATGCGCGCCGAAGCCGTCCTCCGCGGCGTCTACATGGCCTCCACCATGAACGCCGCCCGCGCGGCCATCCTAGGCATCCGTTCCCTCCGTGAGCATCCCCTGACGGTGTGCTCCTTGCAGGAGCATGCGAAGGTGCTTCCCCCCAAGGCCTGAATCGGCTAGGAAACCCTTTCCCATGAAACACCCCGTCCTCGCCGCGCTGGCCGTCGCCGTCGCGTCCCTCCATGCCGCCGATGAGGCGAAGCCCGCCGGCGCCGCCCCCGTCGCTCCTCTCCCCGCCCCCAAAGTGAAAACCCTCACCCCTGATCAGGTCAAACAGGCCTGGACCATGCTCGGCTACTCCATCGCCAGCCAGTCCCCCATGCCGCAAGTGAACTCGCAGCTCGAGCTCACCGACGAGGAGATCGACCTCTTCCACGCCGGCGTGCGTCAGGCGATGCGCGGCGACAAGCCGAAGTTCAACCCCGCCGAACTCGGCGAAGGCGCCGACGCCATGTTCCAGGAGCGCGTCAACGCCAAGGCCGGCAAGTGGGGCAAGCAGAACGACGATTTCCTCGCCAAGGTCGACGCCGACAAGTCGGTGACGAAGACCGCCTGCGGCCTCCGATACAAGATCCTCGCCCCGGGTTCCGACGTGAAGCCCACCGCGGCTTCCACCGTCAAGTGCCGCTACGAAGGCAAGCTCGTCGACGGCAAGGTCTTCGATTCGACGAAGAACCGTAACAATGAGCCTTCGGAGTTCCCCCTCAGCGGCGTCATCCCCGCCTGGACCGAAGGCGTGCAGCTCATCGGCGTCGGCGGCAAGATCGTCCTCTATTGCCCGTCCGCCCTCGCTTACGGCGATCAGGGTCAGGGTCCGATCCCCGGCAAGTCCGTCCTCGAGTTCGAGGTCGAACTCGTCGAGATCGCCAAGGCCAAGTAATCGTCCT
>JBDKIN010000192.1:0-6436 GCA_039797095.1 Verrucomicrobiota bacterium
GCCGTCTCGAGGCGGGAGACCTCGATTTCACCGAGATCGGGGAAGTCGGAGCGGAGGAGGGAGGTGAGGGTATCGTTCTTGGCGGTGCGGTGCGGGATGTGGTTGATCATGGAAAAAGAAAGGGGCCTGTATATATAGGGCTGAAAACAGGGGGTAAGAGAGACGTCTGTCCCTAAGTGACTGAATTTCAGTCAGATAAAAACGCATTATATTTTAGAGGGGGGCCTCCGAGGTGGGGTCACCGAGGGTGTAGGGCTGCCGACGTCGCTCATTATGCCCGGGGTCTGAGGTTCGTCAAAGGGGGTGGTGGCGGTTTCGGGACGCTCTTCGTTTAAATGATGAAGATTGGCGGATTTTTTGGATGGGAACGGGCCTTGGTTTGGGGAGTCTATAAGACATGCCCCGCCTCTTACCCCTTTGCGTCGCTGTCCTCGCCTGCCTGGGCTTGTCGCTGTCCGCCGCCGAACGCCCGAATATCCTGATGATCGTCTCGGACGACCACGCCTGGTTCGATTACGGCTTCATGGGTTCGAAGGCGGTCAGCACGCCTCACCTCGATAAGCTCGCGGCGGAGTCGCGCCTCTTCCCTCGCGGTTATGTCACGAACTCCCTCTGCGGGCCGAGCCTCGCCTCGATGCTGACCGGACGGCACGTCCACCGCCACGGCCTGACCGGCAACGATCCGTTCATCCCCGTCAGCGACGCCGCCGCCGGCGCCAAGGGCGCCGCCAAGGCCGCCGCCGCCAGGCAGAAGAACGCCGCATTCCTTGATGGTCGTACCCAGATGATCAAGCGCTTCCAGGAGTCGCCGATCCTGCCCCGCCTCCTCGGCGAGCAAGGTTATGTCAGCCTGCAGACGGGCAAGTGGTGGATGGGCCCTTATCAGACCGGAGGTTTCACCGAAGGCATGACCAAGGGCGGACGCCACGGCGACGAGGGCCTCGACATCGGCCGCAAGACCTTGGCGCCGCTCACGGATTTCATCAGCCGGTCCAAGAAGGCAGGTAAGCCGTTCTTCGTCTGGTATGCGCCGATGATGCCGCATGACCCGCATACGCCGCCGGAGCGGTTGCTCGCGAAATACCGCGACAAGTCCCCGACGCCGCAGGCCGCGAAGTACCACGCGATGGTGGAGTGGTTCGACGAGACCATCGGCGAGATCCGCGCCCATCTCGAGAAGGAAGGCCTCACCCGCGACACGATCATCGTGTACGTCGCCGACAACGGCTGGATTCCCCGGACGGACAAACCGATCGTCGATTTCGAGCGCTCCAAGCAGTCGCCCTTCGACGGCGGCGTGCGCACCCCGATCTTCGTCAGCTGGCCCGGGCACATCAAGCCGGCCGTGATGGCCGAAGCCGCGAGCTCGGTCGACATCATGCCGACGCTCCTGAAGCTCGTCGGCGCCCCCGTACCCGCCGGCGGCGACGGGCTGGACCTGCTCGATGACGCGGCCCTGAAGGCGCGCCCGTTCGTCGCCGGCCAGAATTCGACCCACGACATCCACGACCTCGCGCGTCCTGCGGCCAGCCTGCGCTATCGCTGGCTCGTGGCCGGCGACCTCAAGCTCATCGTCTCCAGCGGACTCAAGACCGGCACGGTCCAGCATGGGTCGGCCGACGCCACCGAGCCGCCGCGCCTTTTCGACCTCAAGGCCGATCCCTACGAACTCCGCGACCTCGCCGCCGAACGTCCCGATGACGTGAAGCGACTCCTGGGGCAGCTCGACGGCTGGTGGGACGGCCGCTGATCGCCTCCCCGATTTTAAACCCATGAACACCTCCCGCCTCCTCCTCGCCGCGTTCGCGGCCTTGCTCGTCGGCTGTCAGTCCGCCGACACCACCGCGCCCGCCCCGGCTCCGAAGCCCGCCGCCAAGGCCGCTTCGAAGGCCAAGCCCGCGCCTGCGCAGTACGTCTTCTACGTCGGCACCTCCGGTGCCAAGGCCCAGGGCGTCCTCCGCTGCGTGCTCGACGGCAAGACCGGGAAGATCTCGGTCCCGACCGTCGCCGCCGAAGCGAAGTCCGCTTCGTACGTCGCGCTCAGCCCCGACGCGAAGTTCCTCTATGCCACCGCCGAGGCCGCCGAAGGCGCCGTCGCGGCTTATGCGGTCGAAGGCGACAAGCTCCGCCTTCTGAACACCGAAGCCTCCAAGGGCAAAGGACCGACGCACCTCGCCGTCGACGCCGCCCGCAAGAACCTGGTCGTCGTCAACTACGGCTCGGGTTCGACCACCGCGCTGCCGATCAAGGCCGACGGTTCCCTCGCCGCCGCTTCGTCTTCGCTCCAGCACGTCGGCACGGGCCCCAACGCCGGCCGTCAGTCCGGCCCGCACGCCCACGGCGTCTACTTCCATCCGAGGAACGGCCGCGCCTACGTCGCCGACCTCGGTACGGACGACATCTTCATCTACAAGTTCGACGCCGACAAGGGCCTGCTCGCCGCGAACAAGCCGAAGTCCGGCCGTGTCACCGCCGGCGAAGGCCCGCGTCACCTCGCCTTCCATCCCAACGGCAAGTTCGCCTACGTGAACACCGAGATGGGCCTCAACGTCGTCGCCTTCTCGGTCGAGCGTAACGGCGGCCTGAAGCAGCTCCAGAGCCTCCCGACGCTGCCGGCCGGCGCGGAGACCAAGGGCGCTTCCACCGCCGAGATCTTCGTCCGCCCCGACGGCAAGACGCTCTATGTCTCCAATCGTGGCCATGACTCCCTCGCGGTCTACTCGATCGCTACGGACGGCAAGCTGACGCTTCTCCAGCACGTGCTCGGCACGCCCGCCACGCCCCGCGGCTTCGGTCTCAGCGCCGACGGCCGCTGGCTCGTGTGCGCCGGCCAGAAGTCCGGCACGCTCAACGCCTACAGGATCGGCCGCGACGGCAAGCTCACCGACACCAAGCAGGCCGTCGAAGCCTCGGCCGCCGCCGCGGTCGTCTTCGTCCCCTGATTCGCCGGCCGCCCCCGCATGTTCCGAGGTTCCCTTCTCGCCGGTTGCTTCCTGACGGCCTCCCTCGGGGCGGTCCCGGTCGACTTCGCCCATGAGGTGGTGCCGATCCTGCGCAAGCACTGCGGCGAGTGCCATACGGGCGACAAGAAGAAGGGAAGTTTCTCGATGAACACGCGCGCCTCGCTGCTCGAAGGCGGCGAGAACGGCGCGGTGCTTTTCCCGGGCCAGGCGTCGAAGGGACGCCTGCTCGAGTCGATCGTCAGCGAAGATCCCGACGAACGCATGCCGCCGAAAGGCGCGCGCGTGAGCCCGGCCGAGGTCGCCGTCCTGCGCGCATGGGTGGAGCAGGGCGCCGTCTGGACCGAAGGGTTCGCCTTCAAGCAGCCGGCCTATGAGCCGCCGCTGCGGCCGCGCCGTCCGGCGCTTCCCGAAGCGAAGTCCGGACGTACGCATCCGCTCGACCGCGTGCTCGACGGATGGCTCGCGGCCAAGGGCGCCCCGACTCCGCCGCCGGCGGATGACGCGACCTTCCAGCGACGCGTGATGCTGGACCTCGTCGGCCTGCTGCCGTCCGCCGAAGAGGCCCGCGCCTTCGCGGCCGACACGCGGCCCGACAAGCGCGAGGCGCTCGTGCGGAAGCTCCTCGCCCGCGACGTCGACTACGCCGACCACTGGATGGTCTTCTGGAACGACCTCCTGCGCAACGATTACGCCGGCACCGGCTACATCGACGGCGGCCGCAAGCAGATCACCAACTGGCTCTACCTCTCGCTGCTCACCAACAAGCCTTACGACCGGTTCACGCGCGAGCTCGTGGCGCCGTCCGCCGACAGCGAAGGCTTCGCCAAGGGCATCGTCTGGCGCGGCGCGGTGAGCGCGGGCCAGGTGCCCGAGCTCCAGTTCTCGCAGAGCGTCTCGCAGACGTTCCTCGGCATCAACATGAAGTGCGCCTCGTGCCACGACAGCTTCACCGACCGCTGGAAGCTCCGCGACGCCTACGGCCTCGCCGCCATCTACGCGAACCGGCCGATGGAGCTCGTCCGCTGCGACATACCGACCGGTAAGCCGGCCGTCGCCGCCTGGCCTTTCCCTGAACTCGGCCAGGTCGATGCCGCCAAGCCGCGGGAGGAGCGCCTCGCCCAGCTCGCCGCGCTCATCACCCATCCGGAGAACGGCCGTTACCAGCGCACCATCGTCAACCGCCTCTGGCATCGCCTGATGGGCCGCGGCATCGTGCATCCCGTCGACGCGATGCAGACCGAGCCGTGGAACCAGGATCTCCTCGACGTGCTGGCCAACCGCCTCGTCGAGTCCGGTTACGACCTCAAGGCCGTGCTCGCCTTCATCGCGACCTCGCAGGCCTACCAGTCCCGCGCCGAAGTCCTCGCGCGCGACGCCGACGACAAAGGTTACGCCTACCGCGGTCCGCGCGCCAAGCGCCTGACCGCCGAGCAGTTCGTCGACGCCGTCTGGCGGCTCACCGGTACCACGCCTGCCAAGATCGAACCCAAGGTGCCGCGCGCCGCGCCGACCGCCGCGGCCAAGCAGAAGCCCGTCGTCGAGCCGCTCGTCGCCGCGCCGATCTGGTCGGGCGACATCGCCGGAGGGCGCGTGCCCGCCTCCGGGGAGACCCGTACGTTCCGCCGTCAGCTCCTGCTCGACGCCGACGTGGACGCCGCGACCTGCGTGGTGACCTGCGATAACGGTTACGAACTGTTCGTGAACGGCAAGAAGATCGGCGGCGGCGACAACTGGGCCGACCCGCAGAGCTTCGACCTCTCCGTCGCGCTGCTCAAAGGCGCGAACCAGATCGTCATCGTCGGACGCAACGCCGGCTCCGGACCGAACACGGCCGGGCTCTTCTTCCAGGTGAACGTCACGCTCAAGGGCGGTGCGCGCATGAAGATGGCGAGCGACGCCTCATGGGAATGGACGACCAGCGTGCCCAACGCCCGCGGCGTCTTCGCCGCCGGCAAGGGCAAGGCGCCGGCCGCGGAGCCCGTCTGGCAGCCCGTCGCGATCGTCAAGAGCGCGGCCTGGCGCAAGGCGCAGTCCCGCATGGCCGAGATGCTCGCCGGTGTCGAAGGCACCAGCAACCTCCCGGCGCGGGCGGGCTTGGTGAAGTCCGACCTCCTGCAGCGCGCGCTCGGCCGTCCGAACCGCGAGCAGATCGTCTCGATGCGGCCCAACGAACTCAGCACGCTCGAGGCCATCGACCTTTCCAACGGCCAAGCGTTGACGAACCTCCTCGCCGCCGGCGCCGCCAAGCTGAAGCTCCGCGCGTGGGCTTCGCCGGAAGAATTCGCCCGCTGGCTCTACCTCTCCGCGCTGAGCCGTGAGCCCGCGCCCGCGGAACTCAAGGTCGCCGCCGGCATCGTCGGCGCCGATCTTTCCGAACAAGGCATCGCCGACCTCCTCTGGGCCGTGTGCATGCTCCCCGAATTCCAGACCATCCGCTGATTTCCATGTCCTCTCCGCTGCCGCTTGATCCGTCCTTGCCCGAGCCGCTCGCCCGGCGTGAATTCCTCCGGATGCTCGGCGCCGCCGGCGCCGCCACGCTCTCGATGGGCGCCCCGCGTCTCCTCGCCGAAAGCGAGAAGCTCGTGCAGCCCACCGCCACCGCCGACGCGGTCATCCTCATCTGGCTCGCCGGCGGCATGGCCGCGCCCGAGACGTTCGATCCGAAGCGTTACGCGCCTTACGAGAAGGGACTCACCTACGACCGCGTCCTCAGCACCTTCCCGGCGATCCCGACCTCGGTGGACGGCGTCCGCATCTGCGAGGGTCTCGAGAACATCGCCCAGGTCATGGACCGCGGCACGCTGATCCGCTCGGCGGTGCAGCCTGACCTCGGCAGCATCCTGCACTCGCGTCACCAGTTCCACTGGCACACCGGTTACGTCCCGCCGCAGACCGTCGCCTGCCCGCACATCGGCGCCTGGATGGCCCGCGTGCTCGGTCCGCGCAATCCGGTCATGCCGGCCTTCATCAACATCGGCCAGCGACTCGAAGGCGTCGGCGAGAGCGAGGAGCTCAAGGCCTTCACCACCGCCGGCTTCTTCGGCAGCGAGTTCGGCCCGATGAACCTGCCCTTCCCCGAAGAGGCCGCGCAGTCCGTGAAACCGCCGAAGGGCATGGACGCCCAGCGCTTTGCCAATCGTGACAAGCTTTTCCGCAGGCTGGTCGAGAAGAGCCCGAACCGCGAGCTGATGAGCGACTACCAGCAGCAGTCCATGCTGCGCAGCCTCGACAACGCCTATCGGCTGCTCAGTGCCAGGGAGCGCGAGGCCTTCGACATCACGCTCGAGCCGAAGGACAGCTACGCGAAGTACGACACCGGCCGCTTCGGACGCGGCTGCCTGCTCGCCCGCAGGCTTGTCGAAGCCGGGGCACGCTTTGTCGAGGTCACCACCGAGTACGTGCCCTTCCTCTACTGGGACACCCACAAGAGCGGCCACGACACCGTCGCCGGCCTGCATCGCGAGATCGACCGC
>JBDKIN010000193.1:0-8763 GCA_039797095.1 Verrucomicrobiota bacterium
ACCGCCTGGAAGGACGTGATCGAGCCCTTCTTGGTGGAGGTGATGCGTTCCTGGAGGTTGCCCATTTCGGAGGCGAGGGTCGGCTGGTAACCCACCGCGGAGGGCGAGCGACCGAGGAGCGCGGACACTTCGGAACCGGCCTGGGAGAAACGGAAGACGTTGTCGACGAAGAGGAGCACGTCGCGGTTCTGCTCGTCGCGGAAGAATTCGGCCATCGCGAGGGCGGAGAGGGCGACGCGCATACGGGCGCCGGGCGGCTCGTTCATCTGGCCGTACACGAGGGCGACCTTGGACTTCGAGAGGTCCTTCTGGTCGATGACGCCCGCTTCGGACATCTCGTGGTAGAGGTCATTGCCTTCACGGGAGCGCTCGCCGACGCCGGCGAAGACGGAGAAACCGCCCTGCTTCATCGCGATGTTATTGATGAGCTCCATGATGACGACGGTCTTGCCGACGCCGGCGCCGCCGAAGGCGCCGACCTTGCCGCCCTTCACGAAGGGACAGATCAGGTCGATGACCTTGATGCCGGTGCCGAGGAGCTCGGCGGAGGTGGACTGCTCGGTGAGGGGCGGGGGCAGGCGGTGGATCGGGTAGCGCTTGCTGTGCTCGACCGGGCCGCGTTCGTCGACGGCGTCGCCGGTGACGTTGAAGATGCGGCCGAGGACGCCGTTGCCGACGGGCACGGTGATCGGGGCGCCGGTGTCGACGGCTTCGCCGCCGCGCACGAGGCCTTCGGTGGTCGTCATCGCCACGGCGCGGACGAGGCCGTTGCCGAGGTGCTGCTGGACTTCGAGGATGAGGCGGGTGGCCTTGCCTTCGACCTTATAGTCGATCTGGATCGCGTTGTAGATCTCAGGGACCTTATCGGCGGGGAATTGGACGTCGACGACGGCGCCGAGGACCTGGGTGATCGTTCCTTTAGTGCTCATGATATTTGTAGAAGTTGGGATGGGAAATTACTGGGCGGCGGCGCCGGCGGTGAGCTCCAGGATTTCCTGGGTGATCGCGGCCTGACGGGCCTTGTTGTATTCGAGGGAGAGGGCGGCGCCGATCTTCTTGGCGTTGTCGGTGGCGGCCTTCATGGCGACCATGCGGGCGCTGAACTCGGAGGCCTTGGACTCGAGGACGGCCTGGTGGACGGCCTGCTTGAAGAAGAGGGCCGGCAACTTGTCGAGTATCGCGGCGGCGGACGGCTCGAAGAGCATGTCGCGTTCGTCTTCCTCGAACTTCGGCTCGGGCAGGCCGAGCTTCGCGCGGAACTCGCGGGCCTGGTTCACCAGGCTGTCGGCCGGCAGGAGCTGCTGGACGCGCGGGGTCTGCACCATCGTGTTCTTGAAGTGGGCGAAGAGGACCTCGACGGTGTCGACCGTGCCTTCGGTGAAGGCCTTGAGGAGGTACTCGGCGGCCGGGCGGACTTCGTTGAAGCTCGCGCGGTCGGTGACGGGGAAGTCGGCGAGGACCTTGCGGCCCGAGCGGGCGAGCGCCTGGGCGCCCTTGCGGCCGATGCAGACGAAGACGGCGTCCTTCTGCTCCGCGGCGAGGCGGATCAGGTTTCCGTTGAGGGCGCCGGCCATGCCCTTGTCAGGCGTGACGAGGAGGATGCCGCGGACCTTGACGTCGCGCTTGGTGAGGAGCGGGTGGGAGAATTCGCCGACCTTGGCCTGGGCCGTGTCGAGGATCTCGCCGAGGAGCTCGGCGTAGGCGCGGCCCGCGCGGGCGGCGTCCTGGGCGCGCTTCATCTTCGACGAAGCCACGAGCTGCATGGCCCGGGTGATCTGGCCGGTGCTCTTGACCGATTTGATTCGGTTGCGGATCTCGCGGAGTCCTTTGGGCATGGAGCGGGGCGGTGGCTAGGAAGAGAGAAGCTCCGAGGCTCAGGCCTTGAAGCTGCGGCGCCAGGTCTCGCAGGCGGACTTCAGCTCGGCTTCGCCGTCCTTCTCGATCTTGTTGCCGAGGCGGATCTTGGCGAGGATGGCGGGCTTGGCGGTCTCGAGGTGGGCCTGGAGGGAAGCGGCGGCGGCTTGCACGGACTTCACCGGCATGTCGTTGAAGAAGCCGTTCTGCATCGCCCAGATGATGCCGCACTGGATCTCGGCGGACTTCGGGGCGGTCGGGGGCTGCTTGAAGAGTTCGACGAAGCGGTCGCCCTTGTCGAGGATCGCCTTGGTCTTCTCGTCGAGGTCGGAGCCGAACTGCGCGAACGCCGCGAGTTCGCGGTAGTTGGCGAGCTCGCCCTTCACCTTGCCGGCGACCTGCTTGAAAGCCTTGATCTGCGCGGCGGAACCGACGCGCGAGACGGAGAGACCGACGGAGACGGCGGGGCGGATGCCCTGGTTGAAGAGGTCGGTCTGGAGGAACACCTGGCCGTCGGTGATCGAGATCACGTTGGTCGGGATGTACGCGGACACGTCGCCGGCCTGCGTCTCGATGATCGGCAACGCGGTGAGGGAGCCCTTGCCGGCGAGACGAGCGGAGCGCTCGAGGAGGCGGGAGTGGAGATAGAACACGTCGCCCGGATAGGCTTCGCGGCCGGACGGACGCTTCAGGATGAGCGAGATCTGGCGGTAGGCGGCGGCGTGCTTGGAGAGGTCATCGTAGACGATGAGCGCATCCTGGCCGTTTTCCATGAACCACTCGCCGATGGCGGTGCCGGAGAAAGGAGCGAAGACCTGGTTGGCGGCGTTGTCGGCGGCCGAGGCGGCGACGACGACGGTGAATTCCATGGCGCCGGCCTTCTCGAGCGTGCCGATCGTGCGGGCGATGGAGGAGTTCTTCGTGCCGATGGCGACGTAGATCGAGTACACCGGGCGGAAGTTGGCGTCGCCGGAAGCGAGACCGACGCGGTTGGCGTTGGCCTGGTTGATGATCGTATCGATCGCGATGGTGGTCTTGCCCGTGGCGCGGTCACCGATGATGAGCTCGCGCTGGCCGCGGCCGATCGGGATCATGGCGTCGATGGCCATGATGCCGGTCTGCATCGGCTGGTCGACGGACTTACGGGGGATGATGCCCGGGGCGATCTTCTCGACGGGATAGCGTTCGCTGGAGACGATGGGACCCTTGCCGTCGAGCGGGTTGCCGAGGGCGTCGACGACGCGGCCGAGGAGGCCCTTGCCGACGGGGATGGAGAGGAGGCGGCCGGTGGTCTTGGCTTCCATGCCTTCCTTGAGGCTGGAGATGTCGCCCATGATGACGCAGCCGACGGTGTCTTCGGCGAGGTTGAGGGCGACGCCCTGGAGGCCTCCGGGGAGTTCGATCATCTCGTTCATCATGACGCCCGAGAGGCCGTCGATGGAGGCGACGCCGTCCGCGAGGGAGACGATGGTGCCGACGTTGGACTTGCCGGCGCGGGTATCAAGGCCGGCGATGGCTTTCTGGATCTGGTCGATCGCGTTGCTCATTGTGTTTAGTAAAGCGGGTTAAGGTTGGGGGGAGGAGTTCAGGAAAGGGACTTGGCGAGGGTGGCCAGGCGCAGCGAGGCCGAGAGGTCGGTGACGTCGTCGCCGACGCGCACGCGGAAACCGCCGAGGAGCGCGTCGTTGCGGCGGGCGACCGGACGCACCGGGCGGCCGAGGGCCTTGGTGAAATGCGCGGCGATGGCGTCAGCGTCGGCCGCGGCGAGGGGACCGGCGTGCTCGATGCGGGCTTCGCCGCGGGTGAGCTCGCGACGGACGTTGGCGAGGTAGGCGCGGAGGAGCGGGCGGAGCGTGTGGGCCGGGCGGGACTTCGCGAGCGCGGCGAGCACGGCGCCCACGCGGTCGGACGAGACCGCTCCGCCCTCGAGAGAGAGGGCGAGGAGGCGCTTGGCTTCGGCTCGGACGGAGGCGGCGGACATCGGAAGAAAGCGGGCTTAGCGGGCGAGCTGCTTGACGGCGGCCTCGTTGAGGCGGCCGCGCGTGGCGTCGTCGAGGTTCTCGGCGAGCACCTTGGAAGCGGTCTCGACGACGAGACGGGAGACTTCGCCGCGGACCTCGGCGAGCATCTTGACGCGGTCGGCTTCGATGGCGGCCTTGGCCTTGGCGATGACTTCGGTCTGCGCGGCCTGGGCTTCGGCCTTGGCGGCTTCGACGGCGGCCTTGGCGGAGTTGCGGGCTTCGGCGAGGATCTTGGCGGCTTCGTCCGAAGCGGCGTTGAGCTTGGCATCGGAAGCCTGCTGGGCTTCGGCGAGGCGCTGCGTGGCGGCCTGGGCGTCGGCGAGTCCCTTCTCGATGAGGCGGTTGCGTTCTTCCATCTGGCCGAGGGCCGGCTTCACGGCGAAGCGGTAGAGGATGAAGGCGAGGATGGAGAAATTGACGAGCTGGACGAGCAGGTGCGGCAGGTCGACGCCGAAGCTGCCGAACAGGTTCATGATGTCGGCGACGGGGCCGTGGGATTCGGCGGCGCCATGGGCGGCGGCGGGAGCGGCGTGCGGCGCGGCCTTGGCGGCGTCGGCGGCGAGGAGGGCGGAGAAGAAGGTCATGATGAGGACTTTGAAAGGGAGGTTGGGATCAGCGCTGGGAAAGAGAAGTGGCGGGCCCCTCGCGGGGCCACGCCACGAGACCGGTTACTTCGCGAGGAAGATCGCGTAGAACGCGACGGCTTCGGCAAGAGCCATGCCCAGGATGGACTGGACGAGGATCTTGGCGGAGGCGTCGGGATTGCGACCCACGGACTCGACGGCCTTGGCACCGACGAGACCCACGCCGATGGCGGCGGCGAAGCAGCCGACGGCGGCGGGGAGGGAACCAGTGATTTCAGCGATGATCATGTGTGTTGTGTGTTTGTTTTTTCCTCAGCGCGCCGCCGGGGGATTCCCGGCAAGTCACGCGCCTCGAAAGCGAAAGGTTCAGTGGGCGTGCTCGTCGTCGTGGCCGCCTTCGTGGTTGCAGATGAGGCCGATGTAGACGGCGGAGAGCAACGTGAAGACGAAGGCCTGGATGACGCCGACGAGGACTTCGAGCATGCCGGCGAGGGCCGGGACGACGTAAGTGGAGACGACGCCGAGGGTGGAGGGATCGGAGAGGGCGTGGATCAGGTTCTCGCCGCCGAAGACGTTGCCGAAGAGACGGAACGAAAGGGAGAGCAGACGGAAGGTGATCGAGACGACTTCGATGCCGCCGACGGCGAAGAAGATCGGGATGAGGAGCACCCACATGAGCATGCCGACTTCCTTCTTGTCGGACTTGTTGCCGAAGAGGTCGAAGACGAGGACCTTGAAGCCGGCGTAGCGGAGGACGAAATACGTCCAGGCGACGAACGAGAGTACGGACAGCGCGAGCGTGGTGTTGAGGTCCGAGTTGGCCGGGCGGATGGCGTCCTGCCAGCCCGCCTCGGTGTGGAACTTGATGGTGCCGACCCCGGGGAGGAGGCCGCTCCAGTTCATCAGGAGGATGAAGATGAAGAAACCGCAGAGCAGCGGGAAGGTCTTGCCGATCATCTTCTTGCCGACGATCGGCTCGAGCGCGTCGCGCAGGCCCTGCGCCATGCCTTCGACGACGCCCTGGCCCTTGCCCGGAATGAGCTTGGGGGTGCCGACCGCCAGACGCACGCCGACGATGATCAGAGCCGCGACGATCCAGGTGGTCAGGATCGAGTTGGAGATGGGTATGCCGCCGATATTGAACAGGTCGGTGGCGGACTGCTTCACGCCTTCGGAACTAGCGAAAACGAGCGCGGGAGAGAAAAGACCAATGAGGGAAAGCGAGCGCATTTAGACGCGAAAGAGCATTGGTGAACGATTCCATCGGCGGGGGTCAACCCTACGCATCCCCCCTGACCCAGAGTAAGCCCGCCAAGGCCCCTATCATTAGAGTTTCTAATCGTCGTTCCGGCTCAGGGGGACAGCCGCACGATCTCCCATTTATCCCCCTTGAGCGTATAAACGAAGCGGTCATGGAGTCGGTTCGTCCGTCCCTGCCAGAACTCAAAATGGTGAGGGATCAGGCGATATCCGCCCCAGTGCGGGGGCCGGGGGACCTGGCCTTCGGCGTGCTTGGCTTTGAGCTCGGCCAAGCGTGCCTCGAGGACGGATCGGTCGGCGATGATATCGCTCTGGTCCGACGCCAAGGCGCCCAGCTGGCTGCCGTAGGGGCGACGGGCGAAATAGGTCACTGACTCTTCCTCTGAAGTCTTTATCAATGAACCAGTTATGTGAATCTGGCGTTCCAGGGCAAACCAAGGGAAAAGTAGGGTCACGCGGGGATTGGCCGCAATCTCGGCCCCCTTCTTACTATCGTAGTTAGTAAAGAAAGAGAACCCGCGCTCATCGGCGGCCTTGAGCAGCACGGTCCGGGAGGAGGGGAAGCCGTCCAGGCCATTGGTCGAGAGGACCATCGCATTAGGCTCCACCACGCCGGCGGTCTTGGCCTGATCGAACCAGGCTTTGAACTGAGCCAGCGGAGCCTCGAGCAACTCGTGACGGTCGATCCCGTGGGCGGCATACTCTTTACGGAAGTCCGAAAGGTCCATGGCCCCATCATGAAAGGGTCGTCGTCGCGCGCAAGCGTTAGCGCCCTTCCCTCTCGCCAGTCGAGGTCGCTGGCTCACCTTAGCTGCCGTGAACTTGGTGCTGATAACCCCCGAAGAAGCGGCGACCGGACTCCCCTCCGACGACGCGCGCGCCCACCACCTGCGCGAGACCGTCGGGCTCGCCGTCGGCGGTTCGTTTCACGTCGGCATCGAGAACGGTATGCGCGGCATCGCGACGATCACCGCGCTCGCGCCGAAGCTCACGTTCTTGGTCGCCTGGGAAAAAACTCCGCAGGCTCGCCTGCCCCTCACGGTGCTCGTCGGACTCCCGCGTCCGCAGACCGCGAAGAAAGTCCTGCACGACCTCGCGAGCCTCGGCGCGGCGCGCATCATCTTCTTCGAGTCGGCGAAAGGCGACCCGGGCTACCTCACGAGCTCGCTCTGGAAAGACGGCGAGTGGCGCGAGCATGTCCTCAAAGGCGCCGAACAGGCCTGCACGACGCTCGTACCGGAAGTCACGCGCGTCGGTTCGCTCGCCGAAGCGCTCGTCGGCCTCGATGCGAATACGTGGAAACTCGCGCTGGATCCTTACGAGGCCGCCGGCGCGCCGGAACTTTCCACCTCGGCCCAAGCGGCGGTGCTGGCGATCGGACCGGAGCGCGGCTTCGCGGAAACGGAACGCGCGACGCTCCGTGCCGCCGGCTTCGGCTTCGCGCATCTCGGCGACCGCATCCTGCGCGTCGAGGCCGCCGCGCTGGTCGGCGGCGCGCTCATGCTCGCGCAGCTGCGCGCCTGGACGAAGCACCGGCCAGTCGACGGCTGATCAGTCCGCGGCCTTGCGGACGAGCACGGACGCGGCGGGCTGGCCTTTGCCTTTGCCGATCACCTTGCGCAGCTTCCAACCTTCGGGCACCGGGACTTCGTAGCCGCCGGGCGCTTCAAGGATCACGCGCACGTGCGCGCCTTCTTCGGCGTAACTCACGGCCGCGTCGGCGATCTCCGCGCCCTTGGTCTGCCAGAGTTCCCAGGGCGGATCGGCGAACACGAGGTCGAAGCGGCCTGCGACCACGCCGGGCTTCGTCGCATCGCCGGTGATTTTCGTGAAAGGCAGTTCGGCGACGCCCATCGACTTCGCGACCGCGGCCGCGTTGGCGGTGAGCTCCGCACCGATGCGCTGGTCGACGCACGTCGCGCGGAGGGCGCCGCGACTGAGCGACTCGAGTCCGTAGGCGCCGGTGCCGGCGAAGAGGTCGAGCACCGCCGTGCCGGGGACGAACGCCGCGAGCGAGTTGAAGACCGCTTCGCGGATGTAATCCGTGGCCGGACGTACGCCGCCCTGCGTGGGGACGCGGAGCGGGATGCCTCGAGCGATGCCGCCGGTAACGCGCATGTCACCAAGTTCGCGCGACCGCGCGGAAGGTCAACGGCGTTCGGCGCCGAGGACCTGTCGTTCGGGCGACCAGCAGGTGGTACGGCCGCCGACGTCCTCGCGGACGAGCGGCTTCTTCGAGCGCGGGCAGCGGCCGCCGTCCTTCCAGCGATGGTTGAAGAGCCAAGTGTCGGGCGGGTCCGACCAATCCTTGCCGATGACGTCCATCGCCTCGGCGCAGACCTCGCGTAAGGTCGCGTGGAGTTTGCGGACGGATTTCGGTCCGAACGATCCGGCCTTGGCCTGCGGATGGAAGCCCGCGCGCCAGAGCACCTCGTCGGCCATCCAGTTGCCGATGCCGGGGAAGCGTTCCTGCATGAGCAGCACCGGCTTGATCGCCGTGCGCGCACGACGACGCAGGAACACCTCGACGACGCCCGCGGTGAACTCCGTCGAAAGGATCGCGGGCGGAATCTTTTCCCACCACGGCGGGACGCCGTCGCCTTGCCAGAACTGCACGCGTCCGAACTGCCGGGGATCCACGAAGACCAGCTCCTTGCCGCCGGTCATCAGCAGCTTGAAATGGTCGTAGGGCGTCGGCTCGCGGTCCGCGTCGCCCGCTTCGAGCCGGCCCGTCATGCCGAGATGCACGCCGAGCCAAGCGCCGCCGGAGAAGCGAAAGGCCATCTGCTTCGCCGCGGCGAAGGACTCGACGAGCTTCGCTCCCGCCAGGGCCTTGGTCAGCGTCGCCGGGGCGACCCCGCGGCCGATGCGCGCCTTGGTATTCAGATGAACCGCCGAAACCTTGCGGCCTAGGCCGACATCCCAGCGGCGGCGGAAATATTCGACTTCGGCGAGCTCGGGCATGGGGGTCATTCCACCTAAGCAGGAGCCAGAACGAAGGAAAGCCGGGGCTTTATTTTGATTTTTGGGCATCTCCCTGGGTG
>JBDKIN010000194.1:0-8217 GCA_039797095.1 Verrucomicrobiota bacterium
GGACGGAGTCGGCGCCGGGCCCGTACTTGCGGCGGAACTCCAACCAGAGGTTCATCTTTCCGTCGAGTTCGGCGGCGGACTCGTCGTCGGAGGAAAGTCCGCGACCCAGACGCGCGAAATCAGCGCGGATATCCTCCGCTTCCGCGGCGAGGGAGTTTAGGCGGTCGCGCAGGGCGGATGCTTCTTCGTCGATGCGGGCGACGTCATCGCCGGCCTTGAGGAGCTTCGGCAGGACTTCGCCCAGACCGTCGGAGCCGAGACCGGCATCCAACTGGCCGAGCAAAGCCGCGAGTTCCTGGGCCCGAGACGAGCGGGCGTGGTCGCGTTCGAGCTTGGTGATGGCCTCTTCGGAAAGATCGAGCGAATCGAGTTTCTCCAACTGCGAGCGGAGGAAGGCCTCTTCGTCTTCGGAGAGACGTTCGGCCGTGGCGGCTTCGGCGGCTTCGCGGAGCAGCTCGTTACGCTGACGCCAGCCGGCGCGGTAGGTCGCGAGGGGGGCGGCCAGGCCGGCATGCAGATCGAGCATCTCCAGCTGCGTCTCGGCGCGCATCAGCTTCTGCGGTTCGCCCGGGCCGTGGAAATCGATCCACAGTTCGCCGAGCTGCTGGAGCTGCGTGAGGGTCGCCGAACCGCCGTTGATGGAGATGCGGCCGGCCTTGGTGGCGTGGACCGAGCGCTTCAGGATGAGCAGGCCGTCGTCGCACGCCGGCAGGTCGAGGGCCTTCAGCGCTTCGTCGAAACGCTTGTCGCCGTCGGTCTCGAGTTCGGCTTCGACCGAGCATTCGTCGGCGCCCTTGCGGACGATCGTCTTCGCCGCGCGGTTGCCGGCGAGGAGCGAGAGCGCGCCGAGCAGCACCGATTTGCCGGCGCCGGTCTCTCCCGTGACCACGGTGAAGCCCGCGCCCAGGTCGAGCGAGGTGCGGTCCATCAGGGCGAGGTCGCGGATTTGGAGGCGGCGGATCATGCGGTGGGCCGGCTGCCGAACAAAGCGGAGCCGACACGGACACAAGTAGAACCTGCGGCGACCGCGGATTCAAGGTCTCCGCTCATCCCCATCGATAATTCCGGGAGCGCCACGCCGAAACGGGCGGCGAGGGCGTCGCGGCAGAGACGAAGCTCGGCGAAGGTGCGGTCGGCGACCGAGGGGTCGTCGGAGAGCGGCGCGATGGCCATCAGGCCCTTCACGACGAGAGCAGGCTGGGCCAAGGCAGCCTCGAGGAGCCGGGGGGCGTCGGCCAGGTCGCAGCCGAACTTCGCCGGATCGTCGCCGGAGTTGACCTGGATGAGCACCTCACGGCGCAGGCCCATCTCACCGGCCAGACGACCGAGCCGGGTGGCGAGTTCAGGCGAGTCGACGCTCTGGATGACATCGAACGCCTGCAGGGCGTGCTTAGCCTTGTTGGACTGCAGGTGACCGATCAGCTCCCAGCGGAGGTCGGCCGGGGCCAGGGGGCGCTTCTGGGCGGCTTCTTGGACCCGATTCTCGCCGACGGCCCGCAGACCGAAGCCATAGGCCAGCAAAGCGGCCTCGACCGGGTGGGTCTTGGTCACCGGCAGCAGGCGGACGGAGGCCGGGTCGCGGCCGGAAAGGACGCAGGCGGCCTGTATGCGGGCCAGCACCCCCTCGCAATGGGCCTTGAATTGGTCGGAGGTGACCATTTCCACCAGAGGGAGGGAGAACGGGCGGGGAGTCAACCAACGGGCTTCCCTAGCCCGCCCGGACGCGCCCTTCGCAGGATTAGCAGGTCTACACTTGAAGGCCTTCGCCATTAGTTTTATTAATCATCCCGACTATCCTTCCATGCACATCGAGAACCTGAAGATCTTCCGCGACCTGGTGGACAACGAAAGCTTCTCCAAGGCCGCCAAGCTCAACGCCATCACCCAGTCGGCCGTCAGCCAGCAGCTGCGCTCGATGGAGAAGCATTTCAACGTCCTGATCGTCGACCGCAGCCAGAAGCAGTTCCGGCTGACGCGCGAGGGCCGGAGCCTCTACGAGGCCGCCAAGGACATCCTCAACCGCTACGAACAGGTCGGCAGCGAGATGCAGGAGATGCGCAAGGTCGTCAGCGGCACCGTCCACATCTCGACCATCGTCTCCATCGGCCTGCACGAATTGCCTCCGCACGTGAAGTCGTTCATGCAGGAGTTCCCGCACGTCAACGTGCGCGTCGAATACCGCCGCTCGAACCTCGTCTACGAGGACGTCATCTCCAACGCCGTGGACTTCGGCCTCGTCGCCTTCCCGCAGAAGACCCGCCAGGTCGAGATCATCCCGCTCATGGAGGACCAGCTCGTCGCCATCTGCTCGCCCAAGCACAAGCTCGCGGCGAAGAAGGAGATCGACCTCGCCGACCTCCAGGGCGGCAAGTTCATCGGCTTCGACCAGGACATCCCGACGCGCAAGGCGCTCGACCAGTTCTTCCGCGAGCAGCGCATCGAGCTCGAGCCTTCGATGGAGTTCGACAACATCGAGACGCTCAAGCGCGCGGTGGAAGTCGATGCCGGCGTGGCGCTCGTGCCCGAAGGCACCATCCGTCAGGAAGTCGAGCAAGGCACGCTCGTCATGCTCCGCCTGCGCGACCGCCGCGTGGCGCGCCCGCTGGCCATCCTGCACCGCAAGGGACGCGTGCTGACGCCGGCCATGAAGCGTTTCATGACGCACCTCATGAACAGCGCCGGCGGCAAGCCCGCGGCCTGATCAGACCCGCTGACGGGCTTCCCGGGCCGCCACGGCGAAACCCGGGAGCGCCTGCGCGCCCAGCATGCCCAGGCCCAGCCAGAGCATCGCTTCGTTCGCCGGCGCACGGAGGGCGGTCGCGGCCAGACCCCACCAAAGGAGCGCCCCGACGAGCGGAGGCCAGGCACGGCGCAGGGCGGCCCGCGCGAGCGACCACGAGCCGAGGAGCGCGGCTCCGAGCGCGGCGGCCACCGGAGCTTCGATCGCGCCGAGCGCGAAGCGGGCATAGGCGACGAAGCCCAGCGAGACCAGCAGGCCGCCGAGCACGGCCGCATTGACGCGGAAATGCGTGGGAAGCAGATAGAGCTTCACGCGGTGCGCGTGCAGGTAATAGAGCGAGGCCACCGTGCCCATCACGAGGGTGAGGGTCCAGACGTAGAAAGCCCCGCTGACCGGGATCGAGTACTGCGTGATCGCCCACTGGGCGAGAAAGCACTTGGCCAGGATAAGCGACCAGATCGCTCCCAGCCGGTCCGTGACCAAGGCCTCGCGGTAGGCCCGCTCCACGGAGAGGGCGAGTTCGGTTTCTTGGACGGGCGGAAGGGACGTGGCGGCCATGGTGGGCTATCTAGCCCACAGCTTGAGGCTTCGGATCGCGACCGCAACCGACGGAGGCACTTCCTGGTCCCAACCCGGCACGCCCTTGCGGATACGTTCGGCCAAAGTGCGCGGCTGGCAGGCCATCGCGACGGGATCCGCCCCGGTGATCGGCACGAGGAACCCGTTGTTAAGAAGGTGCTGGAAAAGACCCGCGACGGACGGACGCATCTGGATGTCCGAAGCCGTGACCACGGAATCCTCGGCGATGCGGTAGCTCTCCGGGAAGCAGACCTTGCAGGCCACGGGGTCGAGGATGAGGCGGCGCAGCTGGTCGCCGAGCATCGGATAGACCATGACGCGGACGCCGTCCTTGAAGAGCCGGCCGCAGGATTCCAGCACGCCGCCTTCGAGGTGCGTGTAGTGCTCCGGATTGAACAGATCCACGAGGTTGTTCATGCCCGCGACGAGCGTGATGCTGCCCGTGGTGTGCAGGCGGAAGTAAGCGGGCAGACGGTACCAGCCGCGGTGGCGGGTCACCAGCAAGGGGTGCTGCATGGCGCCGACGAGGCGGATACGGTCGATCAGTTCGGCCTCGGGATGAGGGTCGGAACCGATGCACATCTCGAAGAGCGCGAGCACGTCCTTGCCGCCGTCCGGCAGGGCGCGGAGGCCGCAGGCGAGCATGTCTTCGTTGACGAGGGAGACCGGGCGGAAGGTGCCGCGCGCGACGAGCACCGAACGCTTGTAGAAATATTCGCTGGGGACCTGCGGGTCGCCTTCGGGACCGAAGAGCACCGCATCCGTGAGGCCGAGCCGCACGAGCCGCAAGGCCGCGGCGCGATTGTCGAAGGCGCCGAACGCCGGGCCGCTGAAGTGGGCGAACTCGATCTCGACGCGGCCGGCGCCGACCTCGTCGACGAGCGCCGTGAGGAAGTTGTCGACGCTGTCGCGGGTGTTGAGGGCGGCGTGGACCAGGTTGACCCCGACCGCGCCGAGCGCGTCCTGCTGGCGGCCCGCGTCCTTGTCCCAGAGGCGGAGGTGGAGGATGACCTCGCTCGGCTCGGAGCCCGGCTGGTCCTGGAAGCGGATCCCGATCCAGGAATGCCCCTGGCCCTTGCCGTCATGCGGCGTCGTCGCGACCGTGTCGGCGAAGGCGAAGAAACGGGTGGTCGCGCCGCGCTCGGCCTTCAGCCGGTCGACCAGCAGGCCGTATTCGTGATCGAGCATCTGCTCGAGGCGTTGCCGGGAGACGTAACGCTGCGGATGGCCGTAGATGGCGTCGCTGATCCGCATGTCGTAGGCGGACATGCTCTTCGCCACGGTCCCCGAGGCGCCGCCCGCCTTGAAGAAGTGGCGGACGACTTCCTGGCCGGCGCCGATCTCGGCGAAGGCGCCGTAGGCGGAACGATCCAGGTTGATGGCTAGGGCCTTGCGGGAGGTGCCGGCACCGGCCGATGACGTAGGCTCTGACATGACCTTAGATTAAGTCCGTCTGCCGAGAGGCATCGAGAGGAAACCGTTGGCTAAAAAATCCGCTTTGGATTGGCGAAAACAAGACAGGGAAGCATCATTTCGGCAACACCCCGCCCGCCTCCATGAAAGAATTCCTCAAGTCGGTCCTCGCTTCGGCCTTCGGCACGGTCCTCGCCTTGTTCATCGGCGCCTTCCTCCTCGTCGTGCTGCTGGTCGGGATGGCCAGCTCGGCCGGCGACGGCCAAGCCTCCGCGCATGTGGCCGTGAAACCGAAGACGATGCTCGTGGTCGGCGGCGGGCTCACGATCGAAGACACTCCCGAACACGGCGCGCCGGGCCTGGACGAACTGCTGTTCGGCGCGGCTGGTCCGCGCCTCGACCTCCTGCGCGCGCTCGAGGCGATCGACCTCGCGGCCAAGGACAAACAGATCGCCGGCATCCTTCTCAGCGGAGAGCTCTTCGCCGGGCTGACGCAGAAAGCCGAACTCCGCCGCGCGCTCGTCGCCTTCAAGAAAAGCGGCAAGCCGGTGATCGCCTGGGTCGAGAACGCCTCGCAAGGAGAGTACTACCTGGCGAGCGTCGCGGACAAAGTCTACGCGCACGTCAGCGGCGAGGTCGAGTTCAAGGGACTCGCCTCCTACAACATGTACTTCGGGGACACCCTCCGCCTCGCCGGCCTCGGCGTGCAGGTGACCAAGGTCGGGAAATACAAGTCCGCCGTGGAACCTTACCTCGGCAGCACGATGAGCGCCGAGGCCAAGGAGCAGACCGAAGTCCTGATGAACGGCCTCTGGAAGCGCCTGCTCGGCGACGTGGCCCGTTCGCGCGGCCTCACGACCGAACGCCTGACCAAGGTCGTCGAAAGCGGCGGCGTCTTCGCGGCGCGCAAGGCCGTCGAACTCAAGCTCGTCGACGCCGTGCTGCATCGCGACGAACTCGTGAGCCGGGTCCGCGAAGCGGGCGCGAGCGAAGACGACGCCGGCACCTCTTTCCGCCGCGTCGGCCTGCACCGTTACGCCCATAAGGTCGCCCTGCCCTCCCGCGGCGGCAAGATCGCCATCGTCTACGCCGAAGGAGAGATCGTGGACGGCTGGGGCGGGGCCGGCGAGATCGGCGGCGACCGGCTCGCCCACGACTTGCGCTCGATCCGCGGTGACGACGATTTCAAGGCCGTGGTGCTCCGCGTCAACAGCCCCGGAGGCTCGGCGTTCGCTAGCGACGTCGTCGCCCGAGAAGTCTCCCTGCTCAAGAAGAAGGGCGTACCCGTGGTGGTCTCGATGGGCGACGTCGCCGCAAGCGGGGGCTACTACATCGCGGCGCCGGCCAGCCTGATCATGGCGGACCCTTCCACCATCACCGGTTCGATCGGCGTGTTCGGCCTGTTCCTCAACTACGAAGACCTCGCCAAGAAGGTGCAGCTCGGCACCGACGGCGTGAAGACCGCGCGCTTCGCCGACCTGCTCTCCGATCATCGGCGCGCGACCCCGGAAGAACTCGCGGTCATCCAATCCTCCGTCGACGGTGTCTACGAAGACTTCCTCGCCATCGTGGCCGCCGGCCGCGGACTCAAGCGAGACGGCGTACACGAAATCGCCCAAGGACGCGTCTGGCTGGGCGAAGACGCCCGCGGCCTGAAACTCGTCGATCAGTTGGGCGGCCTGCGCGAAGCCCTCAAGGAGGCCAAGCGGCTGGCCAAACTGGATGACGCCGCCTGGGTCCAGGTGCCGGCCCTCCACTCCGGCCGGGAGACCTTCCTGCAGCAGCTGCTCTCGGATGACGACGACCAGGCTCCCCTCTTCGCCAAGGTCTCCGGCGATCCCGCCAAGGATTTCCTGCGGGCCAACGCCCGGTGGCTGCGCGCGATCCGCGCCCTCAACGATCCCAAGGGCGTCTACCTCACCTGCCCCTTCGTCGCCCCGCGCTGAACCCGCTCAGGGCTTCTTCGGCATCTGCGCCTTGGCTTCCGGCATCCACTTGCGGAGCTGGGCCACGCGCGTGGCGTCGGCGGGATGGGTCGAGAAGAACTCCGGGGTCTTGCCGCCGTTACCCTTGCCGAAGCGGGTCCAGAAGGCCGGAGCGGCTTCCGGATCGTAGCCGGCGCGGGCCATGAAGATGAGGCCGAGCCGGTCGGACTCCGACTCGTGGCTGCGGCTGAACGGCAGCAGGATGCCGAACTGCGCGCCGAGGCCGACCGCGGCCATCCAGGTGCCACGGGTCTTGGCGGAGGAATCGCGCGTGGCTTCGTCGGCGACGGCGGCGGCGATCGCGACACCCATGGTCTGGGAGACGCGCTCGGAGCCGTGACGGCAGATGACGTGCGCGACCTCGTGGCCCATGATCACGGCGAGATCGTCGTCCGTCGGCGCGAAGGCGAACATGCCGGTATGGAAACCGATCTTGCCGCCCGGCATCGCGAACGCGTTGGGCGACTTGTCGTCGATGACCGCGAATTCCCAGCGGGAAGCGGGCGGCAGGACGCCGGCCTTGTCGTCGCGTCGGGCGGCGGCGACGATCTTCAGGCCGATCTCACGGAGCTTCGGCAGGCGCGGGTCGGCCGGAAGCTTCTTCATCTTCGCGAACTCGGTGGCCGAAAGCGCCGCCACTTCGCCCTCGTCGACGAGGATGAACTGCGAACGGCCGGTGACCGGGACTTGCTGGCAGCCGACGATCGCCAGGGATGAGAGGAGCAGGAGCAGGCGCATGGCAGGCATGGGGGAATCAGGGCGTCGGCGGGGTCGTGCCGGACGGTTCGTCGACGTAATACTTACGGTAGGAGGAGTCGTAGGTGTCCGTGTAGGCCGAGGCCATCCGGAGGGACATCGCATTGAGCACGACGCCGAGCAGAGGGGCCTGGGCGTCGCGCAGACGGCCGAGGCAGGCCACGGCGTTCCGCAGGTTGACCGTGTTGTAGCGGACGACGTAGAGCACCCCGTCGACCTTCGGCAGGAGGTGGAGGGAATCGGAGACGGCGCCGATGGGGGGCGAATCGATGAAGATGCGGTCGTAGCGGCCGCGCAGACCGTCGATCATCTCAAGGAACTTGGGGTGATTGATCACCTGCGTAGGGTTCTTGCAGCTGATTCCGACCGGCAGGACGTCGAGTCCTGGCGCCACATCGCGCACGATCGCGTCATCCAACGAAACCTCGCCGTTGAACCAGCGGCTCAGGCCGGCGTCGCCGGTGAAGCCCAGCGACGGACCGACGTTCGGGAGGCGTAAGTCGGCGTCGATGACGAGCACGCGTTCGGAGTGCTGCGCGAAGATCAGCGCCAGGTTGGTCACGACGAAAGTCTTGCCTTCGCTCGGCCGCGTGGAGGTCACCAGGAAGACGCGCGCCTGGGCGACGGCGGGGTTGACCTTAAGCGCCGAGTAGATCGACCGCACGGCCTCCGTGGCGATGCGGTCCTTGTCCTGACGGGCGAGCAAGGCGCGGTCCGGGCCGGCGGTCGCGACGACCTTGGGGA
>JBDKIN010000195.1:0-3548 GCA_039797095.1 Verrucomicrobiota bacterium
CGGCCTGAAATCAGGCAGGACAGCACGTGGTGCTGTCCCTGCCGATGAGGGCTTAGCGGGCGATGTCGTTCCGGCTGAGCACGGTGATGCCGTGGCTGGACAGCACGGAGGCCGCGAGTTCCTGGGCTTCGGTGCGTACGACGAGTCCGTAGCGACCGTTCGGACGGAACAAGAAGGGGTAGACGTAGTGGATGTTGATCTCCGCCTTGAGCAGCACGCCGGTGACGTCCTTCAACTGGGCCTCGGACTGGAGCTCGATGGCCACGACGGGGACGTCGTCATGGGCGAAGCGGTGCTCGTCGAGGATCTGCTCAGCGCGTTCGGGGTAATCGACCACGATGCGGATGATCGTCGAGTCGGTGGTGTCCACCAGACAGAGAGCCATGATGTGCACATCCGCTCCGGACAAGGATTCGACAAGCTCGTTGAGGCGTCCGACCTTGTTCTCGACGAAGATGGAGAACTGGCGGACAGGTCCGAGGTCAGGTTGCTGGGAGAGTTCGGCGGCCATCAATAAGCACTATGCCATAACCTGGCGGTTTCTCCAGCCCCATCTCCGACGGCCCTTAAAGGTTGCCTTGACTTACATCTTCATATCCAGATACGAAGATACATAATGTTGACCTTCGCTGCCCTGCTCCTCGCCCAGGCCCCGACCCGCCTGCCTGAGACCGTCGTGATCGAAACCCGACAGGCGAAGCCCTTGGCTGAAGCCTCGCCCTCCGTCAGTCGCCTCGACGTGGCCGCCGCGACCGACGCCGGGCAGACCACGCTGACGAGCCTGCTCGGTGGCGCCCCCGGCGTCTTCGCCACGGAACAGTCCGGCGAAGGCTCGGTCGGCTCGCTCTTCCTCCGCGGCACCAACTCGACCCAGACGGCCGTGCTCCTCGATGGCCGACGCCTGCCGCAAGGGTTCTCCAACTCTTACGAGATCGGCCGCTATCGCATCTTCGGACTGGCCTCGGTCGAAGTGCTGCGCGGCCCCTCTTCTACCCTCTATGGAGCCAACGCGCTCGGCGGCGTCATCGACCTCCGCCAGCAATCTCCGCTGACGGCGCGCGCCGGTTCCACGCTCGTCGCCGAAGGCGGCTCCTTCGGTCGAGGCACGCTGAACTACGCGTTGCTCGCGAACAATGCCGAAGCCGGCAAGGCCGCCACGCTAGGCACGGCGCTCTCGCTGACCGCGACGCATGACGATGGCTTCCGCCCCAACGCCGACCGCGAGGCCGTCAGCGCTTTCCTGAAGCACGAGCAACGCCTTTCGCCGAACCTGGTCTTCGACGTCGTCGGCTCGGCCGACCACGGCAAGGCCGGCCTGCCCGGCCAGCAGCTTGGCGGGCCGCCTAATCTCACGGACTGGCAGCGCGACGGCGGCTGGCTGCTTTCGCCTGGCCTGCGATTCCAGGACGAGGACACCGAAGCTTCTGTCTTCTGGTCAAGCGCGGGGTCCTCGATCCAGAGCGTCACCGTCCCGTTCGCCAATCGCTACCTGCTCGACCGCGACGAACTCACCGCGACCGTCGATCGTCGCGTCCGTCCGGACCTGACCCTCGGACTAGGCCTGACTTACGAGCGTGCCTCCTTCGAACAGTTCAACGTCGTCACGAACAGCCTCAGCTGGGACGAGACGCAGGAAAGCCTCGGCATCTGGACCCGCGCCGAATGGCAGGCCACGGCCAAGGACCGCCTCCGCGCCGCGATCCGCACGGATCGTTTCACCGACTTCGCCGGCAAGACCACGGGCGATGTCACCTACAGCCGACGCCTCACCAAGGAGCTGCTCGCCCACGCCAAAGTCGGCACGGCTTATCGCGCACCGGCGGCGAACGACCTCGCCTACGGCACGCACCTCAACCTCCCGCTCCGGCCCGAGAGCAATACGGGCTTCGAAATCGGGCTGCGCCACGAGAACAGCGTCCCCGGCGCGCTGTCCTGGACGCTCGTGGCCTTCCGCAACGACCTGAGCGACCTCATCGACTATAATCCGGTCAGCTACCAGACCTACAACATCGCCGAGGCGCGCACCCAAGGATTGGAAGCCGGCCTGGAGACGCGTCCGGCCAAAGGGCTGCGGCTCTTCGGAGCGGCGACCTGGCTCGACAGCCAGATCCTATCTTCGGACTACTTCCTCGGGACGGGCCTGACCGGTGACAAACTGCTCCGTCGGCCGACGCTGACGCTTTCGGTCGGCGCGGAGATCATGCCGGACGACGACTGGACCTTCGGCGTCTCCGCCGCCCAACTGCGCGGACGCGAGGACTTCGACTGGAACGCTTTTGCGCGGACCGAACTCCCGGACGCCACCTTCGTGCGCCTCTGGATCCGCCGCGTCCTGTCCGACCGCACCGAGATTTCGCTACGCATCGAGAATATCTTCGGCGAGGAAGCCCCGCCGGCGGCCTTCGGCTTCCCGGCGCAGCCGCGTTCGGCTTATCTCAGCCTGACGCGCCGGTTCTGACATCCTGACCACACGACGTAACTCCCAGCCGGAGAACGTCATATTCACAGCGGCCCCAATCCGTTTGCATCCCGTGACAGGATGGGCAAAGTCCGATGCCCTTCCCATGAGCCGGTATTACTTCGCCTACGCCTCCAATCTGGACTCCACCCAGATGGAGCGGCGTTGCCCCGGCTCGAGTTACCGCGGCAAGGCCTTCCTGCCGAAGCATCGCCTGGCCTTCACGCACCCCAGTTCCACCTGGGGCGGCGGCTCGGCGGACATCCTCGAAGACCAGGACACCCCGGGCGTCTGGGGCGCGGTCTATGAGATGACGGCCGACGACTGGAAGCGCATGGATGAGGCCGAAGGCACGGCCTACAAGCGCATCAAGATGACCGTGCTCGAAGCCGGCCTGGAAGACTGCCCGCTCGATTGCCAGGCCTACAAGGTCGTCGATCCCACCGGCCCTCACCTGCCCTCACGTCTCTACCACGAGAAGATCATACGCGGCGCCCTCGCCCGCGGCCTGCCCGCCGGCTGGATCGCCTGGCTCCGAGGCCTTTCGATCAAAGGCTGACGTGGCCAAGCCGAAAGTACGCTGCTTTTGGTGCGGAGAAGACCCGCTCTACGTCGCCTATCACGACGACGAATGGGGCGTGCCCGTGCGGGACGACCGCCGGCTCTTCGAGCAGCTCATCCTCGAAGGCGCCCAAGCTGGCCTTTCGTGGATCACCGTGCTGAAGAAGCGAGACCACTACCGGCAAGCGCTGGCGGGCTTCGACGTCCGTAAGCTCGCCCGCTTCGACGCCCAGAAAGTCGACGTCCTCATGCAGAACGCGGGCTTGGTACGTCACCGCGGCAAACTCGAATCCGTCGCGCTCAACGCGCGCGCCTTCCTCGCGATCCAGGAGGAGCACGGCAGCTTCGCGAGTTGGTTGTGGGCGCACGTCGACGACGAGCCGGTCGTGCGGCGTTCACGTCAGCCGCAGCCGACCACGCCGCTCGCCGAAAAGATCTCCAAGGAGCTCAAGCGCCGCGGCATGAAGTTCGTCGGCCCGACGATCGTCCAAGCCTACCTGCAGGCCGTCGGCGTCTACGACGAACACCT
>JBDKIN010000196.1:0-3609 GCA_039797095.1 Verrucomicrobiota bacterium
CGTCCGTAGAGCCAGGCGACACCGAAGAAGGCGATGGCCAGGGCGGCACAGGCGACGATCCGGCCGAGGAGGTCCGTGATATCGTGCGTCAGCACGCGGGCGGCGGCGATGACGAGTCCGACCAGACCGAGCATACGGAAGGAACGCGTGGAGAGCACGTGGCCGAGGACGAACGTGAGCACGGCGGCCAAGGCCCAGAAGAGCGAGACACCCGCGCCCGGCAGGCGCGCGAGCATGATGAAGGTCATGAAGTAGAGCGTCACGATGCCGAGCACCGACCTCTGCACCGTGCCCCAAGAGCCTTGTCCGCGGGTATGGATCGCCAGGACGCACAGCAGGCTGACCAGGCCGAGCAGCACGAGCGGGCTGTGCGCCAGACCGAGCGCCGACAGTCCAGAACCGGCATTGGCGACTCCTTGAATGAAGAAACCGGCCAGCGCGCCCATGGCCGTCAAGGACAGCTCGGTCGGCACGGCACCGAGGCGACGCCAGAGCACGGTCACGCCCACGAGCAAGCCCCCGCCAACGGACCAAGTGAGGGCGAGCTGCCAGGCGGCAGGCGACCAGACGTCCTTCGCGACCGGCAGCAGGCTCCTGACCATAGCGGCGGCGAAGGCGTAGACGATCACCGCGGTGACCAAGGCCAAGGCATGACGCAGGACCTTCGCGAAGAGCTCTGGTCGTCCGAGGAGACGCCACAAGGCGCCGATGTTCAGGGCCACCAGCAACGCGGCCCAGACGGCCCACCAAGCCGATGACCCCGCGGAACCGACCAGCGGACGCCAGAACACCACCAAGACGCTGGTGAAGAGATAACCCGGCAGAGCCGCCCACAGCAGCGCGGGACGGAAACGTAAGGCGGCGACGAGCAGCACCACCAACCAAGGCCAACCCGTGTCGGCCTTGGGGAAGGATTCCTGCACGGAGAGTACGACGAGCCCCAGGCTGACGATACCGATGAGGCGCCGCAGCTGCTGCCAGCCGGCGGCACGCTCCCAATCCTCGCGGAACGCCAACAACAAGGCGAAGGCGCCGATGCCGACCAGAGACATCCATGGCTGCTCCGGAGGATGATCGACGAAAGCGAACGCGGCCACGCCACCCAGGATTTCCGCCGACCAGCGGACGAGCTCCGAGCCGGTCCGCGTACCGACCAGCAGCGCACCCGCCGCGGCAAGCGCCCAGATAAGCCAGACGAGGTGCGGGTCCGCCAACCAGGCCAGGCCAGCGGCGGCGAAGCCCGCGGCGGCCAGCAGCATGACTTCGCAGACCATGCGATTACGTCCGCGCTCCGCCAACCCGGCGAGCGCGGCGACGGCGGCGAGGAGCAAGGAGACGGTGGCACGGGCCTGATCGCCGCCGGTCGCGAGAAAGAGCGCCAGCAAGGCCGGCGCGAAGAAAGCGCTGAGCTGGAAAGCCGCGCGCGCGTCACGTCCTGACAGGACTTCGTCGTCCTTCACCAGACGTTCGCCGAGCCAGAGGACGATGAACGACGCAAGGGCGGCGAGCTGCAACGGAAGGTAATCCGCGTCCTTCGAGGGCATCGCATCATAGAGCAGCAGGAGACAGACCTGCGAGCCGACGAGGCCCAGGACGCCCGCAGAACCCCACGGACCACGCACCATCAAGATGACGCCCAGAAGGGCGACCAAGGCCGCTCCCGTCGCGGTCTGAGCGGACGCCGCGTCCGTACCGACGGAGAAATAAACGGCGACGGCGGCGAAAATTACCGCAAGCTGCGCAAAGAGTTTGCTCCGGCGGGCCAAGGCAACGAAGGCGACGCCCAGGGCTACGAGGAACTGGAAGACCGCGGCCGAAGCCGGGCTGTCGCAGACGCGCATCTTATCGAGGCCATAGGTGGCCCAAGCGGCGAACTGCCACACGGACAGACCCGCGGCCGCGACGACCTGACCGAGGTCCGCACGTTTGGCGGAGAGACGGAGACCGCCCCAGAAGAGCCCAGCACCGACCAACGCGACTTCGATGACACGCACGATGGGCGGGATGGCGGAGCGCAGGTTCAGCCAGAGACCGAGGAAGACGACCGCGGCCACGGCGAGCACGCCGGCGATACGCACGGCCCACCAGGCGCCCAGCGCATACTCGCCCTTGAGGTCGGAAGGCGGAAGCAGACCAAGATCGCGCAGTCGCTCCGCCAACGGATCGGGGCCGCTCGGGACGACGGCAGCCGGAGCCGGGCGCGATACCGGCAAAGGCGGAGGCAACTCAGCGGCGGCGGGCCCGACCGGAGCCGGCGCCATGGCGACCGGCTTGACCTCAGGAGCGGCGGGGGCGGTCGAAGCCGCGCCCGGCGTGCGCGCCGCGAGATCCTTGACGGTCTTCTCGAGAGCCTTGACCTGTCCGATCAGCAGGAAGAAACGAACAGGGAGGTAGATGAGGAAACCGATCAGGCCCAGGACCAAGACCACGGCGAACGGCTCAATGGAGTACATGCACCGAAAATGAGCCTAAATCCGAGGCAGGCGAGGCTTTGGTACAGGCAACACATCGATAAAATCGATGCGCCAAGGTCTTATTCGGACCGGACGCCTCGCGACCAGACCCCGACCACCCGCGGGACAGCCGCGCCACCATCCCACTCCAAAGCGACCAAGTCCGCCGGCTGACCGACGGCCAATACTCCCCTGCCCCCGATCACCCGACCCGGCGCGCTGGTCATCAATCCAATGGCTTCCCCGAAAGTGAGGCCGACCTGATCGACCAAGACAGGCAGCGCGGCGCACAACGGCAAGGCGGCGCCGGCCAGGTAATTGCCCGTGCCGTCATCGATCGCCAAGAAGCCGTCGGCGCGTAACTCGACCTGACCCCCGATCGGGGTCTGATACTTGCCGGCGGCCAGGCCGCCCAAGGCGACGGTATCCGAGACGACCAACGATCGCCCAAGGCCCTTGGCCCGGAGCATGACCTTGAGTTGCGCCGGAGTGAGATGATGTCCGTCGGCGATAAACATGGCCGTCAGGCGGTCATCAGCCAGCTGCGGCCAGAGATGGTTATGCCGGCGGTTCAGCAGCGCATGCGAACCGTTGCCGAGGTGCGTCGAAAGAGTCGCGCCGGCGTCGACCGCGGCGGCGATCTGCGCGGCATCGGCGGAGGTATGTCCGAGCGAGACGACTACGCCGGACTTCACAAGATGACGAATGTAAGCCGGGGCCTCCGGCCAGTGAGGCGAAAGCGTGACGAGTTTCACGAGTCCACCCGCGGCCTCTTGCCAGCGGGCGAACTCGACGACGGAAGGAGCACGGACGTCTGCCGCCGGATGCGCGCCACGCGGGCCGTCCTCGGGCGCGATGTGCGGGCCTTCGACGTGGATGCCCGCGACCATCACGGCTAGTTCCGGATACTGCGCGCAGACCTCACGGATCGTCCGCAGGGCGGCGATGATGCGAGCTTCCGGAGCGGTGATGATCGTCGGCAGGAACGTCGTGACCCCGACCTTGAGCAGCGCCTGGCACAGGGCCCGCACGGTGGCGACGTCGAGGGTAAGCCCGTTGAGATCATGGCCGGCGTAGCCGTTGACCTGCAGGTCGACGAATCCGGCGCTGAGCCAGCGCTGCTCACCATGCTCGGCGAACTCCACCGACCTGATCA